>DASPRN010000071.1:0-53176 GCA_035624425.1 Gaiellaceae bacterium
CGATCCCTTCAAGGCGTCCGCAGGTGGATCCGAACTTCCTGGCCGGGCGCGGCGCCAAAGGTCTCCGCCGCGCTGCCGCCGTTGATCGCGATCGCCACGTTTCGGTAGGCGTCTTCGTAGAGGATCACGTCGCCGGGGCGCGCGTCTGCAAAGGTCCTGGCCGCCGTCGCGTAGTAGCGCTCGAGCGCCAGCTCCAGCTCGACGGTCACGCCCGGCTGAACGGCTCCCTCCTCGAGGTGCTCTCGGCGCAGATTGAGCTGGATGTTCCCGAAGTGGTCGACGTAGAGCGCCGTCGCACGGATCCGGTTCTGGCCGACCTCGGGCTCGGGCACCTCGATCCGAACTAGCGCAAGCGGGTCGACCGGCGGGCCGAGCTCCTCGATCGCCACTCCGCGCGAGAGGTGCGCCGCCGCGGGAGAGAACAGGTCGCGGCCGTGGAAGGTGCGCGACACGGTGTCGAGTGCGTAGTCCGGGTTCGCGAGCTCGTGCGCGGCCTCGACTCCCCCGAGCCGGTCGGCGGCGGGTAGCAACAGCCCGTTGTCCGGGCCCACGAGCAGGCGACCGTCGCCGGTACGCAGAGCCAGCGGCCGCCGGTGCCCGCCGACGCCGGGGTCGACGACGGCGAGGTGGACGCCATCGGGCATGTACGGCAGCGTGTTGGAGAGCACGAGCGCCCCTTGGAGGACGTGCTGGGGCGGGATCCCGTGGGTGATGTCGATGATCTCCGCCTCGGGCGCGATCCGCTTGATGACGCCGTGGCACGTGCCCACGAAGTCGTCCTGCAGGCCGAAGTCGGACAGGAAGGTGATGACCACGCCGGGACCCTAAGGCGTCGCTCGCGATGCCGTCGGAAAGGCCGTGCGGGCTCTGCCCGTGCGGCCGTATGAGTGTCGCTTGCGATGCCGTCGAAGAGGCCGTGCGGGCTCTGCCCGTGCGGCCGTCTAAATGCGGACGGCGGCGACCGCCGCCACGAGGCCGTCGAGATCGTGGGTCTCGGCCTCGCCGATCACCTCGACCCCCTGAGCGCGGGCTTCGCGTGTGGTCTCCGGGCCGATCGAGACCGCCGGCAGGCCGAGCCCGAGGCCGCCGTAGGCCCGCGCGGCCGAGGCCGAGGCCAGCACGACGAGCTCGCCCTCCGGCGGAATGACCGGCCGGAGCGCACGGGTGCGGTAGAGGGCGACCGTGTCGGCGCCGAGCGCCTCGGCGAGAAAGGGGCGAGCCTCCTCGGCGCCGGCGAAGAGGACCCGCCCGGGCGTCCGCGGGAGCTCTGCGACGAGGCCTTCCTGCGTCGAGACGGCCGGGACGAGCGCCGGCTCGATTCGGTGCTCGCGCAGCGCGGCCGCGGTGCCTGGGCCGATGGCTGCGACCGCCGGGAGCCTCCCGCGCCGCCGGTGGGCGAGCTCGCGCGCGCCGCGCGGGCTGGTGACGACCACCCAGTCGTAGCCGGACGTGTCGACGGCCTCCGGCCCGACGGGTTCGATCTCGATCAGCGGACAGAGCACGACCTCGTGCCCAAGCGCCTCGATCCGCCCCGCCAGCTCCCCGGCCTGCTCGGCCGGCCGCGTGACGACGACGCGCAGACGCCCAGAAGCGGGCCCCATCCCTAACCCCCACCCACCCGGGGGAAGTTCACGGTAGCGCGCAGGGGCGCGCGTGTCTGTGACGGAAGGGTCCCGGGTTTGTGACGATTTCTCAACAGCCGGGCCGCGGGCTCACGAGGCGACCAGGGTTGCCAGCTCGGCTGCGAGCGCAGCCGGGTCGGAGCCGCTGCGCCGCTCGACCCAGCTGCCGTCCTCGGCCGCTACCAGCGCCGTCAGGGTCTCGCCGTCGTGATGGGCCGCCACCGGCGCCAGGCAGCCGCCGCCGAGCGCGAACACGCACTCCCGCTCGGCCTCGACCCGGCGCCGCGTCTCCGCATCGTCGGCCTCGGCCACCAGACTCTCCTCCCCGGTTCGAACCTGCAGGGCCAGCGCCCCCTGCCCGGCCTCCGGCAGCATCTCCTCCGGCGACAGCCGCCGGCCGATCTCCGCCGCCAACCCCAGCCGGTCGAGCCCGCACGCCGCGAGCACGATCGCGTCGAGCCCTCTTTCGCGGCGCTTGCGCAGCCGCGTGTCGATGTTCCCCCGCAGCGGCTCGATGGACAGGGACGGCTCCAGCGCCAGCAGCTGCGCCCGCCGCCGCACCGACGCGGTGCCGACGCGCATCCCCTGACCCAGCTCTGCGACGCCGCACAGCGCATCGCGTGGATCCTCCCGCGCCAGGTACGCGCCGACCGTGAGCCCCTCCGTGTCCGACGAGGTCATGTCCTTGGCCGAATGCACGGCCACGTCGATCCGCCCGGCCAGCAGCGCCTCCTCGATCTCCTTGACGAAGACGCCACGCGCTCCGATCTCGCCGAACGGCTTCGTCCGGTCGCGGTCGCCCGCGGTCGTGATCGGTACGAGCGCGATCTCGACGCCGGGCCGGCGCAGCAGCTCACCCGCCTGCTCGGCCTGCGTCAGGGCGAGCCGCGAGCCGCGCGAGCCGAGCCGGACGAGCGTCAGACGGAGACCTCTTCGCGCTCTTCGCTCTCCGATTGGCGCTCGACCCGCCGGCGCGCGAGCTCAGCCAGCTCGCCGACGTCCCGCTCGAGCCGCGCCAGCTTGGCCGCGATGATCACCACCCAGACCAGCAACGCGACGAACAGCACCAGGTACGCCGCCGCAACGTATTTCTCACTAGCGCTCAAGCCAGAAGCTCCCGCAGCTCACGTAACCGCGCGTCGAGCCGCTTCCCCGCCAGCTCGATCCGGTACATCGTGGCCGCCAGCGCTAACAGTCCCGCCCAGGAGACGCAGAACGCGAAGAACATCGACCCCGACATCTGCGGCCCATGGGTCGTGAAGACCGTCGGGTGGATGTAGTCGTTCGCGATCCGGATCGAGAGCCAGCTGATCGGGATCAGCACAACGCCGAACAGCGCGTACACCGCCGACATGTTCGCGCGCGCGGGCCCCGGCTCGACCGAGTAGCGCAGCATGAAGTACGCCGAGTAGAACAGGAACAGGATCAGAAAGGTCACGAGCTGGTTCGAGCTCCAGGTCCACCAGCGGCCCCACGAGATCCGCGCCCAGATCGACCCGGTGAGCAGCGTCAGAGCGCCGAAGATGACGCCCTGGTGGATCGCCGCGTAGCTCTCGAGGTCGGCACCCGGCGCCCGCGTGCGGAGGTGTTGGAAAGCCTTCCACGCGCCCCAGCCGAAGCAGGCGTACGCGGTCAGCGCGATCGGCACGTGGATGTAGAAGATCTTCTGCGAGAGCCCCTGGTCGGCGTCGATCGGCGCGTAGAAGAAGATGAGCGCCAGCGCCGTCCCGAACAGGAGCGCGGCGCCGGCGGCGAAGGCGACAAGAGGGATGTGACGCAGGCGGGCGAGCACAGAAACTCCCTGCATGATCGCAGAACCGGCGCGGACCGCCTCCGGCTAGACTCGCGGCGTGGCTGACCTGGGCCGCGCCGCCCTCTTCGTCGCTCTCGGCCTCGCCCTCTACGCGGCGCTCGCCGGCAGCTTCGCCGCGTACCGCGCCCGCCGGCGCCTGCACGAGTCGGCGCGGAACGCGTTCATCGGCGCCTTCGCCGCGACGGGGGTCGCCGCGTTCGTGCTCCTGAACGCCTTCCGTACGCGCGACTTCTCGTTCACGTACGTCGCCGAGCACTCGAGCCGCAAGCTGCCGTTCCCGTACTACCTGACCGCTTTCTGGGGCGGCCAGGAGGGCTCGCTGCTGCTCTGGCTCTTTGTCCTCACCGGGCTCGGCTCGGCCGCGGTGCTGC
This sequence comes from Gaiellaceae bacterium, assembly GCA_035624425.1. Lineage (GTDB taxonomy): Bacteria > Actinomycetota > Thermoleophilia > Gaiellales > Gaiellaceae > AC-32. The sequence continues at coordinate 3,807 of DASPRN010000071.1, forward strand.
TCAACCGCTCGCTGATCCGCCGCCTGCTCCCGTGGACGGTCCCCGTCCTCGGCGCGATCGCCGCCTTCTTCGCCTTCGTGCTCACCTTCGTCGCGAGCCCGTTCGCGCGCGCCGCCGCGCCGGCCGACGGCGCCGGCCTCACCCCCAGCCTGCAGAACCCGTACATGATGATCCACCCACCGCTCCTCTACCTCGGCTACGTCGGGATGACGATCCCCTTCGCCTTCTGCGCCGGCGCGCTCCTCTCCGGCCGCAACGACGAGCGCTGGATCGTCGTCACGCGCCGCTGGACGCTGCTCGCCTGGGCCGCCCTCGGGATCGGGATCCTGCTCGGCGCCAAGTGGGCCTACGAGGAGGTCGGCTGGGGCGGCTACTACGGCTGGGACCCGGTCGAGAACGCGGCGCTGATGCCGTGGCTCGCCTCGACGGCCTTCCTGCACTCGGTGATGGTGCAGGAGAAGAAGAACATGCTCCGCGTCTGGAACGCGGTGCTCGTCTCGCTCGCGTTCTGCCTTTCGCTGTTCGGGACGTTCCTGACCCGGAGCGGCGTGCTCAGCTCGATCCACAGCTTCGCCCAGTCGCCGATCGGCGCGTGGTTCCTCGGCTTCATCGTCGCGGCGGCGATCTTCTCGACCGCGCTGATCTTCTGGCGGCTGCCGCTGCTGCGGACGCGAACGCGCCTCGAGTCGCTCGCCTCGCGCGAGGCGGCGTTCCTCTACAACAACCTGCTGCTCGTCGCCTTCACGCTGACGGTGCTCTGGGGGGTCGCGTTCCCGCTGCTCTCGGAGGCGGTGCGCGGCGAGAAGATCACCGTCGGCGCGCCGTACTTCGACTTCTTCCTGCGCGTGTTCGGGCTGCCGCTCCTGCTGCTGATGGGAATCGGCCCGCTGGTCGCGTGGCGGCGAACCTCGCTGCGGTCGCTCGGCGCGAGCCTGGTCTGGCCGACGGTGGCCGCGCTCGTCGCGGGCGCCGTGCTGCTCGCGCTGGGCGCCGGCTCCAGCGTCCCCGCGCTGATCGCATACACGTTCAGCGTCTTCGTGCTCGCCGCGATCGCGCTCGAGTTCGTCCGCGGGACGCGGGCGCGCAAGGCGCTCGGAGAGCGGACGTGGCTCGGCGCGTTCGAGTCGCTCGTCTCGCGGAACCGCCGCCGCTACGGCGGCTACGTCGTCCACGCGGCGATCGTCCTGCTCGCGATCGGAATCGCCGGGAACGCGTACGGCACTACGAAGGTGCGGCACCTGCAGCCCGGCCAGTCGATGTCGATCCGCGGCTACCGGCTGCACTACCTGGGGGCGACCGTGCGCAACGGGCCGAACGACCTCGAGGAGCGGGCGAGGCTCGCGGTCTGGCGCGGGAACAGCCAGGTCGCGACCCTGAGCGCCGGCAAGAACGAGTACCCGGCCGAGCAGCAGACCTCGAACGAGGTCTCGATCCACACCGACTGGCTGCGCGCCCAGGATCTGTTCGTGATCGGCGACCAGTTCAACAAGGACGGCTCGGTCGTGCTCAAGGTGCTCGTCAACCCGCTGGTGCCGTTCGTCTGGCTGGCCGGTCTGGTCTTCCTGCTCGGCGCGCTGATCGCGATGTGGCCCGACCCGCGCGAGGCGCGCCGACTTGCCCGCCACACCGAGCCGGTGGCCGCGGCGACATGACCGCTCTCGACGGCACCTTCATCACCGACGGCGGGATGGAGACCGAGCTCATCTTCGAGCACGGCTTCGAGCTCCCCGAGTTCGCCTCGTTTCCACTCCTGGACGACCCCGCCGGACGCGAGGCGCTCCACGCCTACTACCAGCCCTATCTGGAGATCGCGCGCCGTTACGGCGTCGGGATCATCCTCGACGCTCCGACCTGGCGCGCGAGCCGCGACTGGGGCGAGAAGCTCGGCTACTCGCCCGAGGCGCTCGAGGACGTGAACCGCCGCGGAGTCGCGCTGATCCAGCAGTTGAAGCGCGAGGCCGCCGGCAAGCCCGAGGTCGTCGTCTGCGGCTGCGTCGGCCCGCGCGGCGACGCCTATCGCGTCGACGGGGCCATGTCCGCCGCGGACGCGGAGGGCTACCACAGCGTGCAGGTCGGCACGCTCGCCGGCGCCGGCGCCGAGGTGATCAGCGCGCTGACGCTGACCTACGCGGACGAGGCGATCGGGATCGCTCGCGCTGCGAAAAGCGCCGCGATGCCGGTCGTGATCTCGTTCACGGTCGAGACGGACGGACGTCTGCCGAGCGGGCAGTCGATCGGAGATGCGATCGAGCAGGTCGACGCGGAGACCGCCGGCGCGCCCGAGTACTTCATGATCAATTGCGCGCACCCCGAGCATTTCGCGGGGGAGCTACAGCCGGCGCCGTGGTTGGAGCGGCTTCGGGGACTGCGGGCCAATGCCTCGAGCAAGAGCCACGAGGAGCTCGACGAGTCCGCCGAGCTCGATCCCGGCGACCCGGACGCGCTCGCGGCCGACTACCGCGCGTTGCGGGAGCGAGTTCCGAGCCTGGCCGTCTTCGGCGGTTGCTGCGGGACCGGCCATCGCCACATCGAGGCGATCTGTGCGGCCGTCACTCGGTGACGACGTACTCGAACGACGCCCAGGCGAGCAGGGCGAAGATCGCGTCATAGAGCGCGAGGAAGGCGAGGTACTTCCCGGAGCTCTGGGCGACGCTGGCGCCGACGCCGCCGATCACGATCGGCAGCGCGAGCGGTAGGAAGAGCAGCGGCAGCAGCAGCTCGCGGGCGCGGCCCGCCGCCGCCATCGCCGAGAGCAGGACGCCGACCGCACAGATGCCGAGGTCGGCGAGCAGCACGCCTGCGATCGTGGCCCACGAGACCGGCGTGAAGAAGACCGCGAAGGCCGGCAGCGCGACGAGCTCGGCGACGACCAGGAAAGCGAGGGTCGCGATTCCCTTGGCGAGCCAGATCGTGCTCCGGTCGACCGGCGCGAGCACGAGCGCGTCGAGCAGGCCCTGCTCGCGCTCGGCGACGAAGGCGCGCCCGAGGCCGAGCAGCGCCGTAAAGATGATCGCCACCCAGAGGAGGCCGAAGGCCGCGAGCCGCGAGGAGCCCGATGGCAGTGCGAAGTGGAAGACCGCCAGCACGGAGAGGACGAAGAGCAGCATCGCCGGCAGGGTGTCGCGGGCACGTAGCTCGAGGCGCAGGTCCTTCCGCGCCAGCACTGCTGCATCTCCGAAGTACGTTAGGACCGGCCGCACCGGCAAAGCCGGCCCGGCCTCCACACGGCTTCGCAAGCGAAGCCTAGCCAAGAGCGAGCGCTCCCGTCCTGAGCGGTGCGATCCGCTCCGGGTCGTGCGTCGAGACGAGCAGCGTCCGCCGCTCTCGCATCCCCGCGAGCTCGCGGTCGAGCAGCTCTGCGCCGTCGGCGTCGAGACCGGAGAACGGCTCGTCCAGGATCAAGAGCTCGGGCTTGTGCAGCAGCGCCCGGCTGAGCGCCAGCCGTTGCAGCTGGCCGCGCGAGAGCGCCGAGGCCCGCTCGCGGCGCGCCTCCCAGAGGCCAAAGCGCTCGAGCAGCATCCCGATCCGCTCGCGCCGCTCGGGCACCCGGTAGAGCCGCCCGTAGAGGTCGAGGTTCTCGAGCACGGTCAGCTCGCGGTAGACGAGCGGCTCGTGCCCGAGGTAGCCGATCCGCCCGCGCCCCGGCTCGACCTCCAGCGTGCCGGCGCTGGGAATCGCAAGACCGGCGCAGAGCCGCAAGAGCGTCGTCTTGCCCGAGCCGTTCGGCCCGGTGACGACCAGAAAACCGCCACGCGGAAGCTCGAAGTCGAGCCCCGAGAGCACGCGCTTGAAGCCGTAGCGCTTCTCGAGCCCGGCCGCGTGGATCACAGGACGTCCAGCAGGACGAAGAGGCAGAACGCGACCGAGATGACGCCGTTCATGGTGAAGAAGGCCGCGTCGAGCCGGCGCAGGTCGCCGGGGCGGACGAGCGAGTGCTCGTAGGCGAGGAGCGCGGCGACCACGGCCACCCCGATCCAGTAGAACGCGCCGGCATCGAGGCCGGCCCCGGCCGCGGCGAGCAGCGCGATGGTGCCTGCGTGAAAGAGGCGGGCGGCCCGGAAGACGCCTCGCTCCCCGAAGCGCACGGCGATCGACTGCAGCCCCTGCGCGCGGTCGATCTCGGCGTCGAGGAGCGAGTAGAAGAGGTCGAAGCCGGCGACCCAGAGCGCGACCGCACCGCCGAGCGCCCAGGCCTCCCACGGGATCGTCCCGGTGATCGCGGCCCAGGCGCCGATCGGAGCCAGCCCGTCCACCGCGCCGAGCCAGAGGTGACACCACCAGGTCCAGCGCTTCAGGTACGGGTAGATGACGAAGCCCACGACGGGGACGGGCCAGAGCCAGTGCACGAGCGGATTCAGCTGGAAGACGGCGACGAGGAACACCGCGAGCGAGGCCGCGCAGAAGAGGACGACCTGCGTGGTCGACAACAGGCCGGAGGGAAGCTCGCGGCTCGCGGTGCGCGGGTTGCGCGCGTCGAGCCCGGCGTCGATCAGGCGGTTGAGCCCCATCGCGAGCGAGCGGGCGCCGACCATCGCGACCGTGATCCAGAGCAGGTCGTGCGCAGACGGCACCGCGTCGACGGCGAGGAAGGCGCCGACATAGGCGAACGGCAGCGCGAAGACCGTGTGCTCGAACTTGACGAGCCGCGCGAATCGCGCCGGGTAGGCGAGCGCGCTCATGTCTGGCGGTGCGCTGTCGGCTCACCGGCGAGCAGCTTCAGCGCATGCGCGAGCGCCGGTCGCAGAACCTCGAACCCGTCGCGGCAGCCGCCCGGCGAGCCGGGGAGGTTGACGACCAGGGTCTGACCCCGCACGCCGGCGAGGCCACGCGAGAGCAGGGCGTGTGGCGTCTTCACCAGCGCGTCCGCCCTCAGGGCCTCGGCGATCCCCGGCGCGGGCCGCTCGAGCACGTCGGCGGTTGCCTCCGGCGTGACGTCGCGCGGGCCGAGGCCGGTGCCGCCGGTGGTCAGGACGAGCGCGGATTCCTCGGCCAGCTCGGCGATCGCCTCGGCGATCGCGTCCCGGTCGTCGGGCACGACGCGCCGCTCGACCTCGTAGCCCTCCTCCGCGAGCAAGCCGGCGAGCAGGTCGCCGCTCTCGTCCTCGCGCGTGCCCTCGGACACGCCGTCCGAGACGGTGATGACCGCGGCTTTCACTCCTTCACCTTCTCCAGCAGGCGGATCTCGCCGATCTCCATCGCCGGGTCGACGCCCTTGGCCATGTCGTAGACGGTCAGCGCGGCCACCGACGCGGCGACGAGCGCCTCCATCTCGACGCCGGTCTGGGCCGTCGTCTCCGCGGAGGCCTCGATCTCGACGGCGCCCTCTGCGACGAAGAGCTCGACCGCGACGTGCGTCAGCGGAAGCGGGTGGCACAGGGGGATGAGCTCGGCCGTGTGCTTGGCGGCCATGATCCCTGCGAGGCGCGCCGCGGCCAGCGCATCGCCCTTCGGCAGCCCGGCGAGCCGCGCCGCGGTCTCCGGAGCCATGCGGACAACCGCGCGGGCCCGGGCGCGCCGGCGCTGGACCGGTTTCGAGCCGACGTCCACCATCCGAACGGCGCCGCTCTCGTCCACGTGGGAAAGCTCGTTCACAAGCCGGAAAGGTACCGTCGTCCGAGCGCATAGAGGCCGCGGCGGTGGCGCCAGGCCGCTTCCAGCTTGCGTCCGAGCCCCTCGCCGTAGAGCACGCCGGCCATCCCGCGGAAGCCCTCGACCGCATCCGCGCCGTACGGGTACCACCACGGAACCGGCACCCGGCCGCGGTCGAGGTCGGCGAACTTCACCCGCGAGAGCTCGTAGAGCCCGTGCTTGGAGTGTGTTCGCCCGAAGCCCGACTCCTTCGTGCCGCCCCACGAGGCCTGGCCGGTGCCGTACGAGTAGGAGAGGTCATTCGTCCAGACCGAGCCTGCATCCAACCGCCGCACCAGCCGCTGCGCGCGCTCGAGGTCGCGCGTCCAGACGCTCGCGCCAAGCCCGAACGACGAGCCGTTCGCGAGCCGCACCGCCTCGTCCTCGTCGCCGAAGGGCGCCACCGTCACCACCGGGCCGAAGATCTCCTCGCGCTCGATCCGCGCCTCACGGTCGACCCCCGTCAGGATCGTCGGCTCGTGGAACCAGCCCGGCAGGCCCACATCCGGTCGCCCGCCGCCCAGGCGCACGTCCGCGCCGGCGTCTTCGACCAGCTCCTCGACCCGGGCCCGCGCCTCTTCGCTGATCAGCGGCCCGAGCTCCGTCTGCAGCTCGTCGCCGCGCCCGATCCGCAGCGAGCCCGCGCGACGAGCCAGCTCCTCGACGAACGGCTCGAACACCGGCCGCGAGACGTAGATCCGCTCGACCCCGGAGCAGACCTGCCCGCAGTTGGCGAATGCGCCCCAGAGCGCGCCCGCGACGGCCCGGTCGAGGTCGGCGTCCTCGAAGACGAGCATCGGGTCCTTTCCGCCGAGCTCGAGCGTCACCGGTCGCAGCCGCTCGCCGGCTGCCACCGCAACCCGTCGCCCGGTCGCGCCCGAGCCGGTGAAGACGACCTTCGCCGTTCCCGGCGCGCGTACCAGCGCCTCGCCCGCCTCGGCCCCGCCCTGGACGACGCGCACGAGCCCGTTCGGGAAGAGGCGCTCCAGCCACGCGCCCGAGAGCGGCGCCAGCTCCGAGGGCTTGACCACGACCGCGTTCCCGGCGGCGACCGCGAAAGCGGCCTGGGTGAACGGAATCCCGAACGGGAAGTTCCACGGCGAGACGACGGCGACGACCCCCAGCGGCTCGTAGAGCAGCCACCCGCGCTTGTGCCGCAGGTGCGGCTGCGGAAAGCGCAGCCGCTCGGGCCGAAGCACGCGCCCGGCGTTCGAGGCCGCCCACAGGAGGTTGTCGAGCGCGACGAACAACTCGGCCGTGTAGGACTCGAGCAGCGGCTTGCCCGTCTCCGCGGTGACGGTCGCGGCGATCTCGTCGGCCGAATCGAGCACCGCCGCCGCGACCCGCCCGAGCAGCGCCCGCCGCTCGGCGAAGGAGCTCTCCTCCCACCGCTCGGCCGCGAGCCGGGCATCCGAGACCGCCTCGGCCACTTCCTCCGGCGCCGAGACCAGAACCGACCCGACCGGCTCGAGCGTCGCCGGGTTGAGCGGGCGCAGCTCCGCCCGCGCGACGCGGGCCATCAGCCCGCCACGGCTTCGAGCCGGCCGGAAGCCTCGGCCAGCCGCTCGAGCCACGGCGTCGCCTCCAGCCGCTCGAGGCTCTCTCGGGCCTCGGCGAGCAGCGGCCCCGCCTCGCCATGCCGGCCGCTCGCCGCAAGCGACTCCGCGTGCTCGAGCTGGACGACGGCGAGCCAGAACGGCAGTCGGCGCTCGCGCAGGATCTCCTCGGCGGCGCGGAACTCCGCCTCGTCTCCGGAGAGCCGCCCTCGAAAGCGGTGGGCCTGCGCGTCGAGGAAGGGCGCCCGCCTGCCCGGGGGCGGCTCCTCCAGGAACGCGATCAGCTCGTCGGCCTTCTCCCGGTCGCCGAGCCGGAGCGCAGCCTCCATGGCCACGACAGCCCCCTGCTTGAGAGCCTGCTGTGCATAGCCGAGCGTCATCGACGCTTCCATCGCAGCCTCGGCGTCGGCGAGCGCCTCCCGCAGCCGGCCCTCGGCAAGCTCCAGCGAGGCGCTGGCGCCGAGGTAGCAAGAGCGATCCTGTCGGTCCTGCGAGCCCTCGAGATGGGAAAAGAGCGCGAACAGCCGGCGCGCCTCCTCGCTCCGGCCACGCTGCAAGTGGATCTCGAGGACTGCGGTGAGCAGGCTGAGCAGGACGCCACCCGACTGCGTCTGCTCCTCGGTCGGCTCGGGGAGCATGCTCAGCGCCTCGTCCCAGCGCCCGAGCATGTAGAGCGGGTAGGTCATCTCCGCCAGGGCCGCGAACTCGTACGGTCGCGAGCCGAGCTTGCGCGCCAGCGCGAGCGAGTCGCGGAGCAGTTCGAGCGCGGCCTCGTAGCGGTCGAGGCGGAACTCGCTGTCCGAGGCGACGAAGTACCCGGTGCTGGCGTCCAGCAGCAGGTCGTGACGGAGCGAAAGGTCGAGCGCGTGCTTCGCATAGGCGGCCGACTCTTCGACGTGGCCCCGGCTGAAGGCGACCGCAGCCTTCGCGCGGAGCGCCCGGCCAAGGGGCTCGACGTACCCATATCTCTCTGACAGGTCCAACGCCAGCTCGGCCCTCTCGGCGCTGCGCTCGAGGTCGCCGAGGAACCAGTAGGTCAGGGCGAGCCGACCGGCGAGGACGGCGAGCTCCTCGCTCGGCGGATCCTGCGAGATCACCTCGAAGGCGCGCTCCTCCTGCGCGAGAGCCTCCTCGCGGTGGCCGGTGAAGGCGAGCGCGAAGCCGAGCAATCCCGCCGATCTCGCCGCTCCGTGTGTGTCTCCAACCTGCTCGAAGACCGTGATCGACTCCTCGAGCAGGGCGCGGGCCCCCTCGGGGTCGGCTGCGCGGCCGGCCATTTCGCCGGCCCGCGCGAGAAGAGCGGCACGCTCCGCCGTGTCGTCGGTCAGCTCAGCCGCCTGCTCGAAGTACCGCCGCGCCTCGGCCGCCGCCGCCAGCGATGCCGCCCGCTCGCCCGCCTGCGCCAGCATCTCGACGGCGCGGCGCTTGATCTCCGTCGCATCCTCGGCGTCCGGCACCGCCTCGAAGGCGTTCACGTAGTGCGAGGCGACAACCTCGATCACCTCGTCGAGCTCGGCGGGGAAAGCGACCGTCAGGTAGTCGGCCGCCGCCAGGTGCCGGATCCGCCGCTCATGCCTGGAGAGCGTCCCGTAGGCGACGTGGCGGACGAGGTCCTGCAGGAAGCCGTACTGCCCGTGCTCCGGCGACCGCGCGTCTGCCTGGACGCCGAGCACCTCCTTGCGGACGAGCGCTTCGAGCAGCGGGCCGAGCCGCTCGTCGTCGATCCCCGAGAGCGCCGAGACAGCCTGTCGCGTGAACGTCTTTCCGAGCACGGCGCCGTCCTCGAGCACCCTCCGCTCGTCGGGATCGAGCCCGTCGAGCCGGGCGGCGATCAGAGCGTGCAGCGTCTCGGGTACCTCGAGCGCCTCGACGGGGCCGGCCAGCTCGTACGCAGAGCCTTGCTGCACGAGCAGGCCTCGGTCGAGCAGCATCCGCACCGTCTCGACGGCGTAGAGCGGCACGCCCTCGGCCCGTTCGAGGATCTGCTCCCGGACGGCCTCGGGCAGGCCGGGCACGAGCCCTTCGAGCAGCTCCTCCATCGCCTCCGGCGGCAGGGGCTCGAGGAAGAGCGAGGTGAAGCTCCGCTGGCCGGCGCCCCAGGTCGGCCGCTTCTCGAGGAGCTCCGGCCGGGCGAGCGTGACCACGAGCAGCGGGTGGTTCCGCGACCAGTCGAGCAGGTACTCGACGAAGTCGAGCAGGCTCGCGTCCGCCCACTGCATGTCCTCGAAGACGAGCACCGTCGGGTAGGTGTCGCCAAGGCGCTCGAAGAACAGGCGCCAGGCACCGAACAGCTCCTGCCGGTCGCGCCCTTCGTGCTCGGCGAGCCCGAGCAGCTGCCCCAGGCGCGGCTCGACGAAGGCCCGCTCCTCCTGGTCGAGGATGTGCTCTTCGAGCGCCGCCCGCAACTTCCCCGCGGCACTCGCGGGCTCCTCGTCCTCCGAGATCCGGCAGCGCATCCGCACCATGTCGGCGAGCGCCCAGTAGGTCACGCCCTCGCCGTAGGGCAGGCAGCGTCCGCGGTGCCAGTAGACGGTCTCGGCGATCCCGTCGAAGTACTTGTAGAACTCCCACGCGAGCCGCGACTTGCCGATCCCTGCGATTCCGGTGACCGAGACCAGATGTGCCCTGCGCTCGGCTGCGCAGGTGTGGAACAGGTCCTTGATCTGCTGCAGCTCGCGATCGCGGCCGACGAACGGCGCTTCCAGCGCTTCCGACTTCAGCGACCCGCGCAGCCCCGAGACGACGCGGCGCGCCTTCCAGAGCGGCACCGACCCTTCCTTGCCCTTGAGCTCGAACGAGCCGGCCTCCTCGTAGACGATTGTCTGCTCGGTCGCGCGGCGGGTTGCCTCACCGACGAAGACGCTGCCGGGCTCGGCCGCAGACTGCACCCGCGAAGCCGTGTTGACGAGGTCGCCCGCGACCATCCCTTCGCCCGTTGCACCGACCGTGACCGCCGCCTCGCCGGTCAGGACGCCCGCGCGTGCCCGTAGCTCCTCCTCGCCGACCTCCTGCCCCAGCGCGGAGACCGCCGCGACGAGGTCGAGCGCCGCCCGCACCGCCCGCTCGGCGTCGTCCTCGGTCGCCGTCGGCGTGCCCCACACGGCCATGACCGCGTCGCCGATGAACTTCTCGACCGTCCCGCCGTAGAGCGCGATGATCCGCCGGCAGGAGTCGAAGTAGCGTGAGAGGAGCTCCCGCACCTCCTCCGCGTCCCGCGAGTCGGACAGCCGCGTGAAGCCGACCAGGTCGGCGAAGAGCACCGACACGAGCCGGCGCTCAGCCGCGGGGCCCTCACGGGCGGGCGGCGGAGCCGTGGCGGCGGCCAGCGGAGAGCCACACTCGCCGCAGAAGCGCTCGCCCGGCTCGTTGGCCGCGCCACACGCGGGGCAGGCCGTAGCCAGCGGGCTCCCGCACTCCGCGCAGAACTTGCGCCCTTCCCGGTTCTCGGTCCCGCAGCTCGGACAGCGCATTGCGCTGCCTACCCTAGTCCCTCAGAAGCGCGTTTCCGGCGCAGCGGTCGAGGTCGGCGAGCTGGCCCTCGACCCAGCTGGCGACGTCGTGCTCGCGCACCTGGGCGCGGATCGCCTCGATCCGCTCGCGCCGCTCGGCCAGCGGCATCGACAGCGCCTGATGCAGCGCCTCCGCCTGGCCGGCGACGTCGAACGGATTCACGGTCAGCGCCCACTCGCCCAGCTCTTCGTGAGCGCCCGCGTTCTCCGAGAGGATCACCACGCCGTCGCGCTCGTTCAGAAGCGGCGCCTCCTTCGAGACGAGGTTCAGCCCGTCGAAGATCGCGTTCACGAGCAGCACGTCGAACTGCTTGTAGGCGGCGAGCGCGCCCAGGAAGTCGTCCTCGATCGCGACCTCGAGCGGCGTCCAGCCGTTCTGCTGGAAGCGGTCGTTCACCCGGCGTGCCTCGCGCTGGATCGCGGCCACGTACTCCGAGTACTCCGGGATGTCCACGCGCGAGCGGTCGAGCAGCGCCAGCATCCCGACCCTGCCGCGCGACTCGGGGTGCGCCTCGAGATACAGCTCGTAGGCCCGGAAGCCGCGGACGATGTTCTTCGACGGGTCGGTCCGGTCGACGCGCAGGATCAGCCGCTCCGGCCGGCGCGCGACCAGCTCCCGCTCGGCGGCCAGCACCCGCTCGCTCTGCGCGAGCTCCTCGAACTCCGCCGGGTCGATCGAGATCGGGTGCACGGTCGCGAGCGTCCTGCGCCCGTCGTGGTCGACCACGCTCTCGGCGAAGTTGCAGTCCGCGCCCGCCAGGTCGGACGCCGCGCGCAGGAAGTTCAGCTTCCAGCGGTGCGTGTGGAAGCCGATCGCGTCGTTGGCGAGCAGGCCCTCGTGAATCGCGCGCCGGATCGGGTCGGGCAGGACGTGCCAGTAGTCGGTCTGCGGCCAGGGAATGTGGATGAAGTGGGCGAGCAACGCCTCGGGCGCGCGCTCGCGGACGAAGCGCGGGGCGAGGTAGAGGTGGTAGTCGTGGAAGAAGACCGCCGTGTCAGGCTCGAGCTCCAGCTCCTCGATGACGGCGTCGGCGAAGCCCTCGTTCACGCGCACGTAGCCCTCGTCCCAGGCGTTCTGGAGCGCGATGTCGAGCGACGGCGTGTAGGCGAGCTCCCAGAGGTAGTGCTGCAGGAACCAGAGCATCGGGTTGAGACGACGTTGTAGTACCAGTCGTAGGCGGTCTCGTCGTGGGCCACGAGGCGCAGCCGGAAGGCCGAGCCGTTCGCCAGCGTCTCGTCGACGGCCTCGCCCCGGGACTCGGCTGCCAGCGCCCGGTCCTCTTCGCTGATCGCGCTCGCGATCCACGTCACGTCGTGGTGGGTGACCAGCCCGCGCAGGGCGGTCACGAGCCCCCCGCCCCCGCGACGGGCCACTCGCTCGCCGTTCTCGCGCGTGTACGTCACCGGCCCGCGGTTCGAGACGACGATCAGCTTCCGGCGCCCGGACACTGCCTCACGGACCCTATCTGCCCAGCCGCCGGAGACTAAGCCCGCGGCTCGGCGCTGCCGCGGTAGGCGATCACCTCGACCCGCTCCACCGTGACCATTCCTTCGCCCACCATCTCGTCCAGCACGGGCAGAATCCGCTCGATCTGCTCGGCCGAGTCGACAATCTCGATCAGGACGGGCAGGTCCTCCGACAGCCGCAGGATCCGCGCGGTGTGCAGCCGTGAGTCGGCGCCGAACCCTTCGATTCCGCGGATCACGGTCGCGCCGGCGAGCCCCTCCTTGCGCACGCGCTCGACGATCGCCTGGTAAAGCGGCTTGCCGTGCCAGCGATCGGATTCCCCGACAAAGATCCGCAGGAGCTTTCCCTCGCCCTCGATCTTCATCAGAGCGCCCTCCCCAGCACGACGCCACCATAGAGCGCGAGCACCCCGGCGGCGAGGCTGCCGGCGAGGTTCGCGCCGGCGAGCGCGTACGAGCGCCCCTCGAGCAGCCGGTAGCTCTCGAGCGAGAGGGTCGAGAAGGTCGTATAGGCGCCGAGAAAACCGATCGTCAGCGAGGCGCGCACCCAGGGCGCCACGGCGAACCGCTCCCCGAGGAGCGTGACGAGCAGGCCGAGCAGGAACGACCCGCTGACGTTCACGACGAACGTCCCCCAGGGGAACGACGCTGCCCGCCTCGAGACCCAGCCGTCGAGCCCGTAGCGAGCGAGCGCGCCGAGCGCCCCCGCCGCACCGATCGCAACCGCCGTTCTCACAGCCTCACTCCTTTCGTCACAGGAGCCATCAGCCGAACGGCGGTCGAGGGCGAGCTCCATCGCCCGAAGCGAGCGCGCAGTATAGGCGGCTCAGGCCGAGGTGCCGACGGTCGCCACGTCGGCGCCGGCAGTGTCGTTGCCGTCGAGGAGGTTGAAGGCGACGAGCCAGTCGCGCAGGAGCCTCGGCATCAGGAAGTTCCGTCGCACGTACTCCTTCCCCCGCAGCGCGCGCTGCCGCCCGGCCGCCGGGTCGCCGAGGATCTCGAGGCAGGCGCGGGCGCACTCCTCCGGCGAGGCCGGGTCGACGAGCCACCCCGTCTCGCCGTCCTGGATCTGGGCGACGATCCCGCCGACGCGGCTCGCGACCACCGGCCGCGTCTTCCAGAGCGCCTCGGTCACGGTCAGGCCGAACCCTTCGCGGATCGACTTCTGGATCACCGCCGCCGAGACGACCTGGAAAGCGTTGACCTCGACCGAGCCGATGTTGTTCAGGTTGGAGAGGATGTAGACGTCGGGGTCGCCGGCCGCGTAGGCGACCGTCTGGCTGTAGTAGTCCCAGCCCTCGGGGTCGTCGTGGGCCATCGAGCCGACGAGCGCAAGCTGCACGTCGGGCCGGTCGGCCTTCACCGCCCGGTAGGCGTCGATCACGCCGAGCGGGTCCTTCCACGGGTCGAAGCGAGAGACCTGGGTCAGAAGCGGGCGCTCGACGTCGACGCCGAACTGGTCGACGATGTAGGAGGCGTCCTCGGCCGAGAGCGCCATGTTCTTCGACGTCAGCGGGTCGATCGCCGGCGGCCAGATGAAGGCGCGCGGCAAGCCTGCCATCCGCGGCACGTACTCGGGCATGTGGAAGACCGCCGCGTCGTAGCGCCGCAGCCACGGCAGAAGGAAGTCGAGCACCTGTCCGTTCGGCTGCGAGAGATCGATGTGGCAGCGCCAGATCCAGCGCGCGTCGCTGTCCGGGAAGCGCTCGATCACCCCCGCCGGCTGCGGGTCGTGGACGATGACGAAGTCGTAGTCGTCCTCGAGCTCGTCCGCGTTCAGCGCGTTGTAGCGGCGAAAGACCTTCTCCTGCTCCCCGGTCAGCCCCATCGGATCGCCCTGCAGCGCGTTGTGAATCGTCTTCGTGACCGCGAAGAACTCCTCGGCGCCGCCGATGATGCGCCACTCGACGTCGAGGCCGGCGTCCTTCATCAGCGGCACGAGCGCGTAGTTGATCTCCGCCACGCCGCCGCCGAAGGCCGTCGCCGAGAGATGGAGGACGCGCCGGCCGGCCAGCGGCTCCGCGAGCCTGCGGATCTCCTCCATCAGGCCACGAGTGGCGATGGTGGCGTAGTCGCCGAGCGACTTCTGTCCGACGTTGACGAGCTGAAGCATGAGGGTGGCGTAGGCGCGGGGCCGCGCCGAGGATAACTAGTCGGTCAGAAGCCTCACGAACCTGAGCCGGATCCTATGGCTTGCCGGTTCGCTCGGACAGGCGCACGGGCACCTCGATGCGCTTGCCGTCCCGGACGATGGTGAAGTGCACGAGCTGACCCGGGGAGAGCCTGTCTGTGACAATTCGCACAACATCCTCGGAGCTGCGGACCGGGAGGTGATCGATCGCAATGATCACGTCCGAGCTCTTCGGGAAGTCGACACCGAGGTACGAACCGAGGGTTCCGTCGGCCTGTAGGTGTGCCGCGGCGGCGGGCGAGTGCGGCTCGACCTTCGTGATCGCAGCGCCCCGGTCGACGGCATAGCCGAAATGGCGAGCCATTGCGGGGGTCAGATCGGTGGTCACGACGCCCACGAACGCGTACGAGACGGCGCCGTTCGCGATCAGCTGCTGGAGCGAGCGGCGTGCCGAGTTGATCGGCACGGCGAACCCGACGCCCTCGGCGTTTCCGGAATCGCTGCGGATCTGCGCGTTGATCCCGATCACGCGCCCGCGCGCATCGAACAGCGGCCCGCCGGAGTTGCCGTGGTTGATCGGCGCGTCCGTCTGGATGGCGTCGACCAGCGAGAAGTTGGAGGTGAGCGAATCGATCGAGCGGTGGATCGCCGAGACGACGCCTACGCCCAGCGAGTCCTCGTTGCCGAACGGGCTCCCGATTGCAGCCACCGGCTCGCCGACGACGATGGCGGCCGAGTTGCCGAGCGGGACGGGATCGAGCGCGCGCCCGGATGGATCGACCTTCAGCAGTCCGACATCGTCGAACACGTCCCAGCCGACGACCTTGGCCGCGACCCGGTCGCGGTCCTGGAACTCGACGTAGACCCGGTCGGCGGCGTGGACGGCCGCGCCCTCGCCGGCGTTCGTGATCACGTGCGAGTTGGTCAGGATGTAGCCCTTCTTCGAGACGACGAAGCCGGAGCCCTGGGCGATGCTGGCTCTGGCCGGATCGCTGCCGAACTCGGAAAAGATGGTCACGACGCCCGGCGCGCGGACGGCGTAGATGCGGCTCGGGTCGAAGCCGTTGCCGGCCAGCGGCCTGGCGTCGGACTCGACGGCCGCCGGAACCGCGGACGCGCTGTCGGGAAGCAGTGGCGAGGCGCGGAAGACGGTGGTCGCCGAGCGCGGGCCGACCCAGCCGGCCAGCCTTCCGGTCGTCAGCGCGGCGGCGCCGCCCACGAGGGCGCAGACGACTGCGAGAGCGGCGAGCCAAGCTGGGCGCACGGCTGACGCACTGTAGCTGCGACCGGCACGGCCGCCATCCCCGTTTTCACGGTAAAACGGTCTGGAGCTCCCGCGAGTGCGGCAACGGAGCGCGCGCCGCCGGAAGGATCAGCGTGAACGTCGTCCGGCCGCCGCCCGATCTCAGCTCCAGCGCGCCGTCCATCAACTCCGCGAGCTGCTTTGCGATCGCCAGGCCCAGGCCGCTACCGGAGGCGCGGGTGCCGTCGAGCCGGTAGAAACGCTCGAACAGCTGCTCCCGCTGCTCCGGCGCGATCCCGCCGCCCTCGTCTTCGACCTCGAGCAGCGCATTGTCGCCGCTGGTCGAGGCGCGAACCCACACCGGAGTGCCCCCCGGCGTGTGCAGGAGCGCGTTCTCGACCAGGATCCGGCCGATCTGGAGCGCGCGCAGCTCGTCGGCTGCTGCGACCACGCCTTCCCTGCCGGAAGGCTCGAGGACGTGCTCCGAGGCCCGCGCAGCCGGCCCGAACTCCTCGACGAGCTCCTCGGCCAGCGCAGAGAGGTCGACAGGCTCGCGCTCGACCGTCATCCGGCCCGCGTCCAGCCGCGAGAGGTCGAGCAGGTCGGAGGCGAGCTTCGTCAGGCGCGTCACCTGCTCGCGCATCGAGTCGAGGAACTCCAGCCGCGTCTGCTCGTCCATGTCGCCGTCGTCCATCAGCTCGAGAAACCCTGCGAGCGAGAACAGCGGCGTTCGAAGCTCGTGGGAGGCATTGGCCACGAACTCGCGCCGCGCGTCGTCGAGCTGTGCCAGTCGCACGCGCATCCGCTCGAAGGCGACCGCGAGATCGCCGAGCTCGTCCCCGCCGCTGTCGCGAACCGGCTCGTCGAAGCGCCCGCCCGCGATTCGCTCTGCCGCCTGTTCGAGGCGCCGGATCCGCCGCGCGAAGATCCAGGCGCCGCCGTAGCCGAGCAAGAGCGAGATCAAAAGCGCCGCGGCGGCCGACTGCAGCACACGCCGCTGCACGAGGTGAACGCTGCCGAGCTGGCTGTCGAGGGAGTCGCTGAGCATCAGCACGTAACTCCCCGTCCCGTTCACGTACGGGGCGGCCACTTCCGCGTACTGCTTCTCGCCATGCCTGACGGTTCCGGACTCCAGGTGCCCGTTGGCAAGCGCCCTGGCGGCGAGCGGATCGTTGGTGAACTGGGCTCCCGACGAGCTCGAGTCGGCGATGGGGCCGGTCAGCGTCGACGGAAGAACCGCAACCCGGGCGCCGATGTCGCGCGATTCCGTGTCTGCGAGGTTCTGCAGCGCCGGGTACACGACCGTGGCCTTCACCACCTGCCCGCGGAGATCGCGGGCTGCACGGCTCAGCTGGGCCAGGCGCGCGTTCTCGAGACGGCTTTGCAGCGAGGGAACGACCGCGAGATAGACGATTCCGAGGCTGATGCCGACGACCAGTACGAGAGCCAGGCTGAGCCGCGTTCCGACGCTGTGGAAGAAGCGGCTCACGGGCTTCGGAAGCGGTAGCCGACGCCGCGCACAGTGAGGATGAACTCCGGCTCGGCCGCGTCGCTCTCGAGCTTTTCGCGGAGGTGCCGGACGTGCACGTCGATCGTGCGCGGCTCGCGATAGTCCGAGCCACCCCAGAGCGCCTGCAGGAGCTGCTCGCGCGTGTAGACGCGACCCGCGTGAGAAGCCAGCGTGCGCAGCAGCTCGAACTCGACGTACGTGAGCTGGACGTCATGGCCCTTGGCGCTGACCTCGCGCCGGGCGAGGTCGATCGTAAGGCCGTTGTTCCGGATCTGCTCCTCGCCGGCCCCCGCAGGCGCCGTCGCGGCACGGCGCAGGAGCGCGCGCACACGGCTGCGGAACTCGCGAATCGAGAACGGTTTCGTGATGTAGTCGTCGGCCCCGAGCTCGAGGCCAAGCACCTTGTCCAGCTCGTCGTCGCGCGCCGTGAGCATGATGATCGGCACGGCGCTCGAGGCGCGGAGCCGCTTGCAGACCTCCAGCCCGTCGAGCTTCGGCAGCATCAGGTCCAGCACGACCAGGTCGACGTGCTCGCGCTCGAACCGCTCGATCGCCTCCTGGCCGTCACGCGCCTGGAGCACGCGGAAGCCGTCGCGTTCGAGAGGGTAGGCGAGGAGCTTCTGAACCGCGTCCTCGTCGTCGACGAGCAGAATGGTCGAGGAATCTGGCATCGGCAAGTGCCTGCCGGCGCTGGTAGGTCTGCCACCTACTATAGCCAGGGTATGGCGGCGCTCCCGCCCCGTCCTGCGCGGCGCCGACCGCGGCCCGGCTCGCTCGAGCGCCCCGTCAGCGGCAGGCTCTACCGCGGCACCTGGCTGCTCGTCGGCATCCCGCTCCTGCTCGCAACCTTCACCGTGAGGAAAGCCGCGCCGCTGCCGGTGCCCCAGCCGTCGCTGCCGGCGACCTTCGACCGGGTTGGCGCGCTGACGCTCGCGAGGGAGCTCTCCGGGAACTACCCCGACCGCGTGCCCGGCACGGCGGGCGCCGCCGGCGCCGTCGCCTGGTTCGCCCAGCAGCTCGCGCCTTACGGGCTTCGACCCGTCGCCGACCGCTTCCGCGCCGACCTCCCGGGCCGCGGGACGCAGACGCTCGTCAACCAGGTGCTCACGATCCCGGGGCGGCTGCCGAGCGAGATCGTCCTGATGGCCCATCGCGACGACAACGGAACGGGGCCGGGAGCCAACGACAACGCCTCGGGGATCGCGGCGCTTCTCGAGCTCGCCCGTTCTTACGGGACGCCGGTCGCCGCGCCGGGTAGCCGGGCACTGAGCCCGCTGCACACCCTGGTCTTCGTCGCGACCGACGGCGGCGCCTTCGGCGCGCTCGGCGCCCGGCACTTCGCGGCCACGCACGAGGGGCACGTGCTCGCAGTGGTGGACCTCGCCGCGATCGCCGCGCGCGCTCCGCCGCGCCTCGTCCTCGCCGGGACGGAGCCTCGACTCGCGTCGCCCGGAATCGTCGAGACCGCCTCCGAGCGGATCCTCGAACAGACCGGCGCACGGCCGCACCGCGCTTCCGCGCTCGCACAGCTGATCGACCTCGCCTTCCCGTTCACGCTCCACGAACAGGGGCCGCTGCTGGCCCGCGGCCTGCCTGCGTTGACCCTGACCACCGGCGGCGAGCGGCCGCCGTCGGCGTTCTTCGACCGCCCTTCCCGACTCGATGCGAACCGCCTCGGCGAGCTCGGCCGCGCCGCGCAGCAGCTCCTGAGCTGGCTCGACTCGGGAGTCGAGCTCGCGCCGGGAACGGCGAGCTACGTCTACTTCGGGCCGCGGATCCTGCCGGGCTGGGCGATCGAGTTGGTCCTGATCGCAGCTCTGGCCCCGTTCATGGTCGCCGCGGTCGATCTCTTCGCGCGTTGCCGGAGGCGGCACATTCCGCTTGCGCCCGCCCTGCGGAGCTACCGCAGCCGCGCCGGCTTCTGGCTCTGGACGGTCGCGATCTTCGAGCTGTTCGCGCTGGCCGGCGTCTGGCCGAGCGCACCCGCGGTGCCGCTTCCGCCCGACAGCTCACCGGCCAGTCACTGGCCGGTCCTCGGCCTGATCGGGCTCGCGCTGCTGGGCGGGATCGGCTGGCTCGTCACCCGGGAGCGGCTGCTCCCCCGCCGGCCGGTCTCGCCGTCCGAGGAGCTGGCCGGGACGGCGGCGGCGCTGCTCGCCCTCGGCGTCGTCGCGCTGCTCGTCGTCGCAACGAACCCGTTCGCGCTGATCTTTCTGCTTCCGTCCCTGCACGCATGGCTCTGGCTTCCGCACTACCGCGGGCGACCGTTCTGGACGCGGGCTGCGCTGCTGCTGGCAGGCTTCGTCGGGCCGTTGCTGCTGCTGGGCTCGTTCGCCTTCCGTTTCGGCCTGGGCCTCGACTCGATCTGGTACGTCGCCGAGCTCGCCGCGACCGGCTACGCCGGCTTGCCGGCGCTGGTGATCGCCGCCGGCTGGCTGGCCGCGGCCGGCCAGGTCGCAGCGCTCTCGTCCGGGCGGTACGCGCCCTATCCGGACGCGCGCGAGCGACCGCCGCGCGGGCCGATCCGAGAGACGGTCAGGCGAACGGTGCTTACAGTGAGAGCAAGGAGGCGCAGGTCAGCCTCCGAGGAGCGGGCAATGGAAGGACGGGGATGACCCTCAAGCGCAGCGTTCGGATCGCGGGCACCGGCCTAATCGTGGCCGGCCTGCTGATGCTGGCCTGGGTCGTCGTCGTCTGGCGCTGGCAGGACCCGTTCACCGCGCTCTACACCCACTGGAAGCAGCACCAGCTCGCGCACAGCTACGAACACCGCTTCGCCGCGTATGCGCCCCGCCCGGTCACGAGGTCCGAGTCGGTCGCAGCGAAGATGGACGCGATCAAGCGCGAGGCCCGGCGCTACCGGCTCGACTCGCACCGCGGCCAGGCGATCGGCCGGATCCGCGTGCCACGGTTGGGCCTGAAGATGATCCTCGTCAACGGCACCGACGACTCGACGCTGCGCAAGGGCCCCGGCCGCGATCTACGCACCTACATGCCCGGCGAGGGGCAACTCGTCTACATCGCCGGGCACCGGACGACCTACCTCGCTCCGTTCGCGCACATCGACAAGATCCGGATGGGGGACTCGGTAACCCTCGAGCTGCCTTACGGGACCTTCCGCTACACGGTCTTCCGGCGCCGGATCGTCGGCGCAGACGACCTCGCCGTGCTCCACTCGCACGGCCGCGAGGTGGTGGTGCTGCAGGCCTGCCACCCGCGCTTCTTCGCATCGCATCGCTATCTCGTCTACGCGCGGCTTGCCGAGGTGCAGCCTCGGGGTGCGCGGGCCTTCCGCGCGCCGGTGACGGTGCTCGCCGCCGCGCCGCTCGCCGCGGCCCAGGGCTGACCGGCCCGCATCGCTCAGTCGAGCCTGAGGTAACGGACCGGCGAGCCGCCCTCGAGCTCCCCGTCGCCGCGGGGCACCAGCACGAGCGCGTCGGCTCCGGCTGCCCGCGCGATCATGTGCGACTCCTGGCCAGGGAGTGGCTCGAGCTCGATCGAGCCCTCTTCCCCCGCCCGAGTCCGTGCACGGACGAGCTCGTCCCGGGCGGGGTTGCGTTTCACCGCAGCCGCGAGCCGCCCCGGCTGGAACCGGGGAAGAGGATCGGAGCCGCCCTGCAGCGCGAGCACAGCGGGCCGCACGAACAGCTCGAAGCCGACGAGGGAGGACACAGGATTCCCCGGCAGCCCGAAGACCAGCGTGGAGCCGCGGACGCCGAACGCGACCGGCTTGCCGGGCTTCACAGCCACACGCCAGAAGACCTCCTCGACCCCGAGCTCGGCCTCGATCCGGCGCACCAGATCGTGCGGGCCCACGGACACGCCTCCCGAGGTCACGAGCAGGTCCGCCTCGAGACCCCGCGAGAGCGCCTCGCGGTGCGCGTCCTCGTCGTCGGCCACCGCCGCCAGGCGCTCGGGGAGAGCGCCTGCCGACGCAAGCTGCGCAACGAGAATCAGTCCGTTCGCCTCGTAGACCTCGCCTGGCCCGAGCGGCTCGCCCGGCGACCGGAGCTCGGTTCCCGTGGTCACGACGGCGGCCCGCGGCCGCGCGGCGCAGACGACGTCCGGGACACCGGCCGCCGCCAGCGCGCCGAGCTGCGTCGGCCCGAGCCGGGTGCCGGTCTCGACGACCGGATCGCCGGCGCGAATGTCGCCACCGCGGGGACGAACGCTGGCACCGGGAGCCACCCGGTCAGAAACCTCAATGCCGTTTTCATTTTCGACAACATACTCGAAGGGGATGACAGCATCGGCTCCCTCTGGGACAACGCCCCCCGTGGCGATGGCCATCGCCTCGCCCGCCCCGAGCTCGCGTGGGGCCGGAGAGCCGGCGGCGATGCGCGCCACGACGGTCAGCCGGCCCGGAGTGTCCTCCGACCGCAGCGCGAAACCGTCCATGGCCGAGCTCGGAAAGGGCGGAAGATCGACCGCAGCCGCAGCGGTCCCGGCCAGGATCCGCCCACCGGCCTCCTCCAGCGGAACCGGCTCAGGGCCGAGCGGCCGAACCCGCTCGAGGATCAGGCGCTGCGCCTCGTCGATCGTCAGCAGCTCGACCAAGACCGCTACATACGCTACGCGCTGGCGGATAGGCTCACGCGGCCGTGATCTCGGTCGTCGTCCCCGTTCACGACGAGGAGCGGACGGTGGCGCTCCTCTTCGACGAGCTCCAGGCGGCCCTCGAGCCGCTCGATCAGCCCTGGGAAGCCGTCTTCGTGGACGACGGTTCGACCGACGGCTCGTTCGCCGCCCTGACCCGCCTGCACAACGCGAAGGACAACGTCCGGGTCGTGCGGCTCCGGCGCAACTTCGGCAAGGCGGCCGCGCTCGCGGCCGGCTTCGCGCAGGCGCAGGGAGACGTCGTCGTCACGATCGACGCCGACCTGCAGGACGATCCGGCCGAGATCCCACGGTTGCTGGCCAAGCTCGACGAGGGGTTCGATCTCGTCTCCGGCTGGAAGGCGCACCGCCGCGACCCGCTCAGCCGCCGGGCGCTGTCGCGGATCTTCAACTGGGTCACGGGCCGGGTCTCGGGCTTGCGCCTCCACGACATGAACTGCGGCCTCAAGGCCTACCGCGCCGAGGTGGTGAAGGAGTTGCGTCTCTACGGAGAGCTGCATCGCTTCATTCCGGTGCTCGCCCATTACCGCGGCCACCGGGTCGCTGAGCTGCCCGTCAACCACCGGCCGCGGGAGCACGGCCGCTCGCGTTACGGCGTCGAGCGCTACCTGCGCGGCTTCCTCGACCTGCTGACGGTCTCGTTCATCGGCCGTTACCGGCACCGGCCACTGCACCTGTTCGGCGGGCTCGGGTTGGGGCTGGGGACGATCGGCTTTGCCATCCTCGTCTACCTGACCGTCCTCAAGGTCGGCGGGCACGCGATCGGAGAGCGGCCGCTCCTCACCCTCGGCGTGCTGCTGGTCGTCGTCGGGCTGCAGTTCTTCTCGCTCGGGCTGATCAGCGAGCTGATCACGAGCCAGCACGAGGAGCGCACCGGGCCGCGCGAGCGAGCCGAGCTCGACGTCGAAGAGATCCTCTCCTAGCGGCGCTGGTCGCGATTCAGACTGGGAAACCGCTCGGTTCTGACGGATGCGCCGCAGGGCCGCGCCTCCGCGGCCCGGCGCCGCCCGCGCGCCCCGAAAGTCACACTCTCGGCACGCTTCCGTTTCACAGGCGCGCGAGGTTTCTCGATACGCTCGCAGCGGGGAGGAGGCTGGGCGTGCCTGAACCAGGTGACCGCAAGGGCACTCGCTTGCTACGCCCGCCCTGGAGCCCGCTCGGGCTTTGCCCGAGGGAGCGTCCACCGCTGGGAGCGCGATGAGGGTCCTCTACTTCGGAACCTACGAGCGCGACTACCCGCGGAACGCGCAGGTGATCTCCTGCCTCCGCGGCGCAGGCGTGGAGGTCGTCGAGCAGCACGAAAGCGTCTGGGAAGGGCGGCGTCACAGCTGGCAGGCGGGCCCTGGCACCGCCGCGCGCCTTGCCGCGGCAGAGCTGCGTCTGTTCCGGCGGCCGGCTGCCGACTTCGACGTGCTGCTCGTCGGCTACCCGGGGCATCTCGACCTCGCCGCTGCCCGCCACGCCGCCGGCGGCAGGCCCGTCGTCTTCAACCCGCTCGTCTCGCTGACGGACACGTTCGTCTCGGACCGCCGGAGATTCCAGCCCGGCTCCCTGCCGGCGCGGGCCCTGGCCGCGATCGACCGCTCCGCACTCCGGGCCGCGGACCTCACGGTCGCCGACACGCAGGCCAACGCCGCCTACCTCGCCGAGCTCGGCGGCCTGCCGCCGGACCGGATCGACCACTGCCTCGTCGGCGCGGAGGAGCGTCTCTTCCGGCCGGGCTGGTCGCCGCAGGAGCCGTTCACGTTCCTGTTCGTCGGCAAGCTGATCCCGCTTCACGGCCTCGAGACGATCCTCGCCGCCGCGCGCGAGGCGCCGGAGCTGCGGATACGACTGGTGGGCAGCGGCCAGCTCGAGCCACTGCTCGAAGCACGCCCGCCGAACGTCGAGTGGGTCCGCTGGGTCGAGTACGACCAGCTGCCGGGGGAGCTGCACGGGGCCGGCGCCGCGCTCGGGATCTTCGGCGTCTCGGACAAGGCGCAGCGAGTCATCCCGAACAAGGCGTTCCACGCGCTCGCTTGCGGGACGCCGCTCGTGACCGCCGATACGCCGGCGGCGCGCGAGCTGCTCGTTCACGACGAGAGCGCGCTGCTGGTTCCGCCCGGCGACCCCAAAGCCCTCGTGACCGCCCTTCGGCGCCTCGCCGGCGACCCGGCCCTGACCCGGCGACTGGCCGAGGGCGGAAATGCCGCGTACCGCCGCGAGGCGAGCGAGAAGGTGCTCGGCGCCCGTTGGCGCGAGCTCCTCGAGCGGGCCCTGGCCGTACGATCGCCCCGGTCATGACCGCCCACCGCCTCACGAGATCGGCCTTCCTCGTCTGGGCCGCGATGGGCGCGTACGCCGCCGGGTTCTCGGCCCTCTCCGTCCTGCGCCACCGCGCCCTGCAGACCGGACGCTTCGACCTCGGCAACATGGTGCAGGCCGTCTGGTCGACGGCGCACGGGCACCCGCTGGCCGTGACGGGCCTGCGCGGCGACGAGATCTCGCGGCTCGCCGCCCACTTCGATCCGATCCTCGCCGCCTTCGCGCCGATCTGGCTCGTCTGGCCGAGCCCGGACTCATTGCTCGTCGCCCAGGCGGTCGCGGTCGCCCTCGGTGCGCTGCCGGTCTTCTGGCTTGGCCGCAAGCACCTCGGCTCCGAGCGGGCCAGCGCGGCCTTTGCGCTTGCCTACCTGCTCTACCCGCCGACCCAGTGGCTCACGCTGAACGAGTTCCATCCGGTCGCGCTCGCCTGCCCGCTGCTGCTGTTCGCGATCTGGTACCTGGACGAGGACCGCCTGCTTCCCTTCGCCCTGTTCGCGCTCGCCGCGGCAGTCAGCAAGGAGGAGATCGGCCTCGTCGTCGCCGGTCTCGGGCTCTGGTACGCGATTGCGCGCAGGCACTGGCTGGAGGGAGCCGCGATCGCCGCCGGCGGGCTCGCGATCTCGCTGGTCGCGATCGAGGTGGTGATCCCGCACTTCAACCGGGCCGGGACCTCGAGCTTCTTCACTCGCTACAGCCAGGTCGGCGGCTCGGCCTCCGGAATCCTGCACACCGCGATCACCCATCCCTGGAAGGACGTGACGACCGCCTTCACCGGGCGCGGCCTCGGCTACCTGGCGCGGCTCTTCCTGCCCCTCGGACTGCTCGCCCTGCTCTCGCCGCTGCTCCTGCTCGCCGCCCTGCCGGAGCTGGCGCTCAACCTGCTCTCGGCGGCGCCGGCGCAGAGCTCGATCCAGTTCCACTACACGGCCGGCCTGATCCCGGTGCTGGTCGCGGCCTCCGTCCTCGGCGCAGCGAGACTGACACGCGACCGGCTGCGGGTTGCCACCGCCGTGCTCGTGCTCGCGATCGTCGCCAACTACACGCTCGGCGCGATCCCGGTCTGGCGCTACTTCCCCTCCGGCGAGACGGCCCAGGCGTACGCCACGAAGATCACCGAGCACGACCGGATCGCAGCACGTGCCTTGAGCCTGATCCCGCCGCACGCCGTCGTCAGCGCGACCAACTCGCTCGGCGCCCACCTCTCGGCCCGCCGCCGGGTGCTCAGCTTCCCGATCGTCCAGGACGCGACCTGGATCGCGGCCGACGAGACGAAGCCCGGCTACACCGACCGGATCGCGCCCCTGCCGGTCGCGGCCGAGCTCGTCTGGCTGCGGCGCAACCCCGCCTGGCGCCTCGTCTTCCAACAGGACGGCGTGCTCGTCTTCAAGCGCGTGTCGCCGCCTTGAGGCGCCTTAGACGCGGATCGTCTGCGAGAGCAGGTAGGCGCTGAGCACGAGGCCGAGCAGAATTGCGGGCTCGTCGTCTTCTGCCGCCGCAAGCGGCAGCGTCCAGACCACGTACCAGGCAGCCAGATACGGGATGGCGAGCAGCAGCAGGCCGGCGGCGAGACCCAGGCGCGCGTGCCCGCGCCAGGCACCTCGCAGAAGCCAGAGATAGGCGAGCGCGAACGCCGCGGCGAAGAGCGCGATGGCGACGCCGTGCGGGACGCCGAACTGGCTCAGGCGGTGCGGCAGCGCGAACGCGGTCTCGCGCTCGGCGTGCTCCTTCAGCGGCCGGAGCGTCTCGGTCCACGCGAAGCCGTAACGCCAGGTCCCGAGGACGGCCATTGCGGCGGCTGCGGCTGCCAGCCCGACGTACCCGAACCCCACGCGCCGGGCCCGCGCCTCGACCAGTCGCAGCGGGAGCAACACGAGCGGAATCCACTTGATGAGCGCGGCAAGCGCCCAGCCCGCCCCGGCGAGCTCCCGCCGGCCCGAGAGGGCAACCGCAAGCGCGGCGAGAACGAGTGCGAACGGCCAGGCGTCGTTGTGGCCGCCGCCCGCGAAGTCGATCGCGAGCACCGGGCTCCAGCCGACAACGGCCCAGGCAAGCGCCGGCCTTCTCGAGAGCCGGGCCGCCAGGAAGGCGATCGCCAGCATCGCAACCGCCGCCAGCGATTTGTAGATCCAGGCCGCCGCGTCCGCCGACGTGCCGGCGGCGCGCGAGAGCGGCTCGGAGGCAAGCGTGAAGGCCGGGCCGTAGACCGAGGTCGTGTTACGCCAGGCGATGCCCACATACGGGTAGGCGGGATCGTCGGGGAAGTGGCTCGGCGGCTGCTCGTAGGGGTTCGCGTCGTGGACGACGGCAATGCGCCCGTAGTCCCAGTACGTCCAGGCGTCGGTCGAGAGCAGGAGCGGCGCGGCGAGCGGCGCGAGCTGGATCGCACAGGCGATCGCAGCCACAGCCCTCGTGCGAGGAGGCACCCGCCGGACGAGCCAGGCCCCGCCGACGTAGGCGATAAAGGCCAGGGACAGCAGGACGAGGAAGGCGACCGACCAGGCCCGGTTCCCGCCGGAGTGGCCGCCGTGCCGCGGGACGAGCGGTGAGCCGGACACCCAGGCGAGCCCGGAGGCTGCGGCCGTGAAGACGAGCGCGCAGAGTCCCGCGGCGAGCGCGGCGCGACGGGTGGCCGGACCGCTCAGGCTCGTGCCCCGTCTAGTGATGCTGCCGAGTCTCTCGGCCGCGAGCACCAAGCCAGAGCTCGCACCTGACTGCGGCAAGGCTAGGCAGCCTTGCCAAGGGCAAGAGTGAGCTCTGGCGCCGTGTGATCGCGGGCGAGAGGCCGGCGTGCATTGCTGGACGGGGCACTAAGGAGGAGGCGGAGGCGAAGGAGGCGGAGGTGGTGATGGAGGCGGTGGAGGAGGTGGAGGCGGAGGCGGGGGCGGCGCCGGTGGTTGCGGCGGAGGCGGCGCCACGGTCGTGACCGTCCTGCCGGTGGTCGTCGACTGAGTCCGCGTCCTCGTCGTGCCCGTCTTCGCGGTGGTCGTCGTCGTGGCCGGCGCCGTCGGGGCGAGGCTCGAGCCGTACTGGCCCTGCGTGAACGGCCGGAAGACCACCGGATTCTGCGGCGAGGGCCAGCTCAGCGGGGGCAGGTTGCCGACCGCGGCCTCCATGAACAGGCGCCAGATCGTGGCCGGGAAGGTGCCGCCGGCGACCGCGATCCCGTGCACGTCCTCCATCGGGATCTCGCCCTGCGGGTAGCCGACCCAGACCGTCGCCTCGAGCTGCGGCACGTAGCCCGAGAACCAGCCGTCCGCGTGGTTGTCGGTCGTGCCCGTCTTGCCCGCCGCCGGGCGGCCGAAGTAGGCGCCGGTGCCGGTGCCGCCGAGCACGTTCTCCTGCAGGATCCCTGTCACCTCGGAGGCGACCCCGTCTGAGATCACGCGCTTGCGCTGGGGCTTGCCCCAGCCCGCGTCGGTGTCGACCTTGCCGCTCGCGAGCTTGACCTCGGTGATCGCCATCGGCTTCGAGTAGACGCCGCCCGCGTCGAGAGTCGCGAAGGCCGAGGCCTCCTCCAGCGGCGAAATCGCGTCGGCGCCGAGCCCCATCGCGGGCACGACTTCGAGGTGCGACCTGATTCCGAGGCGGTGCGCCATGTCCGCCACGCGCTGGGGCCCGACGTCGAGGGTCAGCTGTGCGTAGACCGTGTTGTCCGAGCGCAGCGTCGCGTTCGTGACCGAGATCGAGCCGGCATACGTGCCGTCGTAGGTCGAGACGTCCCAGGCCGGGGTGTACGGGTCCGGCTGGTAGTGGAAGGGCGCCGAGACGTAGTAGGTCGAGTCGGGGTTCATGCCCATCTCGACCGCCGCGGTCAGGACGAAGACCTTGAACGTCGAGCCCGGCTGGCGGCGCGCCTGTGCGACGAGGTTGAACTGGTTGCCCGTCCGGCCCGGTGTGACCGCGGTCATCGCGCGGATGGCGCCGTTGGCCGGGTTGATCGAGACGACCGCGGCCGCCGGGTCGCTGCGCAGGTAGAGCGTGTCGCGGATCGCCTTCGCGGCGACGCGCTGCAGCCGCGGGTTGATCGTCGTGTAGACGCGCAGCCCACCCGAGCGGACGGTGTTCGTCCCGTACTCGGCGATCAGCTGATCGCGCACGTAGCTGAAGAAGTACGGCTCCTTGATCCGCGTGTAGAGCTTGCCCGGCCGCAGGTGCAGGCTCCGCTGCGAGACCGCTTTCTGGTACTGCGCCTGGTTGATGTAGCCGTACGCGAGCATCGCGCGCAACACCTCGTCGCGCCGCGCTAACGCGGTCGCCGGCCGGTGGAACGGGTCGTAGAGCGACGGCGCCTGCGGCAGGCCGGCGAGCAGCGCCGCCTGGTCGAGCCCCAGCTGCCGCGCGCGCTCCGAGAAGTACGTCTGCGCCGCCGCCTCGATCCCGTAGGCGTGGTTGCCGTAGTAGACCTGGTTCATGTACTCGGCAAGGATCCGGTCCTTCGACCAGCGCCGGCTGAGCTTGATCGCGAGGCAGGCCTCCTTCAGCTTCCGCTTGAAGGTCCGCTCCTTCGAGATGTAGAGGTTGCGGACGAGCTGCTGCGTGATCGTCGAGCCGCCCTGCACGACGTGGCCGGCGCGGAGGTCGCTCCAGGCCGCGCGCAGGATGCCCTGGTAGTCGACGCCGCCGTGCTCGTAGAAGCGGTGGTCCTCGATCGCGACGGTCGCCCTCCGCGTCCAGAAGCTCACCCCGCGCAGCGCCACCCGCGTGCGGTTCTTGTCCGCGGGAATCGAGCCGAGCAGCGAGCCGTCCGAGGCGTAGACGAACGAGTTCTGGCCGTTCTCGACCGGCTTCAGCTTGTTCAGGTCGCAGCTCGCGCGGAACTTGGCGACCGCGCCGACGCCGGAGCCGATCATCCCCAGCACGATGATCAGCAGCGCGACGAGCAGGATCTTCACGCGACGCTTCCGGTTGCCGCGGGTGCGCTCCCGCCGGCGGCGCGTGCGGCGGACGACGTCGTCGAAGTCGTCGTCGCTACGCCGCCGCCCCGGACCTCTCGGCGGAGGCGGCGTCACGCCTGTGCTCCGACAGGACAGACGCGTCGACCGGTCATTTCAGACGAAGACCCCGGCCTCGCGCAGGCGCTCGTGCGCCCGCAGGCGGAGCTCGCTCTCGAGCCGCCGCGCCGAGGGCTCGTCGTCGGCCCACACGCTCAGCTCGAGCCGCGCCGCGTCCTCCAGCGAGGTCACGGCGACCTCCGCGCGCTCGTCGTCCGCCGCTTCGCGCAGAAGCTGCGACACGGCGGCGAGATCGCGATCGAGGGGCACCTGGACGGTCACGTGTGCGAGCTTCTTTCGTCCACGAATCGTGGAGTTGAGGATGGTATCCGAGGCGATCCGGTCGTTCGGGATCACGAGCCGATCGTTGTCGGCCGCCCGGATGAACGTGTAGGTGAGCCCGATCTCCTCGACCACGCCCTCGGTGCCGTCCACCTCGACGTGGTCGCCGATTCGGATCGGCTGCGTGAAAGCGATCAGCAGGCCCGCGATGAAGTTCCCGATCGTCCGCTGCGCCGCGAAGCCGACGACGATCCCGATCACCGCCGAGGAGGCGAGGATCCCCATGGCGACCGCGCGCACCTGCGGAATCACGAGCAGCGCGGACAGAATGCCGACGAAGAAGATCAGGGCGACCACGGCGCGGCGCAGGACGCGGTAGCGCGTCACCGCGGCCGCAGGCAGGTCGCGGCGGGCCATGCGCCGGTCGACGAGGCGCGCGACGACGACGGTCACCAGCAGGACCGCGCCCAGCACGACAAGCCGGTGCCAGAACGGCATCGTGCACACTCGTTAGGTAAAGGGCAGAGGTTTCCTGCCCGCGAAGCCCTCGTCGACCCCGTGCCAGAAGGCGACCTCGTCCTCGCCGGCCTGCCAGCAGAGCAACACCTCCTCGCCCTCGTGCAGCGCCGGGAAGTCGACGAGGCCGGTGTCGAGATCCTTGACGAGCACGCCGAGAGCCTCGAGCCGCTCGACACAGCGGGCCGCGCTCTCGGCCTCGCGCTCGAACAGCTCGGCGTCGGCCTTCGCCTCGCCGGGATCGAAGTCGCCGCCGTTGCCGGCGATCCGGTGGACGAACGTTGCCCGGCGCGCCGCCGCCTCGGTCATGACGCGGCGGTGCTCGACCAGCTCCTCGGCCGCCGGCCTGACCTCCGCCAGCAGGGCGTTCGCCTCGTCCGGGGTGAAGTGCCGCGTGGCCATGCGAGTATCATCGCGCGCCGTGACAGCGGGTCAACGCGTCCGCGAGCGGCCGGCCGCCCGCCGGGCACCGCCGCCGGTCTGGGCGCGGAGCCCGGCCCCGGGGATCTTCCTCTGGACGCGGGCCGCGATCTGGGCCGCCGCGCTGTTTGCCTTCTTCACCTTCGTGCCGAACCGCCACCCGCTCGCAGGCCGCTGGGACGACCCGTCGCTGACCCACGACCTCGGCGCGTTCACCGACGTCTGGGCGCGCTGGGACAGCGTCTGGTTCTTGCGGATCGCCGTGCACGGCTACGACGCCGCGAGCGGCGCGGCGTCGGCCTTCTACCCGCTCTACCCCGCCGCCGTCGCGCTGCTCGGGCGCGCCTTCTTCGGTCACTACGTGCTCGCGGGGATCCTGATCTCGCTGGCCGCGGCGCTCGCCTCGTTCCAGCTCCTGTATCGGCTCGCCGAGGAGCGCCTCGGCGCCGAGGGGGCACGCCGTGCCGTGCTCTACCTCGCCGTCTTCCCGTTTGCGCTCTTCCTGCAGGCCGTGTACAGCGAGTCGCTCTACCTGCTGCTGACCCTGACCGCCTTTACGCTGGCCGAGCGGCGGCGCTACCTCGGAGCCGGCGTCGTCGCCGGCCTCGCGCTGCTGACCCGGCCTACAGGCGCCGCGCTGCTCCCGGCCCTGGCGCTGCTCGCCTGGCGGGAGCGCGACCGGCTGCGCGCCCTCGCCTCACTCGCGGTCTCGCTGGTCATGTTCGCCGCCTACCCGCTCTACCTCTGGCAGGCGGAGGGCGACCCCTGGGCCTTTCTCCACGCGCAGCGGATCTGGAGCCGGCACCTCTCGCCGGCCGGGCCGCTCGGCGGGATCTGGGACGGCCTGCGCGCCGGCTGGGCCGGCGTGGAGCAACTGGCGTCCGGCTCGCACACGCACCGCTACTGGACGGAGGTGCAGAACTCGGACCCGATACGCGTTGCGACGCTGAACCTCGAGAACCTCGTCTTTCTCGCCCTCTTCGTCGTGCTGACCGTGATCGCGTGGCGGCGCTTCGGTGCGCCGTACGGCCTGTTTGCGGCACTGAGCCTCGCGATTCCCCTGAGCGTCCCGAGCGACCGCTGGCCGCTCCTCTCGATCCCGCGCTTCGGCCTGACGATCTTCCCGCTCTTCCTGGCGCTGGCGGTCGTCGGCGGCCGGCCGCGCGCCCATACGGTGATCCTCTGCGTGAGCTCCGTCCTGCTCGGGGTGGCGATCGTCCAGTGGGCCCTCTGGCAGTGGGTGGCCTGAGGTGAAGGCCGCCGTCCTGGCCGCCGCCGCCGGGCTCCTCCTCGTGGGCACCGCCTGCGGAGAGCGGAGCGAGCCCACGGGCGCCCTCCGGATCTACCCGGTCACGGTCCAGGGCGCGGGCGAGCGGCCGGCGGTCGAGCGGGCGGTGCCGCAGCGGATCGTCCCGCTCGGCCCGGGACCGCGGAGCATCCTGCACGCGCTCGGATTAGGCAAGCGCGTGATTCCCGTCGACGACAGCCTCGTCGGCCTGCCGCTCGTCGACCGCATCAGCCGCGCGCGCCCGGACCTGATCGTCGCCTCCGGCGAGGCCGACCCGCTCGACCTGGCGCGGGCGCGGGCCGCAACTCACGCCGCCGTGTACGTCGAGCCCGACAGCTCGCTCGACGACGTCGCCGGGGCGATCGACGACATCGGCCTGCTCACCGGACGTCCGGTCGCGGCGCGCCGGCTGAGCGGCTCCTTGCAGCAGACGCGTCGCCGGGTCGCCGCGCGTCTCGCGGGCTACCCCGCCGTCTCGACCTTCGTCGACCTCGGCGGCTTCACGACCGCACCGTCCCGCAGCCTGGTCGGCGACCTGATCGACAAGGCCGGCGGCACGAGCGTCGCCGGGCCCGCGCCGGAGCAGGGGCCGTTTCCGATCAGGCGCCTCGTCCAGCTCGACCCCGAGACGTACGTCGCGGTCGGCACCGGCGCGGCCACCCTCGCGCGCCTGCGCGCCGGCGCGAGGACGAGGCGGATCCGCGCGGTCCGCACCGGCCGCTTCGGAGTCGTCAAGAGCCGACTGGTCGTCCCCGGCCCGCAGCTCGGCGAGGCGCTCGTGCAGATCGCCCGCATCCTCCATCCGGATGCCTTCCACTGACAGCGGCGTAACGCGCGGCAAGCTGGCGGGGTGGCTCGTCCTCGTCACGCTGCTCGCCGCGCTCGGCTACGGCGGCAGGCTCTCGTCGGGCAAGCCGCCCGCAAACGCCCTCTACCACTACGACCTGGCGGCGGGAACGCTCGTGCTCGAGCTCCTCGTCCTCTCCGCAGTGCTCCTGATCGCCCGCGGGGTCAGCCGGGAGGCCCTCGGGCTGCGGCCGCCCGACTCCTGGTGGCACGCGGCGCGTCTCGCCGCCGGGCTCCTGGTCGCGCTCCTGATCGTCGAGCAGCTGCTCGAGGCCGTCCTGCACGCCGCCCGGGAACAGGGCCTCGAGCCGACTCGCTGGGAGCCCTCGCACGCGGGGGCGTTCGCGGTCAACGCGGTCGTGGTCGTGCTCGTCGCTCCGTTCGTCGAGGAGCTGACCTACCGCGGGCTGGGCATGGCTGTGCTGTCGATCTATGGCTCGGTCGTCGCCGTCGTCGGGACGGCGGTCGCCTTCGCGGCCGCGCACGGGCTGGTCGAGGGCTTCCCCGCCCTGCTCCTCTTCGGGATCGCGATCGCCTTCCTGCGCCTGCGGACCGGAAGCGTCTATCCGGGAATGCTCTTCCACGCGACGTTCAACGCGGTCGCGCTCGGGGCTTCCTTCCTGCACTGACACGACTATTCTGAGGCCCGTGCGCCGGGCTGCGGTCGTCTTCCTCGCTCTTGCCTTCGTGCCTGCGGCGCACGCCTCGGGCCCCGCGGTCTCGATCCAGGCATCCGTGACGAGCGGCCCGGCTCCGCTCAGCGTCACGCTGACCGCGAGCGGCGACCCGGCCGGCTACCACTGGGATTTCGGCGACGGCACCACCGCTGACGGCCCAGTCGTCGAGCACGTCTACCCGGCCGGCCGCTTCACCGCCACGGTGACGGCGACGGGGACCGCTGGAACCTCGCAGGCGCAGGTGACGGTCACCTCGGTAGGGCTGGCGCTCGGTGCGCCCAAGGTCGGGAGCTACCAGCAGCTTCTCCGCTTCCACGGGCACGTGATCCCGGCGCTCAAGGGCGTTCGCGTGGGCCTCTACCGCGGCGAGCAGCGGATCGCCTCGGCCAAGGCGGACAAGAAGGGTCGGATCTCGATCCGCGGCCGGGTCGGCGGGCCCGGCTCCCAGTACACGCTCCGCTACGCGGGAGCCGTCTCGAACGCGGTCGTGCCCGCGGTGCGGCCGGGCCTCGACACCGCGTTCCACGGCACCGGCCAGGTCGGGCAGCCGTTGGCCCTCGTCGCTCGGGAGCGGCCGGCAGGAGCCGGGCCGGTCACCGTCCAGGTGTGGCGCAACCGCCATCTCGTCGGATCGCACACCGGCAACGGTCGGCTCCGGGTCAGGCTCGGCACTGGGCGCTCCACCACCTACCGGATCGTCGTCTCGGTCGCGCCTGCCGCCGGCTACGTCGCCAACAAGCGCGTGCTCGAGGAGGTCGTCTTCGAGCCGAATCTCCGGGTGGGCAGCGGCGGTCCGAGCGTGCTGGCGCTCGAGCAGCGGCTGCACGAGCTCCACTACGCCCTTTCCTCGGTCAACGGCTACTACGGCACCGACACCTCCGACGCGGTCGTCGCGTTCCAGAAGCTGCACGGCCTCCCGCGCACGGGCACGACCGACGCGCGCTTCTGGCGGGAGCTCGAGGTCGCGCATGTCCCGGTCCCGCGCTACCCGGGGACCCACGTCGAGGTCAGCAAGGAGCTCCAGGTTCTCCTGATGGTCCGCGACGGGCAGGTGACGCTCGTCGTACCGGTCTCGACCGGCGCGACCGGCAACACGCCGATCGGGCTCTGGCATGTCTACAGCAAGGTGCCCGGATACAACGCGAAGGAGATGTACTACTCGTCGTTCTTCATCGGCGGCTTCGCGATCCACGGCTACCACGACGTGCCCTACTACCCCGCGAGCCACGGCTGTGTCCGGATCCCGATCTGGGTCGCGACCCGCGTCTACTCGCTGATCCCCTACGGCACCGCGGTCTACGTCTACTAAGGCCGTAGCGGTCGCCGTGCTGGCACTCGCGGCGGCAGGCTGGCTCGCTTACACCCAGGTCTGGGGAACCGGGGACGCGCACGCGATTCCGTGGAAGGACGTGACCGCCCGGGTCCGCGGCCTGCAGCTCGTTCACCGCGAGGTCGTCGTGATCCACTCGCGCCGGACCTTCGTGAAGGTCGCCCGCGCCGCGATGCCCGGGCGTGCGCCCGCTCCGCCGCCGCTCGACTGGAACCGGCAGGAGGCCGTCATGATCGCCGTCGGCCCGCGCTCGGGCACGGGCTACTCGATCGAGGTGCAGCGCGTGGTCGAGCACCGCCGCAGCATCGACGTCTACGCGCGCGAGAAGACGCCGTCGCTCGGCGATCCGGTCACGGCCGAGGTCACGTACCCCTACCGCGTGATCGCAATCCGCCGCAGCCACAAGCCCGTGTACGTCAAGCTAGAAGGACGATGAGCGAGCCCGACCCGCTGATCCGGCAGCTGCGCGAGCAGATCTCCGACAACGACCGCGCGATCGTCGAGGCGATCAACGCACGCCTGAAGCTCGTCGCGCGGCTGAAGGGCTACAAGGAGTCGCGCGGGCTCTCGTTCGTCGACCCCGAGCGCGAGGAGTGGATGCTGCAGTACCTCTCCCGCGCCAACCGCGGCCCGTTGTCGCCGGACGGGCTGAAGGAGTTGTTCGAGGAGATCCTCGTGCTCACCAAGCGCGAGGTAGAGCGGGGCGGCTAAGTCGGCGCCGCCAAGTCGGCGCCTCAGTCCTCTTCGCCGTTCGCCTCGGCGAACTCGTCCGGGGTGACGTTGTCGAGGAACTGCTTGAACTCGCTGACGATCTCCTCCTCGTTCACGTCCTCGCCCTCGAACTCGATCGCAGACTCCTCGATCACCTCTTCGGCGGCGAAGATCGGCGCCTCGGCCCGGACGGCCAGGGCGATCGCGTCGGACGGACGCGAGTCGATCTCGATCTCCGAGCCGTTCTGCTGCACCGTGATGCTCGCGTAGAAGGTGTTCTCCTTCAGCTCGGTGACCGTGATGCGGACGACCTCCGCGCCGAGCTCCCCGAGCATGTCGGTGACGAGGTCGTGGGTCATCGGCCGTGGCGTCGAGGCGCCCTGGAGCTTCATCAGGATCGCCGCCGCCTCGGGATGGCCGATCCAGATCGGGAGGAACTTGTTCCCGTCGGCGGTCTTCAGGAGGACGATCGGCTGCTTGCCGACGAGGTCGAAGCTCACGCCGTAGATGACCATCTCGTGCATCAGGCGTCCCCGGCCCTGTTCATGACCAGAGGGTAGCGGCTCAAACTCCCGCTGTACTCGGATTGCCGTTGGGCGGAGGCGATTCCAGCTCGGCCACCGGCGCGGTGACCTCCTCGCCGGTTTCGGCGTCCTCGAGAATGGCGCGCCGGTCGGGCACGCTCATGGGGTCGAGGCCGCGCAGGTAGTACAGCCGACCCAGGTAGAGGACGAGGTCGCCGATGTTCATAGCCGCAGTGCTCATGACGCTCATCGGCACCGCCCGGCGGGTCCACATCCCTTGATCGTGGCGCTAGACTGGCCGCCCCGGGCGATTAGCTCAGTCGGTTAGAGCGCCGCTCTGATAAGGCGGAGGTCCGTGGTTCGAATCCACGATCGCCCACCTCCCCGGTCAAAGTCCGCCCGCTTCGCGGGCATGACGACTTTGACCGGCTTCACTGCTCTCCGAGAACGCCCCTGGGCCACGCCCGTCACGCCGGTCGCGGCGGCGTGAGGACAAGACCCATGACGGGAATCCTTCGGCCGAGTTGGGTCGGTTCGGCTTGCGATCTCGCGTAGCCGCTCGCCCTCGTCTGCGCGCGGCGGGCGGATCGAGATTCCCTGCTGCACTACACGGTGTGGAACTCCGCCCACAGCGGGCGGTGGTCGGAGATGTGGTAGCGGAGGTAGCTCAGAAACGGTGAGCCGGGGCGCTGCTTCCACAGGTCCGCGAAGAGGGCGCCGTCGAAGTCGAAGACGTTGCTCGCCCCCGTGAAGCGATCCTTGGTCGTGCCTGGGAAGAAGGCGATCTGGTCGTAGTACGAGTCGGAAGCGATCGCCGAGCCGATCTGCGAGCTGTGCGGCGGGACCTGGAGGCCGCGCGAGACGAGCGCCTTGTAGATCGCGTCGCCGGGCTCGGCCTTGGGGAGGTTGAAGTCGCCGAGCGGCACGATCTCCGGAACGTAGGAGCGCTTGTCGCGGTGCTTGCGGTCGGCCCACCAGGCGACGGCAAACGTCTCGAGCGTGCGCCGGTCGACGTCGGTGGGGTCGGGCGACCCGTAGTAGAGGTGGACGTTCAGAAGCGCAAACCTGAACGAGCCACACTCGAAGCTGCCGATGTACGGGCCCCGATCGAAGCCGGGAAACGCGGTCGTCGTGCCCGGGATCTTGATGCTCGCCAGCTCACTCGGCGGCAGCGAGAGCCGCCCCACTTCCTTGAGCCGCTCGACCTTCCTCGTGTCGTAGAGGAACGCCTGCCGCTCCTGATTGCCGGAGGCGTCCGAGAAGAGGAGGTCGTAGCGCGCCGGCAGCTTCGAGTGGATCGCCTCGATGCCGCGCAGATCGTCGTTCACCTCCTGGATGGCGGCCAGGTCGAACCAGCCGATCAGCTCGGCGATCAGCGCGTAGTCGGTATCGAGCCGGTCCTGGACGCCGAGGTTCGCGATGTTCCAGGTCGCCAGCAGGAGCGTGTTTGACGATTTCCGCGGGACCTTCCGGTCCGGCTTCTGCTTGGGATAAGCGCGCAGAGCTGCGAGCTCGTCCGCGAGGTCATAGTCGTAGGCAAAGCGCGGCTTCGGAAACGGCGGCATGGCGCCGTTCGATTCTCGCCTAGTGGGAGATCTCGGTCTACCGCTAGGCGACGAGCCGTTCCAGCGCCTCGGCAAGCTCTTCCAGCTCGGTCTCGTCCAGGAACGAGATCTCGAGCTTGCCTGCGCGGACGCGCGCGGTGAAGCCGGTTGCACGCTCGGCGGCGGCTCGCGCCCGTGCGGCAAGCGCAGGATCGACCTTCGCGACCTTGCGCGGCTTCGTCTTGGCGCCCGCCCAGCGCGCGGCCCGCTCGGCTGCGCGCACCGACATCCCGCGCCGGACGATCTGGCGCGCCAGCCGGCGGCGGCCCTCGTTGTCGGGCACCGCCAGCACCGCCCGGGCGTGGCCCTCGCTCAGCTCGCCACGCTCGACCAGGCCGAGCAGGTCGTCCGGAAGCTCGAGCAGCCGCAGCCGGTTGGAGACGGTCGGCTTCGCCTTGCCGACCCGCTCCCCCAGCTCGCCGAGCGACAGGCCGAACTCGTCCATCAGCAAGGCGTAGGCCCGCGCCTCCTCGACCGCGGAGAGCTCCTCGCGGGCGACGTTCTCGACCAGGCCGAGCAGGAGCGAGTCGCGGTCGTCCGCCTCGCGCACGAGCGCCGGCACCGTCGGCACCCCGGCCTCGCGGGCCGCGCGCCAGCGGCGCTCACCGGCGATCAGCTCGAAGCCGCCCGCGGCGCGGGGCCGCACCACGACCGGCTGGACCAGCCCCTGCGAGCGGATCGAATCGGCCAGCGCGCTCGTCGCCTCGTGGTCGAAGCGCTTCCGCGGCTGGCGCGGGTTTGCGTGAATCGTCTCGACCGGCAGGTGGGCGAGCTCGGAGCCCGCCTCGCCGCCGACCAGCAGCTCGAGGCCGCGGCCGAGGCCGCGTCGTTTCTCAGGAACGGCCGACAAGCTCCATCGCCACCTTCCAGTACGCGTCGGCGCCGGCCGAGTCGCGGTCGTAGGAGGTCACCGGCAGGCCGTGGCTCGGGGCCTCCGCCACGCGCACCGAGCGGGGCACGGCCGTCTTGAAGACGAGCCCGCCGAAGTGCCGGCGAACCTCGTCCGAGACGTCGGCGGCCAGCCGCGTGCGCCGGTCGACCATGGTCAGGATCACGCCGCCGATCGCGAGGCGCGGGTTCAGCCGCGAGCGCACGAGTTCGACGGAGCCGACGAGCTGCGCGAGCCCCTCGAGCGCGTAGTACTCGGCCTGCACCGGGACGAGCACGCGGTCGGCCGCGGCGAGCGCGTTCACCGTCAGCGGCCCGAGCGACGGCGGGCAGTCGACGAACACGAAGGCGTAGTGCTCGCCCGCGCGCGCCAGGGACTCGGCGAGGTAGCGCTCGCCGTCGGCGTGGCGCGCGAGCTCGACCGCAGCGCCGGCAAGCTCCGGCTTCGCCGGGACGAGCTCGAGGCGCGGGAAGCGCGTCGGCTTGACGAGCCGTTCGAGCGGGATCCCGTCCAGCAGGTCGAGCGAAGAGCTCCCGTTCGCGCGCTCGCCGAGCCCGGAGGTCGCGTTCGCCTGCGGGTCGAGATCGACGACCAGCGTGCGCTCGCCGGCCTCGGCGAGGCAGGCCGCGAGGTTGATCGCGGTCGTCGTCTTGCCGACGCCGCCCTTCTGGTTGGCAAGCGCGTACACCCGTCCGGGCACACGGCCACGCTAGCTAGGCCAGCGGACGTTTCCTGGCGATGCCTGTGCGGCGCGGGAAGCCCTCCGGGGTCGGCCCGAGCTTCCGCACGACGAGCAGCCCTGGCGGCGACTCGGCGAGCTCGCCCCCCAACTGCTGGGCGACGCGCGCGACCCGTTCGACGTCGGCCTTCGGACCGGCGAAGAGGATCGCCGCTCCTCCCGGCGCGACCAGCGGCAGGCACCACTCCGCGGCGACGGGCGGCGGCGCCAGCGCCTTCGCGACCGCGACTCCCCAGGCATCCACCGGCTGCTCCTCGGCCCGGCCGCACACGACCTGAACGTTCGGCAGCTCGCGGGCCCAGCGCTCGAGGAAGTCGCACTTCCGCCGGCTCGACTCGAGCAGCGTCACCTGGCGCTCCGGCAGCTCGACCGCGAGCGGGATCCCCGGCGCGCCACCGCCGGAGCCGACGTCCACGATCGGCCCTTCGAACCTGCGCACGAGTTCGACCGCGCGCAGGCTGTCGGCCACCAGCACCCGGCGCGCCTCGTCACCACGTAATGACGTCAGGCCCGGCGTTTCGGTAACCGCTGCGAGCCAGCGCTCGATCACTCAGGCTCGATCACGACGAAGCGGTTGGGCTCGGTGCCCTCGCTGCGCGTGGTCACGCCCGGGAAGTCCTTCAGGCGCACATGCACGATCTTCCGCTCGACGGCCGTCATGGGGTCGAGCTCGACCTCCCGCCCGGACGATGCCGCCCGCTCGGCGCTCCGCACCGCCAGCGAGTCGAGCGTCGCCTCCCGCCGGGCCCGGTAGCCGGCGGCGTCGATGACCACCTGCTTCCGGTCGTCGCCCTGCCCGCGCCAGACGATCGCGTTGATCAGGTACTGGATCGCGTCGATCGTCTGCCCGTGCTTGCCGATCACGAGGCCGAGCTCGCCGCCGGCGATCGTGGCCGTCAGCGTCTCGTCGTCCTCCTGGATCTCGATCCGCGCACGGATGCCGATCGCCTCCAGGATCCGGTCGAGGATCTCGCGAACCTCGCCGCCGAGCTCGCTGTCGTCCCCGGCGCGCGGAGCCTCGGCGACCGCCGCGCCCGGGTCGACGGTCGCGATGACGCGTGCCGGCGCGAAGCCGACGCCGAGCAACCCGCGCTCGCCCTCGGTCAGCACCTGGAACCGAACCGCGGCCTTGTCGATCCCAGGCTGGAGCTTCTCCAGCTCGCGCAGCGCCGTCCACTTCGCCTCGCCGACGGTCTCGCCGCTCGCCTCGACCTGCAGCGCCTCGGTCACAGCGTCATCTCCTTGCGCCGCCCTTCTTCTTCTTGCGCCGCACCTTGCGCGGCGCGGACGAGACGGCCGCGGGCGCCGGAGCCGGCGAGCGGGCGGGGGCGCCGTCCTGCGCAGGGCTCTCCTCTTTGGGCGGCGTGCGCGACGTGCGCTTCGGCGGCGGCTGGGCCTTCGGCATCATCCTCCGGGTGATCAGCCCCTGGCCGACGGTCCAGAGGTTCGTCGTCACCCAGTAGAGGACGAGGCCGGTCGGGAAGTTGATGAACAGGAAGACGAACGCGAGCGGCAGGACCAGGAACATGACTCGCTGGGACTTGTCCATCGTCGCGGACATGAGCAGCGTCGAGACGACCTGCGTGACCACGTAGAGCGCGAGCAGCACGTAGCCGGACCAGTGCGAGCTCGCGGGCGCAGCGATGTTCGGCACGAAGTTGTGCAGCCACGAGAAGTCGCCGCGGTCGACGCAGTACTGCGGGTTCAGCGGGTGGCTCGGGCAGGGCGGGTGGTGGGAGAACTTCCGCAGCACCAGGTAGAGCGAGATGAAGACCGGGAACTGCGCCAGCAGCGGGAAGCAGGACGCTGCCGGGTTGATGTGGTTCTCCTTGTAGAACTTCATCAGCTCTTCCTGCTTGCGCTGCTTGTCGTCCTTGTACTTGCGCTGGATCTCCTTCATCTGCGGCGCATGCCGCTGCAGGTTCTGCATCGAGTGGATCTGCTTGACCATCAGGGGGACGAGCAGCAGCCGGACGATCACCGTCAGCGCGACGATCGACCAGGCCCAGGTCAGGCTCGGGAAATGGGTGGGCGCGTGCAGCCAGTCGAGGACCGAGCGGAGGATGTTCTCGAGCGGCGAGAGCGGCGAGGCAAGGATCATCGGAACAGCCTCTGGTTCTCTGCATAGTCGACCCCGCCCAGGCTCCAGGGATTGCAGCGAAGGAGGCGCCAGCCTGCGAGGATCGCGCCGCGGACGAGCCCATAGTGTCGCAGCGCGTCCAGCGCGTACTGCGAGCAGCTCGGGTGGTACTTGCAGCGGCCGCCCCAGAAGACCCCGAGCGTCCAGCGGTAGAGATAGATCAGCCCCAGGCCGGCGTAGGTGGGGACCCTCAACGCGTGCCTCATGCAGCGGCCTTTCCGAGGATCTCCTCGACGCGCTCGGTCAGCCAGTCGAAGCCGCGGTTCTCGGCCGCCTCCGCGAGCCCGGGCCGGACGACGAGCACGTAATCCTGGTCCTGCGGCAGACCCTCCGAGCGGGCGCTGAAGATCTCGCGCAGCCGGCGCTTGATCCGGTTGCGGACGACCGCCGTGCCGACCGCCTTCGGCACCGCCAGGCCGAGCCGGGCCCCTTCTCCGCCGTCCTCGCGGGCGAACCAGTAGAGGACGAGAAAGCGGGTCGAGACCGACCGGCCGTGCCGGTAGACAGCGTCGAAGTCGCGCGAGCGCGAGAGGCGGTGGCGACGGTGCACGCGCGCGTCCAGGGGAGCTACGCGGACAGGCGTTTGCGGCCTCGCGCCCGCCGGCGCTTGAGAATGGCCCGGCCGGCGCGCGTGGACATGCGGGCACGGAAACCGTGCTTCCGCTTTCGCCTGCGCACGTTGGGCTGATAGGTCCGTTTCACGAGTCGGAGAAGGAAGAAGAGCCGCCCGGACGGAGGGCGGCGTCGGGCAAGTATAGACAAGGTGCAAGAGGTGACTTCTCCACAGAGAAACGAGCGCGCAGGCGACCCCCGAAAGAGGCTCTGAGCAGGGGTTGCTCGGGGGTGTGCGTCGCCAGGTTCGGCAAGACCGTCCACACCTGTGGAGAGCAGTGTGGAGCATGCTGTTCTCCCTGGAAATCGACCACTTTTCGCGCAGCGGAAGGCCTCCGGAGAGCGCCGAGAGAGGCCGTTGAGCGGAAGCCGAAGCGCTGCTATGCTCGGTCGCTTGCCCGACCCCACCAGAAGGAGCCTGCCGGCGGCGTGGAGCCCCCAATCGAGCTGACTGCGGAAGGCCTGTGGAGCGAGGTTTCTAGTCGGCTCAGGGGCGCCCTCAACGAGACGACCTACCGCACGTGGTTCGACCACGTGGGGGGCCTCGAGCTGACCGACGACGAGTTCGTTCTCTCGGTTCCGAACGACTTCACGCGCAACTGGATCGAGGGCCATTTCCTCGGCCTGATCCGCGCCGCCGTCGGCGATGCGACCGGCCGTGAGCGCCAGGTGCAGCTTGCGATCGTGGCCTCGAAGGAGGAGCGAGTCGCGACTCCGCCCGAGGAGCAGCGGCGCGAGATGCTCGCCGCCGGCCTCAATCCCAAGTACACCTTCGACTCGTTCGTGATCGGCTCCTCGAACCGCTTCGCCCACGCGGCCGCGCTCGCCGTCGCCGAGGCCGTCGCGCAGGCTTACAACCCGCTCTTCATCTACGGCAGCACCGGGCTCGGGAAGACGCACCTCCTGCAGGCAGTTGCCCAGTACGTCGGCGAGCACCAGAGCGAGCTCTCCGTGCGCTACGTGACGAGCGAGACGTTCATGAACGACTTCATCAACGCCCTTCGGGACAAGCGGATCGAGGGCTTCAAGCAGCGGTATCGCGCCTACGACCTCCTTCTGATCGACGACATCCAGTTCTTCGAGCACAAGGAGCGGATCCAGGAGGAGTTCTTCCACACCTTCAACTCGATCTACGAGGCGGGCGGCCAGCTCGTGATCTCGTCCGACCGGCCTCCGAAGGAGATCTCGACGCTCGAGGAGCGGCTGCGCTCGCGCTTCGAGTGGGGCCTGATCACGGACATCCAGCCGCCCGACCTCGAGACGCGCATCGCGATCCTGCGCAAGAAGGTCAAGACCGACGGGATTCACATCCCCGACCCCAAGGTGCTCGAGTTCATCGCAGGCCGCATCTCGTCCAACATCCGCGAGCTCGAAGGCGCGCTGACGCGCGTGGTCGCGTTCTCGTCGCTGACCGGCCGGCCGATGACCGAGGACCTGGCACAGGACGTGCTCAAGGACGTCTTCCCGCAGGGCGAGGTGCCGCAGGTGACGATCGAGAGCATCCAGGAGCTCGTCTCCGACCGCTTCGGCCTCTCGCTCGCGGAGCTCTGCGGCGACAAGCGCTCGCAGAACATCGTCTACCCGCGGCAGGTGGCGATGTATCTGTCACGCGAGCTGACCGACTCGTCGCTGCCGAAGATCGGGAAGCAATTCGGCGGGCGCGACCACACCACGGTGATCCACGCGACCTCGAAGATCGCTCGCATGATTCGCGAGGACCGCTCTGTGTACAACCTGGTGCAAGAGTTGACCGCGAGGGTCAAGCAGGCGCGCTGAGCTGTGGGTCGATCTGCCGTCACCATGCGACCCTGTCGAAGACCCGGCTTTCTCCCCAGCTCAGGCCCACAGCCCGAAGCCGCTCCAGGAGCCGTTTCGGGACGTCTTCCCCGTCGTCCACACTCCCTACGTACTACGACAAAGGAATTTCATAGATGATCGAAGCAGAAGCTGTGGTCGCCCAACAAACCCTCATGCTGACCTGCTCACGTGACGAGCTCCTGCGCGGGCTCGGGATCGTCTCGCGTGGAGTCTCGACGCGAACGACCGTACAGATTCTGTCGGGAATCCTGCTCCGCGCAGGCGATGGGAAGCTCGAGCTGGCCGCGACCGACATGGAGGTCTCGCTGCGCACGGCGGTCGAGGCGAAGGTGGAGACGGAGGGCTCGGTGGTCGTGCCCGGCCGCTTGTTGCTCGAGCTCGCGCGGCTGCTGCCCGAGGCGGAGGTCGCGGTCGAGCACAAGCTGGAAGAGGCCGCGGTGGAGATCCGCTGCGGCACCGCCAGCTACCGCTTGCACACGTACAACGCGGAGGACTTCCCGCGGCTGCCCGACACTCAGATCGAGTTGCACGCGATCGACCGCGAGACGGTGCTGGGCACCATCGGCCGTGTCAGCCGCTCGGCCTCGCGAGACGAGTCGCGGCCGGTCCTGACCGGCGTCTTGATGCGCTTCGAGCCCGGGAAGCTGGTGATGGCCGCAACCGACTCGTACCGGCTCTCCGTCAAGGAGACGGCTCTCGAGGGCTCAGTGCCCGAGCTCGAGGCGATTGTGCCGGCACGGGCGCTCGGCGAGCTGGCCCGGATCGCGGTCGAAGGCGAGCAGCTGTCGCTCGGCGTGCACGAGAACCAGGTCGTCTTCGGCACCGCCGACGCCTGGCTGACAACCCGTCGCATCGACGGACAGTTCCCGAACTACAAGCAGCTCGTTCCCGAGACCTTCGAGCACGAGGTGTCTCTGCCGCGCGAAGAGCTGCTCGACGTCGTCCGCCGCGTCTCGGTGATGGCTCAGCGGAACTCGCCGCTGCGCCTGCGCTTTGCCGAGGGCGAGCTGACGGTC
The DNA here is from genome assembly GCA_035624425.1 of Gaiellaceae bacterium. GTDB lineage: Bacteria > Actinomycetota > Thermoleophilia > Gaiellales > Gaiellaceae > AC-32. Next base: position 48,175 of record DASPRN010000071.1, read on the forward strand.
TCCGCGCAGACGCAGGACGTCGGCGAGGCGCACGAGTCGCTGCCCGCCTCCTTCGGCGGCGAGGCGCTGGAGATCGGCTTCAACGCCGAGTTCCTGCGCGATGGCATCGAGTCGGTCGCCGGCGAGCAGGTGCGGCTGAAGCTGATCAGCCCGCTGCGCCCGGCCGTGCTCCAGGGCGAGGGTGACGACTTCCTGTACCTGATCATGCCGATCCGATTGGCCGGATAGGCCGCGGGCTAGCTGATCGTCGGCGCAGTCACGCTCAGGGACTTCCGCTCCTACGCCAAGCTCGACCTCGAGCTGGCGCCGGGGCTCGTGCTCGTGACGGGGCCGAACGGGGCCGGGAAGACGAATCTGCTCGAGTCGCTGCACGTCGGCACCCAGGGCTTCTCGCCGCGGACGCGGGCCGACGCTCAGCTCGTCCGGTTCGGGCGGGACGCGGCCAGGATCGCGCTGCGAGGCGACCGCGCCGGCGCGCCGGTCGAGCTGGAGGTGACGCTCGAGCTCGGGAGCGGGAAGCGAGCCAGCCTGAACGGCGCCCGCCTGCGGGCTGCCGAGCAGCTGCGGGGCGAGGTGGCGACTCTCGTCTTCACGCCCGACCGGCTCGTCGTCGTCAAGGGCGGGCCGGCCGCACGGCGGGCCTACTTCGACCGCGTGCTGGGCCGGCTCTCACCGGCTCGTGCAGGGCTCCCGGCCGAGTACGGCGCGGCGGTCGGCCAGCGCAACGCCGCGCTTCGGCGTGTGGCGCAGGGGCTCTCCTCGCGCGATGCGCTTGCTCCCTGGGACGAGCAGGTCAGCCGTCTGGGCGCCGATCTCGTCGAAGCGAGGACGGAGACCGCCGAGCTGCTGCGGCCGGGCTTCCGTGAGCGGGCCGGAGAGCTCGGCCTTGCCGGCGGTGAGCTCGTCTACGAGGGGACCGCGCCGACTGCCGCTGACCTGGAGGCGCGCACGGATCGCGACCTCGAGCGCGGCGCGACCGGCCTTGGGCCGCATCTCGACGACGTCGGCATCCTCGCCGGCGCCCGCGACTTGCGGGCGTTCGGGTCGCAGGGCGAGCAGCGCCTGGCGGTGCTGGCGCTCCTGCTCGGCGAGGCAGAGCTCCTCGAGGAACGGCGCGGTGTGCGGCCGCTGCTGCTTCTGGACGACGTGCTCTCCGAGCTCGATCCCGAGCGGCGGCGGATCCTGGCCGACCGGCTGCGCGCGCGGGGCCAGGCGCTCGTTACCAGTGCGAGTGCCAACGCGTTGCCGGGCGAGCCGGCGCAGACGGTGACGGTGGAGCAGGCCGGCGACGGGACCTCGAGGGCCGCGTGATGGAGCGGATCGGCGAGACCGTCAGGCACGAGCTCGGCCGCTTCGGGACCGCGGGGGCGATGGCCGATACGGTCACCTGCTGGCCCGACACCGTCGGCGAGCAGGTGGCGGCGAACGCCTGGCCGGCGCGGTTCGCCCGCGACGGGACGCTGCTCGTCTCGACCAGCTCCTCGGCGTGGGCGTTCGAGCTCGGCCAGCTCGAAGGACACATCCTGCCGCGGCTGCGCGCGGCCCTCGGCAAGGACGCTCCGAAGAGGCTTCGCTTCGCTCCGGGACCTCTCCCGGACCGCCGTGAGCCGGCCTCCGCGAGGCCCCGGCCGGTGCCTCCGGAGCCCACCCCGGAGCAGGCGCGCGAGGCGCGCGAGCTGGCGGCCGCGATCGGCCCCGAAGAACTTCGCAAATCAGTGGAAAAAGCTGCGCGCGCAAGCCTCGCGAGCAGCGGTTACGGCCGCTCCATCTGATAGACTTAGCTCAGCCCAAAAGTACTGCACTTGCAGGGCTTTTTTCATGACTAAAGGTTCCTATACCGCAAAGGACATCACCGTTCTCGAGGGCCTGGAGCCCGTTCGTCTCCGACCGGGCATGTACATCGGCTCCACGGGTGCGCGCGGCCTCCACCAGCTCGCCTTCGAGCTGGTCGACAACGCCGTCGACGAGGCCCTCGCGGGCCGCGCCGACACGATCTCCTTCACGATCCACCCGGACGGCTCGGTGACCGTCGGCGACAACGGCTCGGGGATCCCGGTCGACACGATGGCCGACCAGGGCCAGTCCGCGCTGACGGTCGTGCTCACGAAGCTCCACGCCGGCGGCAAGTTCGGCGGCGACGGCACGCCCTACAAGGTCTCGGGCGGCCTGCACGGCGTCGGCGTCTCGGTCGTGAACGCGCTCTCGGAGTGGCTGACGGTCGAGGTGCACCGCGACGGGAAGGTCTACAAGCAGTCCTTCGCCCGCGGCGAGCCGACGGGCGAGCTCGAGGTCGCCGGCAAGGCGACCGGCACCGGCACGACGATCACCTTCTTCCCCGACGTCGAGGAGATCTTCGAGGACGGCGACTGGTCGTACGAGACGCTCAGCCAGCGCCTGCGCGAGACGGCGTTCCTGACCCGCGGGCTGCGGATCGTCCTCACCGACGAGCGCGCCGGCGGCGAGAGCGCCGAGTTCCACTTCGAGGGCGGGATCCGGGACTTCGTCATGCACGTCAACTCGAACAAGGACCCGATCCACAAGCGGATCGCCTACTTCGAGTGCGAGGGCGACCAGGGCGCGGTGGAGGTCGCGATGCAGTGGAACTCGTCCTATCAGGACTCGGTCTACACCTTCGCCAACAACATCAACACCCACGAGGGCGGATCGCACCTCTCCGGCTTCAATGCCGCGCTGACGAGGACGCTCAACCGCGCCGCACGCAAGCTCGAGCTGCTGAAGGAGAAGGAGGACAACCTCGAGGGCGAGGACGTGCGCGAGGGGCTCGCGGCGGTCGTCTCGGTCAAGCTGACCGACCCGCAGTTCGAGGGCCAGACGAAGACGAAGCTCGGCAACCCGTGGGTGAAGGGCTTCGTCGAGCAGGCGGTCAACTCGAAGCTGGCCGAGTTTCTCGAGGAGAACCCGCAGGACGCGAAGCAGATCATCACGAAGGCGATCGCGGCAGCCCGCGCCCGGCTCGCGGCGCGCAAGGCGCGTGACCTCACCCGGCGCAAAGGCGCCTTCGGCGGCGAGATCGCGAAGAAGTTCGCCGACTGCCAGGTGCGCGACCCCGAGCTCGCGGAGATGTTCATCGTCGAGGGCAACTCGGCCGGCGGCGCCGCCAAGGAGGCGCGCGACAAGTCGAACCAGGCGATCCTGCCGCTGCGCGGGAAGATCATCAACTCGGAGAAGAACCGGATCGACAAGGTGCTCTCCAACGCCGAGATCCAGCTGCTCGTGCAGGTGATCGGGACCGGCATCGGCGAGGAGTTCGACATCGCCAAGCTGCGCTACAACCGAATCATCGTCATGACGGACGCCGACGTCGACGGCGCCCACATCCGCACGCTCGTCCTGACCTTCCTCTACCGGCACATGCCGGACCTGTTCGAGCGCGGGCACATCTACATCGCCGTCCCGCCGCTCTACCTGGCGCGGCTCGGCAACCAGCAGAGCTACCTGGAGAAGGACTCCCAGCTCGAGGAGCTGCTCGTGCGCGAGCGCTTCGGCGACCTCGAGATCGAGGCGCGCGGCGGAACCGCCGTCAAGCTGACCGAGAGCCGCTACCGCCGCTTCTCGCGGACGCTGACCGAGTACCTCGGCTGGGTCGCGCGGCTGCGCTCCGACTTCGGCCCGCAGATCTCGGACTTCGTCATCCAGCACGGGCTGGTGGAGACGGATGCACTCTCGGTCGCCGACGCGGTGGCCGCGATCGCCGCTTTCGAGCAGAACGGGTTCGGGCTGGAGGCGAAGGCCGACGGCGAGTCGCTCCTCGTCCAGGTCGTCGAGCTGGGGACGAACGCCACCATGAACGTGGTCGTGCCGGGCGAGATGCTCGCCTCGCCGATCTACGGCCACGTGCGGGCGGCCCACGCGCGGCTGGCCGAGATCGTCGGCGGCCTGCCGCCGTTCAACCTCCGGCTGGGCAAGGAGTCGGAGTACGCGCTGACCTTCGAGGCGCTGCGCGAGGCCGCGCTCGGCCTGGCGAAGACCGGGATCCAGATCACGCGCTTCAAGGGCCTGAGCGAGATGAACGCGCCCGAGCTCTGGAAGACGACGATGGACCCGGCGCGCCGGATGATCGTACGCGTCGCCGTCGACGATGCTGCGGCCGCCGACCTCTGGTTCTCTCGGCTGATGGGCGACGAGGTCGAGCCGCGCCGAGTGTTCATCGAGCAGAACGCGCTGGAAGTGAAGAACCTGGATGTCTGAGATCGAGACCGGGCCGCTCGGCGCCGGTCGGGTCGAGAACCGCGAGCTCGACCAGGAGGTTCGCACCAGCTTCCTCGACTACGCGATGAGCGTGATCGTCAGCCGCGCGCTGCCTGACGTGCGCGACGGGCTCAAGCCGGTGCACCGCCGCGTGCTCTACGCGATGCACGAGGCCGGCCTTCAGCCGAACCGCCCGACGCGCAAATCGGCCCGCGTCGTCGGCGACGTGATGGGCAACTACCACCCGCACGGCGACCAGTCGATCTACGACGCGCTCGTGCGTCTGGCGCAGCCCTTCTCGCTTCGCTACCCGCTCGTCGAGGGCCAGGGCTACTTCGGCTCGGTCGACGGCGACCCCCCTGGGGCGATGCGCTACACGGAATGCCGGCTCTCGCGGATCGCGACCGAGATGCTCCGCGACATCGACGCGGACACGGTCGACTTCGGGCCCAACTACGACGAGTCGCGGCGCGAGCCGCTCGTTCTGCCGTCCCGCTTCCCGAACCTGCTGGTGAACGGCTCGGCGGGGATCGCCGTCGGGATGGCCACCAACATGCCGCCCCACAACCTCGGCGAGATCGTCAAAGGGGTCACGGCGATGATCGACGAGCCCGACATCAACGTCGAGAAGCTGATGAAGCACGTCAAAGGCCCCGACTTCCCGACCGGCGGCTCGATCGTCGGCTTCGGCGGGATCCGCGACGCCTACCGCACGGGACGCGGCCGGATCACCGTCCGCGGGCGCGCGCACATCGAGCAGCTGCGCGGCGGCAAGAGCGCGATCATCATCACC
>DASPRN010000083.1:0-2909 GCA_035624425.1 Gaiellaceae bacterium
TCCCGGTCTTGCCGTCCACCGGCGGGGGCGGTGGCGGGGGTGGCGGCGGCGGGGGTGGCGGCGGCGGTGGTGGCGGGGGCGCGCAGCCCACGACGGTCGTCATGGCGGACTTCGTGTCCGAGAAACCTCCGGCGGCTGAGGCCGTGGCGGTCACCGTGTTGGGGTAGACCTGACATGAGCTGCCCGTCGTAACGCTCATGACGTGCGCCACTGTCGTGCCCTCAAGAGACACCTGAGAGTCGTAGACGAGGTTCTGGCTGGGCGGGGAGCCGCTCACCGACCAACCTTGGCTGCTGGCCGGGTCGAGAACCCAGTACACACCGGGCCCGGACGGCAGGTGGTCGGTCACGCTCAGGTCGGTGAAGAAGTAGTCACCGCTGTCGATCGTCACCGTGAAGCCGATCGAGGTGCCGGCCTGAACCTGGGCGACATCGGCGGTCTTCGAGAGCGCCGGTGGCTGCAGCCGGACGGCCGGGCTTGCAGCGCCGTCGGAGGCGGTCAGCAGGACCACCACCGAGGCGGCGAGGGCGAGGACGCCCGCCGCGAGGCTACTTGCGCGCGTGAGCAACGTAGGTATGACCGGCCTTCACGAAGAAATGTTTGTTCTTGGCGAAGTCGAGCACGTCGACGATACCGCGCTTGACGTGTACGAGCGTCGTCGTGCAGGTGTCCTGGGTCAGCCAGATCGTGCCGCGCACGGTCGCCGAGGCGTTCTTGCCTTTGGTGCGGAACTTGCCCTTGCCCGAGCCCCAGAGATGGCGCTTCTTCTTCTTGGCGGCCGCCTCGGTGAAGTGCTTCGAGCAGGCGAGCGGCTCGGACAGCGTCAGCAGCGTGACCGGCTTCTTGGCCTTCTTCTGGGTGAAGATGAAGCGCCCCTGGTAGAAGTCGGCGGTCTGGGTCTTCTTGCCGCCGGCCGAGGTCGTCAGGCGTACGCGGCCGTGGATCGTGTCCAGCTCCGAGCCGACCGGGATCTGCTTCAGCGAGGTGAGCGGGACGAAGGTGTGCGTCCCCGGCAGGCGCACGAGCACCGTGCCGCTGACCGGGGCGACGTTTCCGGTCTTGCCGTCCTTCGGCGGTGGCGGTGGCGGGGGTGGCGGCGGCGGGGGGGGTGGCGGCGGTGGTGGAGCCGCCTGCACCACCACGTCGTGGAAGACCTCCCCGGCGGCGCCGATGCTGTCGAAGTAGTCCAGTCCAACGGTGTAGGTGCCTGCGGCCGAGTACGAGTGAACCGGCATCGGGAGGACTGAGCTCCCGCCGTCGCCGAAGTCCCAGTACGACGAGTGCGTGACGTCGATGTTGCTGTCGGTCGAGAGGTTCGTGAAGGCCACCGAGCCCCCGACGACCGGACTGGCGGGGCTGGAGCTGAACGCCGCCGTGATCCCCGGCACGTACTCGAAGGCGCCGCTGTCCGGGTTCAGGCCGGTGTCGATGCCGCGCTGGTCGTCCCCCGGGGCGTAAGCGAACAAACCATGGTCGATCGCCGGACTGCCCGGCAGCAGGAGCACGGTCTCGGTCGGGCCCCCGAAGTGGCCCAGGTGCCCGAGGCCCGGGCTCGCGTTGATGATGTCGGTGGAACCGGAGGGGGCGTGCGGGCAGGTCACGTCCCCGTAGACGTTGTAGTCGGAGAACCACTGCTGGTTGAAGGTGAGCGCGTTGCCGCCGCAGTCGATCCCGCTGCTGCCGCCGAAGTTCCCCGCCACGATCGAGTTGTGCACCGTGACCGTCGAGTCGTCGTTGTGGATGCCGCCGGCCCGGGTGCTGGCCGAGTTGTTGAAGGCGATCGTCGTGTTCGTGAGCGTGGCCTGCGACCCGGCGCCGGTCACCGCGGCTGCGTTGTAGAGCCCGCTGCCCACGTTGTTCGCGATCGTGCTCGCGGTCGCCATCAGCGTCCCGCCGAACTCGGCGATGCCGCCGCCTCCGCCGCCGTGGCCGTCGTTTCCACTGATGGTGGAGGTGTCGATGTTGAGGGTGCCGAGGTTGTTGTAGATCCCGCCGCCCCCGCCGTTAGGCGAGGAGTTGCCGCTGACGGTCGAAGACTCCATATCCGCCGACGCGCCGGGCTCGACCTCGATTCCGGCGCCCCGGCAGTTGGAGACGTTGTTCCGGACGACGGAGTTGTCGAGGAAGACCGAGCCCTGCTCCACCAGGATCCCGCCGCCGCCGATGCCGGAGGCGTTGCAGGAGAAGCCACCCTCGACCGTCAGGTTGGAGAGCGTTACCGTCGCCCGGATGTCGAAGACCCGGTTGCAGAACGACGGCGTCGCCTCGATCGTCGAGCCGTTCCCCTCGATTGTCAGATTGGCATTGATGTCCAGGTCGCCCGTGGCGGCGGCGTTCTCGTGGTCGCCGCCGTCGCAGCTTCCCGCGTCCGGGATGGTGAGCGGGTAGACGGCGTCGCCAGTAAGGTGGATCGTGGAGTTGGCCGCCTGGTTCGCCTGGATGATGCAGTCGCGCAGGGAGCCTGAGCCGGCACCACCGTCGCTTTCCGTGGGGGGGTCACAGGTGATGACCCTCTGCGCCGTCTGCGGGCGCGCCTGCGTGCCGCCGGCGAGGAGGAGCACCAGCAGACAGCCGAGCGCGAGCGCAGCGGCGAGGCGCAAGCTCCGAGGCAACCCCATTCCGGCTCTGTGTATCACGCGTCATATGAACGGTCAATCACCGGCAGGCCAGGCGTGCGTGGTGTTGCTCAGCGAACGTGCGCCACGTACGTGTGCCCGGCCTTGACGAACACGTGCTTGTGCTTGGCGAAGTCGAACACGTCGACGACGCCGCGCTTGACGTGGACGAGCGTCGTCGTGCAGGTGTCCTGCGTCAGCCAGATCGTCCCGCGCACGGTCGCCGAGGCGCTCTTGCCCTTGGTGCGGAACTTGCCCTTGCCGGAGCCCCAGAGGTGGCGTTTCTTCTTCTTC
>DASPRN010000053.1:0-6772 GCA_035624425.1 Gaiellaceae bacterium
CAGGCGCGACCCCATGATCACGGTGCGGTCGCGCGGGAGGTGGAAGTACTCGGCGGCGTCGGCGGTGATCTTCGCCGTGGCGAGGAAGAGGCGCTTGCGCCAGCGGCTCATGCCCGGCGTGTCGCCTTTGACGAGATCGATTGTCGAGAGGAAGTAGGTGAGCCGGTCGGTGTCGATCCGGCATTCGATGTCGGCCTTGCGGATCAGTGGGATCAGGGCGGGGACATTCGGGTCGTCCATGTAGCCGAGGCGGGCCGTGACGCGGGCGATTCGGTCGTCTCGGAACCCGAGGTCGTCGACGACGATCCGCTGTGCTTCCGGGACGTGCGGGACGGGTCGGGTGTCGAGCGTGAGGATGATGACGTTCTCGTGCAGGACCTCGTTGTGCTCGACGTTGGCGCGCATGGCGAGCGGGGTCGTCGACTTGCCGCGGTTGAGGAAGATCGCAGTGCCGGGCACGCGCAGAAGCGGCGGCTTCATCGCGTGTAGCTGCGCGACGAAGTCTCGCAGCGGGCCTTCGTCCTCGAGCCGCTGGCGGGTCACGAGCTCACGGCCTCGCTGCCAGGTTGTGAGGACGGTGAAGGTGACGAGGGCGATGAGGAGCGGGAACCAGGCGCCGTGGACGAGCTTGGTCAGGTTGGCGGCGAAGAAGAGGAGGTCGACGCTCAGCAGGAATCCACCGCCGAGGAACACCAGCCAGAGCGGTGCCCGCCAGTAGTGACGCACGATGTAGAAGAAGAGCAGGGTCGTGATCGTGATCGTTCCGGTCACGGCCATGCCGAAGGCGTAGGCGAGCGCAGTCGAGCTCTTGAAGGTGACGACGAGCGTGAGGACGGCGATCATCAACGCCCAGTTGATCCAGGGCACGTAGATCTGGCCGATCCGCTCGTCCGAGGTGTGCTCGATCCGCAGGCGCGGGAGGTAGCCGAGCTGGGCGGCCTGCCGGGTGACCGAGTAAGCGCCCGTGATCACGGCCTGCGAGGCGATCACCGTCGCAGCGGCGGCGAGGAACACCATCGCCAGCCGACCCCAGCCGGGGACGAGCAGAAAGAAGGGACTGCGGATGGTGTCGCTCGGGTTGCCGAGGATGAGCGCGCCCTGGCCCATGTAGTTGAGGATGCAGGCCGGGAAGACGAGCAGCAGCCAGACGCGGGTGATCGGCTTGCGGCCGAAGTGGCCCATGTCCGCGTACAGCGCTTCGGCGCCGGTGACGGCGAGCACGACGGCCGCCAGCGAGAAGAAGGCGGTCGAGAAGTGCCCGAACAGGAAGCCGAGGGCGTAGGTGGGCGAGAGCGCCTTCAGGATCTCGGGGCGGTCGACGACGCCGCGCACGCCGCAGACCCCGATCACGGCGAACCAGAGTGCCATCACCGGTCCGAACAACCGGCCGACGGTGCCGCTGCCGAAGCGCTGCACGAGGAAGAGGCAGACGATGATCGCCGCGGTGATCGGGATGACGAGGCTGCTGAGGGAGGGCGCGGCGACCTTGACGCCCTCGACCGCGGAGAGCACCGAGATCGCCGGCGTGATCATGCTGTCGCCGAAGAACAGTGATGCGCCGAAGATGCCCAGTGCGGCGAGCGCGAGTTTCGTCCGGCGCCCGCCGGGAACGCCGCGGCGCCGGAGCAAGGTGATGAGCGCGAGGATTCCACCCTCGCCGTCGTTGTCTGCCCGCATCACCAGCAGGACGTAGGTGACGGTGACGATGATCGTCACCGCCCAGAAGATCAGCGAGACGACTCCGAAGATGCTCTCCCTCGTCGCCGTGACCGGATGGGGATCGTGCGGGTTGAAGACCGTCTGCAGGGTGTAGAGCGGGCTCGTGCCGATGTCGCCGAAGACGACGCCGAGCGCGCCGAGGGCCAGGGTCGCCTGGGCGGTGCTGCGCGGGCTCACGCTGCCGATATTCGCGTTTCGGCTCATCAGGCCGCGGCGAGAGCCGTCGCCGGTGCCCTGAGCTCGAGCTCCGGCTACACGTCGATGCCGAGCTTGCGCAGCTCGACGATCGCCGCCCGGCGCCAGCGGGTCGTGTCGGGGGAGAACGGCAGCATGAACGGCATTCCGTTCGCTTTGCGCAGCGGCTTGCCGTCGCGCAGGACGCGGTAGTGCCCCGGCGTCGGCTCGACCGTGAGGCCGGTGGCCTCGAGCCGACGGATGAACTCGCGAACGTCCTTCCTCATTTGCAGGCGCTTTGCGCCAGAAGGACGGGAGCGACGGGACTCGAACCCGCGACCTCGGGCGCGGTCATCTGTCGATCAGCGCCTGCTGGCGCGGCAGGTAGCGGTGCCCCTGGGCCTGGAGATGGGCCTCCTCGATCTCGCGCAACTCGTCGTCGGTCAGTGCGACGTCGACGGCGGCGATGTTCTCCTCGAGGCGGTGCCGCTTGGTCGTGCCGGGAATCGGGACGATCCAGGGCTTCTGTGCGAGCAGCCAGGCGATCGCGATCTGCGCCGGCGTCGCGCCCTTGCGCTCGGCGATCTCGCTGAGCAGTTCGACGAAGGCGCGGTTGGCCTTTCGAGCATCTGGCTGGAAGCGAGGGTTGTTTGCCCGGAAGTCCGTCTCCTCGAACTCTGTCGTCTCGTCGATCGCGCCGGTGAGGAAGCCCTTGCCGAGCGGGCTGAACGGGACGAACCCGATCCCGAGCTCCTCCAGTAGGGGAAGGATCTCCTGCTCGGGCTCGCGCCACCAGAGCGAGTACTCGCTCTGCAGCGCCGTCACCGGCTGCACCGCATGGGCGCGTCGGATCGTCTGGACGCCGGCCTCGGAGAGCCCGAAGTGGCGGACCTTTCCCTGCTCGATCAGCTCCTTGACCGCCCCGGCGGTCTCCTCGATCGGCACGTCCGGGTCGACGCGATGCTGGTAGAGCAGGTCGATGTAGTCGCTCCGCAAGCGCTCGAGCGACTGCTCGACGCCCATCTTGATCGTCTCCGGGCGGCTGTCGAGCCCCGACTCGCGGCCGGCGCCGTAGAGGTCGAAGCCGAACTTCGTCGCGACCACGACCTCCGCCCGCACAGGCTCGAGAGCTTCGCCGACCAGCTCCTCGTTCACGAACGGCCCGTACACCTGCGCCGTGTCGAACAGCGTGACGCCGCGGTCGACGGCGCCACAGATGAGGGCGATCATCTCCTCGCGGCTGCCCGAGGGTGTACCGAACAGGTTCGTGTTCATGGTCATGCAGCCGAGGCCGATCGCCGCGACCTCGAGGCTGCCACCCAGCGTTCTCATCCGCATTGCTTCTTTCTCCTCTCTCAGCGCGCGACGAGCTCGAGCGTCGCAGCGCGCGCCTTGGGTGTGACGATCGAGGGCACGATCGTCGGGTAGCGGCGGCCGTACTTGGCCGCATAGGCGGCGTCGATCGGTTCGCGATCCCCATCGGTCTCGACGAGCTCCACGTCCTTCTCGACGCCTCCGGCGCTGATCCGCGCCCGGTGGCGGGTCTGCGCGCCGCGGAACCATGATGAGCCCGCCCGTTGACCGAGCGGACATAGACGTTCTCGCCGACCCGCACGACCCACATCGTCACGGGCCGCCGCAGCGTCCCGTCGCCCCGGACGGAAGCGAGGCGAAGCTCCTCAGCCTCGTCGATCAGCTCGAGCTCGATGTCCGTCCAGTTGAAGCTCGTGTTCATGCACGGGATGAAGAGAGACCGACGGGCGCCGCCGCCGCCAACAAATCACGCTTATTTGCAGGTATTTAGCGGGAGCGACGGGACTCGAACCCGCGACCTCCGGCGTGACAGGCCGGCGTTCTAACCAACTGAACTACGCCCCCGGGGACGGCCCAGTCTAGCTAGATCGAGGTCAAACCGAGCTGGCGCAGCATGGTGATCGAGTCCGAGTAGACGTCCTTGCGCGCGACCAGGCCGTCGCGGATCGGGATCACGTCCATGCCCTTGTACTCGACCTGCTTGCCGGTCGGCGCGAGCTCGATCCCGGACCGCGTCATCGGCCCTTCGTGGGTCCCGCGCGCGGTCCACTCCTGCACCACGAGGTCGTCGCGGATGTAGGAGCGGCGTGCTTCGAACGAGAGATCCGGGAAGACGGCGAAGATGCCGGTGATCGCGCGGCCGATCTGCTCCCGCCCGACGTTGACGTCGCCGGTGACGTGGTTCTCGAAGACGGAGTCCTCGGTGTGCATCGAGACGATCGCCTCGACGTCATGATCGTTCCAGGCCGCGTTGTAGCGGTCGATGAACTCCTGGAGCTCCAGCCCGTCCACTCTTGCCTAGCCTAACCGCATGACGATCGTCGACTGGCTCGCGGTGGGGCTCGTCCTGGTCGCCGCGCTCGGCGGGGCGGCGCAGGGCTTCGTCTGGAGCAGCCTTTCGCTCTTCGGCCTCGCGGTCGGAGCCGTGGTCGGCGGCCGGATCGCGCCGCTCCTGCTGGCGGGCGGCGCGCACTCGCAGTACGCGCCGGTGATCGCGCTCGCCGGCGCGGTCACCTTCGCGCTCACGTTCGAGGTGCTCGGGAGCATGGCCGGGGCGGCGCTGCGCAGACGCGAGCAGCGGCGCTCGTTGCGCGAGGCCGACTCGATGGCGGGGGTCGTGGCCGGTGCGCTGATCGGCCTGGTGGTCGTCTGGGTGCTCGGCGCGATGGCGCTCCAGCTCCCGGGCCAGGCGTCCCTGCGCCGCGCGGCGCAGCGGTCGCTCGTGCTGCGGCACCTGAACGCGATCGTGCCGCCGGGAACGGTCCTGAACACGCTCGCGCGGATCGACCCGTTCCCGACCCTCGCAGGCCCGCCGGTGCCGGCGCAGCCGCCCGATCCGCGTGTGCTCGGGCAACGGGGGGTGCAGACGGCTGCGGCAAGCGTCGTGAGAGTGCTCGGGACGGCTTGCGGGCTCGGCGTCGAGGGCAGCGGCTGGGTCGCCCGGCCCGGCCTCGTGGTGACGGCCGCGCACGTCGTGGCCGGCGAGACCGACACGACGGTGACGACGGTCTCCGGGACGACGCTGCGCGCCCAGGCGGTCGCCTTCGACTCGCACAACGACGTCGCCGTCCTTCGGGTCCGGGGGCTCACGGCCCCGCCGCTGCGGCTCGTGAGCCCGCGCTACGGCACCGCCGTCGCGATCGTCGGCTATCCGCAGGACGGCCCGTTCGACGCCGTCCCCGGCCGGATCGGGTCGACGGTGACCGTGCTCACGCAGGACGCCTACGGGCGCGGCCCGGTCTCGCGCAGCGTGACGAGCCTGAGCGGCGACGTGCGCCACGGCAACTCGGGCGGACCGGCGATCGACGCCTCGGGAGCCGTCGAGGCGACGGTGTTCGCGGCGCGCGTCAGCGGCTCCGGTGGCTACGGGATCCCGGCGGCGGTCGTCCGGCGCGATCTCGCGAACGCCCGCGTGCCGGTCTCGACCGGCGCCTGTACCTAGAAGAGGTCGAGCGCGGCCTCGGGCTGCTTGAATGGAGGGATCACGTAGACGCCGGCCGTTTTGTCCCGCGCCTGTGCGTAGAGCTCGCGCGCCAGGGCGAGGCCCTCGGCGCCCGCGTTCGGCCCGGCGCGCTCGAGGCGGCGCTGCACGTCCTCCGGTACGACGATCCCCGGCACCTCGTTGTGCAGCCGGACGGCGAGCTGATAGCTGCGCACGTAGAAGATCCCGACCAGGATCGGGACCGGCCAGCCGCCGAGCCGCTCCTCGAAGCTGTCGAGGTAGCCGAGGTCGAACAGCGCCTGCGTCATCGCGAAGCGTGCGCCGGCCTCGAGCTTCTGCCGGAAGCGGTCGAGCTCGGTGTCGAGGTCTTCGGCCGAGGGGTTGACGGCGACGCCGGAGAAGAATGAGGTCGGCGCGTCGATGCCCTTGCCGTTGAAGTCTTCACCCTGGTTCAGGCGCTTGACGATGTGGGCGAGGCCGATCGAGTCGACCTCGTAGACGCCGCGAGAGCCGGGGTAGTCGCCGACCTCGGGCGGGTCTCCGGTGACGGAGAGCACGTTGCGCACGCCCTCGGCGTGGGCGCCGAGCAAGAGCGACTCGAGGCCCATGATCGAGGTGTCGCGCGGGGTGACGTGCGGGATCGTCTCCAGGCCGCAGTCCCGCTCGATCGCGACCGCGGCCATCAGGGCGTTCGCGCGGGCGCGGGCCATGGGGTTGTCGTTGATGTCGACGAAGCCGACCTTCCCGGAGGCCTTCAGCGCGCGGGCGATGCCGAGCATCGCGTCGTAGGTGCCGCCCTTCGGCGGGTCGAGCTCGACACAGGTGACCCACTCGCCCTCGCGGAGCATCCGCGCCAGCTCGGTCTCGTAGGCGCCCTGCCCGAGGGCGGGCTCGGGGAGCTCGCGTTCGAGCACGTCGAGCGGTGCGCTCGGCACGCGATGCTCCTCGACCGCGGAGGCGATCGCGGCGATCTCGAGCGGTGTCGTCCCGCAGCAGCCCCCGATCAGCCGCGCGCCGAGCTGCTGTGCGTGCGCGGCGAACTCGGCGAAGTACTCGGGTGTCGCGTGCGGGTAGATGATCCGCCCGCCGGAGAGGCTGGCGAGGCCGACGTTCGGCAGCACGGCGAGCGGCGGGCCGCCGTCGGAGCCCATCGCCTCGAGCGCGGCCAGGGCGGCGTGCAGGCCGGCGCCGTGGTTGGCGCCGATCGCGGCCAGGTTCAGCGGGCGCAGCCGCTCCGCGGCCTCGGCGGCGGTGACGCCCGCCAGCGTCTCGGCGCCCTCGTCGAAGGTGAGCGTGGCGACGATCGGCAGGCTGGACACGCTGCGGACCGCCTCGATCGCGGTCGCGAGCTCGTCCAGAACGTAGAACGTCTCGACCATGAACAGGTCGACGCCGCGCCCGTCG
>DASPRN010000055.1:0-52266 GCA_035624425.1 Gaiellaceae bacterium
CCGCAGTGCCCGCAGTCGGCCGAGGCGATGGCGCAGATGTTCGCCGAAGCGGGCTTCCCCGACGGCGCCTACGTGAACATCTACGCCACGAACGAGCAGATCGAGTGGGTGATCGCCGATCCGCGCGTCCGCGGCGTCTCCGTCACCGGCTCCGAGCGCGCCGGCGCGGCCGTCGCAGAGATCGCCGGGCGGAATCTGAAGAAGGTCGTGCTCGAGATGGGCGGCTCCGACCCGTTCATCGTCCTCGGCACCGACGACCTCGACAAGACGGTAGAGGACGCGGTCGCCGCACGGATCGACAACGCCGGCCAGTCGTGCAACGCCGCGAAACGGATGATCGTGATCGACGAGCTCTACGAGCCGTTCCTCGAGAAGTTCACGTCCGCGCTCACCGCCGTGAAGCAAGGCGATCCACACGAGCGCGGGACCGAGGTCGGGCCGCTGTCATCTGAGGTCGCGGCCGACCGCCTCGAGGATCAGGTGCAGCGCGCGGTCGAACAGGGCGCGACGGTCGTCGCGGGCGGCAAGCGCAACGGCAACTACTTCGAGCCGACCGTGCTGACGGGCATCACGCCGGAGAACGACATCTACCGCGAGGAGCTGTTCGGCCCCGTCGCGCAGGTCTATCGCGTGGGGTCGGAGGACGAGGCGGTCGCGCTCGCAAACGACACGCCCTTCGGGCTCGGCTCCTACGTGATGACGAACGACCCGGAGCAGGCCGAGCGGGTGGCCGACCGGATCGACGCCGGCATGGTCTACGTGAACATCGTCGGCGCGGACGGCGCCGAGCTGCCGTTCGGCGGCACGAAGCGCTCGGGCTTCGGGCGCGAGCTCGGCCGCTACGGCGCCGACGAGTTCGTCAACAAGAAGCTGATCCGCATCAGCTGAGCAAGAGGCGTACCGCCTCCTCTATGCCTCCCAGGCTTCGAGACGCCTGCGGATCGCCTGGACCGCGGCCTCCCAGAGGCGGCTTTCGTCTTGCGGGGACCGCTGGTAGAGGCCGCCGAACGAGCCGTCGCCGAGGGCCTCCCTCCACGCCCTCGGATCTCCGTTCTCGGGCCACACGACCGGCGGCTTGCGATGTGCAGGAATCACGACGCCCGGAAGGCGCGTCCACGGGAAGTTCTCCGACCACGACGCATGGTCGTACTCGGGATCGATTGCGGCCGCGATCTCGTCCGGTCGGCCTTCCCAAAGCTCATGCCAGACAACCTCCGTGCGAGGCCGGCGTTGTGTCCACGCCCTGCCCGACTCGGTGTTTCCGCCGTGACCGTTCACGACGAGGATCCGCGCGAAGCCCTGGCCGAGCAGCGAATCGACGACGTCCGAGATGACTGCGACCAGCGTGGACTCCCTGAGCGTGGGGCTGCCCGGATATGCGGTGAAGCCGGTCACCCCGTATGGCAGCACCGGGAGCACCGGGACCCCGAGCGGCTCGGCGGCCTCGACCGACGCGCGCTCGGCAAGGATATTGTCGGTCTCCAGAGAGAGGTATGCATGCTGCTCGGTCGAGCCGACGGGGAGCACGATCCGGTCGTCTCGGCGCAGGTAGGCCTCGAGCTGCATCCAGTTGAGGTCGCGCACCCTCACCCTCGCTACCGCTTCTGCTTCAGGTGCAGGCGGCTGCGGTCGTCACGACCTCAGCGAACTCGTCCTGGAGGTTGAGCCCGGTCATGCGCGCGATCTCGGCAGCCGGCACCACCTCGCCGTCCGGCCCGGCGATGTCGAACGTGTGGGTCGCGTCGAGGACGAACCAGACGTCGTACCCGAGGTCGGACCCGATGCGAGCGGTCGTCTCGCAGCAGAAGTTCGTCTGAATCCCGCACACCGCGATGGCGCCGATCCCACGCTCGCGCAGCCAGGCGTCGAGATCGACGTCTCCGTGAAACGACGAGTGCACGGTCTTGACGATGCGCAGGTCGGGTTCACCGGTAACGGCCTCCTTCAGCTCGAAGCCGGGCGTGCCGCGCTCGAGCGGCCCGCCCTGCCAGTCGTGCTGAACGACCACGATCGAGTCGCCGCGGCGGCGCCAGGCGGCAATCAGCATGGCGACGTTCTCCTCGGCCTGGGGATTGTCGCGCGGCCCGAGCGCCGGATCCTCGAAGCCGCGCTGAACGTCGACCACCACCAGCGCGCGCTGCCCGCTCATGCGTCCGATCCTACCGAGGTGCGGGTCTTGCACCCGAGCTACCGGTACCCCTGGGTGCGGCCGTATTCCTGCGCGACGTAAAGAGGCACGGCCCTCGACCAGGCCTCCTCGACGAGGTCTCGCATCTCGTCGGCATCGATCGCTTCGAGGCGAACGTGGATCCAGTTGAACCGCATGTCACTCTGACCCGGCAGCTGGAACTTGTGCGGCTCCGCCTCGGCGGCGGCCTGTCGCATCTCCTTCGGGAAGCCGCACCCCATTCGCTCGCCGTCCTTCGAGAGCGCGAGCCAGACAATCTGGCCGACCCGGAACTTGATCTGACCGCGGACGAACACCTCGTAGCTACGAGGAAGCGTCTGCGCTATCGCCCGGATCTCGTCAGGGGTGACCACCGCGCCCTACGCCGAGGATAGGGGAAGTGGCGACAGCCGACCTAGCCGCGGGTCTATCGTCGTGTCAGGCGGAGGGGGAGGGATTTGAACCCTCGTCGGACCCAGAGGCCCGAAACGGTTTTCGAGACCGCCGCATTCGACCGCTCTGCCACCCCTCCGCGCTCGCACAGGTTACCTCGCCCCATTCTCCGTTCTGGCTCGTCGCCGGGTCGGCGCAGGCCGCGAGAACAGTGCTCGAGGCACGGGCTCGCGGCCGGAGCCGGGCCAGCGGCGAGAGCGGCGCGCGGAGGGCGGCTCCGCCGCCCGCAGTGGGCCGCGGCCAGGTTACCTCGCCCGTTCTCCGTTCTGGCTCGTCGCCGGGTCGGCGCAGGCCGCGAGAACAGTGCTCGAGGCACGGGCTCGCGGCCGGAGCCGGGCCAGCGGCGAGAGCGGCACGCGGAGGGCGGCTCCGCCGCCCGCAGTGGGCCGCGGCCAGGACGGAGAAGGAGGGATTCGAACCCTCGAGGCAGGGATTCTCCCCACCTAACGCCTTAGCAGGGCGCCGCCTTCAGCCACTCGGCCACTTCTCCAGGAGCGAACAGGATAGCCCACCCGGCCGGAGGCACTCGGATCGGATCCCCCTTCAGGGGCATGCCGGGAACGCGCGGTTTCGGACATGCTGAAGGCGCCGGCTCTCCCCTCACAGATCCCGGCATTTGCGGGCTCGCCTCGGTCTCCGGGGCGGGCCTTGCTCTTAGGAGCGGCTTCCGAGTCAGCTCCGGCGCACCCGACCGGTCAGTTCAGACGGACGCACGGGCAAGCCCGTACGTCCTGAAGTCGGCATCGCAAGCGACGCCTCTAAGGAGACTTACGAGACGGTGATCTTCTGCTGCATCCCCTGCTGGCGATGGCCGGGGATCGAGCAGTAGAGGGTGTAGGTGCCGCTCTTCAGCTCGGCCGTGACCGAGCCGCTCGAGCCGGGCTGGATGTCCTGGGTCGACTCGGTGGAGCCGCCGCCCTGCACGTTCAGGTTGTGGACGACCCTGCCCTTGTTGAAGACCTCGAACGTGTAGGTCCCGGGCGCGAAGGTCGTCGTCTGCAGCTCGATCTTGTACTCGACCTCGGTCACCTGGATCTTCTTGCCCTCCGTCGTGGCCTTCGACTCCTTCCCGAAAATGAGCACCGCCGAGATCATCGCCACGAAGAGGAGCACCGAGACGCCCACGAAGGCCGGCAACCCGCGCCGGCCCGGGAACTCGGGCCGGAAGCGCGGCACGACCATCGACACGGTCAGCGAGAAACCGGTGAAGACGAGAGCGACCAGGGCGAGCCCGAGCTTGTGGCTCGACGAGAGCGCGAAGAGCAGCACGACGAGGGGAATCTAACCGGCTGCGGTGCTGCTCGCGCCGGGCTCTTCGACCCCGGTCTCCGGAGGCCCGACCTCGGGCTCGGTCGGGCGCAGGTAGAGCCACTCGTAGGCCAGCGCGGCGGCCATGCCCCCGACCACCGGGCCGACGTACCAGACCCAGGCGTTGCTCCAGACATTCTGAACGAGCTCCGGCCCGAACGCGCGGGCCGGGTTCATCGCGGCGCCGGTGTACGGCCCGCCCATGAAGATGTCGAGCGTGATCGTGAACCCGATCGCGAGGCCGGCGATCATGCGGAAGGCCCCTCTTGGATCCGCGGCGCACGCGAAGATCACCCAGACGAGGAAGAACGTCAGCACCGCCTCGATCACGACCCCCTGGCCGCCGCTGATCCCCGGGCCGAGGGCGGGGACGCCGAGGTTGACGGCGTCGACCTGCTGCTCCGGAAGCAGGCCCTGGAGGAGCAGCGCCGCCAGGATCGCCGCGGTGAACTGGGCGAACCAGTAGACCGCAGCGAGACGGCCCGCGAGCCGGCGGGTCACGAGGAAGCCGAAAGTCACGGCCGGGTTGAAGTGGCCGCCGGAGATGTGGCCGACCGCCGAGGCCATCACCCCGATCGCGAGGCCATGCGCCAGGGCGATCGCCGTCAGGTTGCCCCCGCGGGTGGCGATGATCGAGCCGGCGCCGACGAAGACCAGGGTGAAGGTCCCGACGAACTCCGCAAAGCCCCGCTGCAACTCGTCCCGGCCCACGCCGAAAACCTTAGGGCCCTAACCGGACGAGGGATGGGCCCGCACGGCGTTTCGGCCGACGATGTCCGTGGCGTATCCACTGCGGAACGAAAGGCGGCCATGTCTGCGGACATTCTTAGGCGCAAGCTCCGGAACTTCCCGCTCGGAAGCCTGGGCGAGCGCATCGCAGCCGCGAGTTGAGCTCGCGTGCCGGGAGTAGGGCCCTTGCCGGAGAGGTCCTGATCCACTAGGTTTGCCGCTCCCAGAAGGGAAGGAGCGGCTCAGTGGACGACAAGCAGGACACGAACGAGGTTGCTCCCGGGCCGGCCGGGTACGGCGCCGTCGGCGAGCACGTTGCGGGGATCCTCGAAGCCGCCGAGCAGGCCGGCGAGAAGATTCGCCAGGAGGCGCGCCACGAGGCCGCCGAGCTCGAGCGGCTGGCGACCATCGAGGCCGAGCGTCTGAAGAACAAGCTGACCGAGGACGCACGCAACCTGCGCAACGAGGCCGAGGAGTACGCGCGCGACATGCGGCTCGCGGTCGAGGCCTATGCGACGCAGCACCGGCGACAGGCCGAAGAGGAGGCCCGGACGATCGTTGCCGACGCGGAGCGCAAGTCGGCGGCCATGCACGAAGCAGCCGAGGCGATGGTCCGAGAGGTCGAGGGCAACGTTCGCCGGCGCCAGGAGCAGCTCCGGGCGGAGGTGCGCATGCTCGAACAGCGCAAACGCGACTCGATCGAGCGGCTACAGGAGATCGCCGCGCTCGTCCAGGACGTGCTTCCCTCGCGGCCGGAGGACTCGCTCGTCGACGACCTCAGGCCCGAGCGACAGCCCCAGCGCTAGCAGGCCGAGAGCAGCGCGGCCCGGCGCTCCACGTTCGCGACATAGCGCAGCGTGGAGAGCGAGGGCGCCGCGCCGGCCAGCTCGACCGCCGTCGGCCCCGCGTTGTAGGCGGAGAGCGCGAGGTCGACGCTCCCGAAGCGGGCCAGCAGCTGCTGCAGGTAGCGCGCGCCGGCGAGAACATTGTCCGCGGGAGCGTCGCTGTCGAGGCGCAGCTCGCGAGCGGTCGCGGGCATGAGCTGCAGGAGGCCCCGGGCCCCGGCCTCGGAGCGTGCGGCCGGGTCCATCCGCGACTCCTCGTAGGCGGTCGCGACGAGTAGCGAGGCCGGCACGCCGGTCCTGGCCGAGGCCTGTGCGAAGGCGGTACGGAAGCGCGCCGGGACGGGGCAGCCCGCGCCGAGTGCCGGCTGCTTGCGACTTGCGCTCGGCCTGGCGTTCGAGCTCTCGAGCCCGATCGACTCGGCGACGACGGCCAGCAGGACGAGCGCGAGCAGCGAGGCGCGGATGCTCCGACGGCCGAGCAGTCCCGGCTTCCGCGGCTCCCTCCGGCGCACGGCCGCGGCGCGGCGCGAGCGCCTGAAGAGGAGATCGAGCTCGGAGAGAGTGGGCTTGGCGGCCACGGCGGCAAGATCCTACTCGGCTGGGACCGGCGCACACAGCGTCCTCGCTGGACGGGTGCAAGGCCCTCCTGTACGTTCACGGCGGGGTTGGCATCGACGAAGGGGGAGAGAGATGAAGAAAGCTCGATTTGCCGTGTTGCTCACGGCTCTGGCAGGCGTCGGGCTGTTCCTGGCGGCGAGCGTGCGGGCGGAGCCGCCCGGAGGCGACGGTCCCGAGAAGGTGCCGTTCGTCCGTTCGGTGGCTCCCGGCGCTGTGTACAACTGGGCGTTTGAATGCACCGCGTTCTCGGGCGGCCTGAACACCAACCTGGATTGCGACGACCCGTACCCGAACAACGAGCCGAACATCGTCGTCGACCGGTCGAACCCGCGGCACATGATCTCGAGCTCGAACGACTACGGCTCGTGCTGCGACCAGTACTACACCTCGTTCAACGGCGGGGCGAGCTGGTCGACGGGGAACATGTCGATCGAGGATCCGAGCCGGACCGGCAGCGACCCCGTGACGGCGATCGACGTCAAGCACCACGTAGCGCTGCACTCGTCGCTGAACTACAACTTCAAGGACGACGGGGAGGCGTGTGACGGCGACGTTGTGGTCTCGCCTTCGCCGGACGGGGGCCTGACGTGGAAGAAGCCGGTCGTCGTCGGCTTCGGGAAGGGCTGCGACCTCGACCCGACCCAGGTCTTCAACGACAAGGAGTGGATCGCCACCGACAACAACCCCCACTCCCGCTTCTACGGCCGCACCTATGTGACCTGGACAGCGTTCCTGTCGCACAGCGGCGAGTTCGTGGAGTCGCCGATCATGGAGACGCACAGCGACGACGGCGGCAAGCACTGGTCACACCCGCAGGAGATCTCCGGCTCGAGCCGCGACCTCTGCACCTACCAGACCGCGGGCCGGCAGGGCGAGTGCGACGAGGACCAGGCGTCCGTCATCACCACCAGCCCCGACGGCACCGTCTACGTCGCGTTCATGAACAGCCAGAACGAGTCGCTGTACGAGTCGCCGGCGGAGTTCGACGACCAGTACATGATCGTCAGCTCGAAGAACGGCGGCGAGGACTGGTCGAAGCCGAGCTTCGTCGCCGGGATGGAAGACGGAGCCAACGACTACCCGATCAACGTCGACGGGCGGCAGACGCTCACCGGCTACCAGGTGCGCGTCTGGGGCGCCGGCAACGTCGTCGCCAGCCCGACCCAGGACGGGAAGCTGTACCTCGTCTTCTCGGACAACCGGAACGGCGTGCACGACAGCGACAACCCGGTCACGAACTCGGATGTCTTCATCGTCACCACTTTCGACGGGGGCAAGCACTGGACGTCGCCCTCGAAGGTCGACACCGGTCACGGCGACCAGTGGTTCCCGTGGGCTGACGTCAACCCGGTGAACGGGAAGGTGGGCGTCCTCTACCACGACCGCGGCAACGCCAACGGGCCGACGTACAAGACGGCGCTGGCCGAGGGCCATCCGGGCTCGTTCGTGAAGACGGTCATGAGCACGCAACCCTCCGACCCGACGAACTCGGAGTACTTCCAGGCCGGGATCCCGGGCTGTGAGTTCTGCGCCGTCTTCCACGGCGACTACATCGGGCTCGCCTACGGCAGCGACGGCCACGCGAACGCGACCTGGACCGACATGCGCGATCCGTCGCCGTTCACGCCGGGCCTGTTCCTGCAGTTCATCTACTACGCGCGGAAGTAGCTCTGGCGCGGGCTAGGGCCGCGGCGACGCGGCCCTAGCCTCGCCAACCCTGCCTCCCTGCTCGGGGCGAGACCTAGAATCGCCCGGGTGCGCTTCGTGCTCGGCAACCGCCTGCTGGTGAACGTCGGCGGGACCGAGGTGCACCTCGCGATCCTCGGCGAGCAGCTGCGGCGGCTCGGGCACGAGACCGTCGTCTACTCGCCGGAGCTCGGGCCGTACGCGGAGCATCTCCGCAGCCTGGGCTTCGAGGTGACCGACGGGTTCGCGGAGCTGCCGGAGGACTGCGACGTCGTCTTCTCGCAGGACACGCTGGTCGCCTACGACCTGGCGGCGCGCTATCCGGACGCGCGGCACGTCTTCCGGATCTGCGGCCAGAGCCACGACTTCCAGCTGCCCCCGCAGCTCCCCGGGTCGGTCGACCTGGTGGTCGTGCTCAGCGACCGCTACGCGCGCATCGCGGCGGCCTCCGCCGCGGACACCCCGGTCCTGCGCCTGCGGGTCCCCGTCGACACGGAGCTCCTGGCACCGCTCGGCGGCATCCGCACGCGGCCTCGCAAGGCCGTTCTGCTCGGCAACTATCCCGAGCGCTTCGAGCTCGTCCGCTCGGCCTGGGGCGCGCAGGGAATCGAGGTCGAGCGCGTCGGCGAGGCGAACGACTCCAGCCAGCGCTTCGACCTCTCGAGCGCGCTCGCCGGCGCGGACATCGTCGTCGGCAAGGGACGGGCCGCCCTCGACGGGATGGCGTGCGGGCGCGCGGTCTACGTCTTCGATCTGTTCGGCGGCGACGGCTGGGTGACGCCGGAGCTGTACCCCGCACTGGAGGCCGACCAGTTCGCGGGGCTCGCCACGGGCCGGGTGATCGGCCACGAGGAGCTGGTTCGAGACCTGGCCGGCTACGACGCCGCCATGGGCGCGGCGAATCGCGACCTCGTCCTGCAGCACCACGACGCGCGCACCCACGTCGTCGAGCTGCTCGAGGCGCTGGAGGCACACGCGCCGCCGGCCGTGCGGCCGGTCTCGGCCCTGCGAGAGGCCGCGCGGCTGACAAGCCTGCAGTGGTCGTGGGAGAGCCGGGCACGCGCGGCCGAGAGGTGGATCGGCAGCACGCTCGCCGAGGAGCAGGACGCGCGAGCCCTGGCCGAGCACCACCTGGCGCTCGCCGAGGCGCGGGTTGCAGAGCTCGAGCGTGCGCTGGCCGCCTCGCAGGCGCTCGTCGAGGAGATGCGCGCCACCCGGGCCTGGCGCCTCGCGGTGCGTTACTGGGCGCTCAAGGCCCGCCTGCTGCGAAGAGGGCCTCGCGACCCCGCCGAGCCCTCTTCGGCCAAGACCTCGCCGTGAAGTCGATCCTCGACTCGATCGGGAACACGCCGCTCCTGCGCCTGCGCCACTGCGCGCCCGCGAACGGCGCCGAGCTCTGGCTGAAGCTCGAGAACCTGAATCCGACCGGCTCGGTCAAGGACCGGATGGCGCTCTCGATGATCGAGGGCGCCGAGCGCGACGGGCTGCTCTCGCCCGGCGACACCGTGGTCGAGTACACCGGCGGCTCGACCGGCCCCGCGCTCGGGCTCGTCTGCCGCGCGAAGGGCTACCGCGCGCTGATCGTGATCGCCGACTGCTTCACCGAGGAGCGGATCCAGCTGATGCACGCGCTCGGCACGGAGGTCGACGTGATCCCCTCTGTCGAAGGCCCTCCGAAGGTGACGCCGCAGGACATCGACAACATGGTCGCCCGCGCCGCGGAGCTCGCCGCACGGCCGGGCCACTACGCGACCGACCAATTCAACAACCCGTACATCATCCCGGGGCACCGCGACCACCTGGGTAGAGAGATCTGGGAGCAGACCGACGGTCGCGTCACGGCGTTCTGCAGCGGGCTGGGTACCGCCGGAACGGTGATGGGCGTCTCGGAGGCGCTGCGATCCCGTGGCGTCTTCATCCAGGCGCACGAGCCCGCGTCCTCGGCCGCGATCTCCGGCGGGCCCCCCGGACCGTTCCTGATCCAGGGCTTGACCGGCCAGGTGATGCCGCACTGGGACGCGTCGAAGGTCGACCGCGTCGAGCCGATCGGCGATGAGGAGGCGCTCGAGATGACGCTGCGGCTGGCGCGCGAGGAGGGAATCTTCGCCGGCATCTCGTCGGGCGCGAACGTGGTCGGCGCGCACCGCCTGGCCGAGCGCCTCGGCCCCGACGCGGTGATCGTCTCGCTCGCTGCCGACACCGGCTTCAAGTACATGAGCGTCGCGCCCTATAGTCGCTCCTGATGGGCCTGCGGAGCCGGTTGTTCGCGTTGACCTACGACCGCCAGCTGGCGAAGGTGGAGAAGGCCGGGTTGGGCGAGCAGCGGCGGCGGCTGATCGGCGGGGCCAGCGGCCGCGTGCTCGAAATCGGCGGCGGCACCGGCGCGAACCTGCGCCACTACGGGCCGGGCGTCGAGCTGACGGTCACCGAGCCGGACGAGCCGATGCTGAAGCGGCTGCGGCGGCGCGTCGACGCAGAGGCGCCCGAGACAGCAGTGGTCCAGGCTTCGGCCGAGGCGCTGCCCTTCGACGACGCCAGCTTCGACACGGCCGTCTCGACACTCGTCCTCTGCGGGGTCGACCAGGCGCGAGCGCTCGGCGAGCTGCGCCGCGTGCTCCGCCCGGGCGGGCGGCTGCTGTTCCTCGAGCACGTCCGCTCCGAAGATCCGGGGCGGGCCCGCTGGCAGGACCGCGTGAACTTCCTCAACCGCTTCGTCGCCTGCTGCGACTGCAACCGCCGGACCCTCGCCTCGATCGAGGCGGCGGGCTTCGGCGTCGAGGAGGTCGAGCACACCGAGCTGGCGAAGGCACCGCCGTTCGTCCGCCCGTTGATCATCGGGGCGGCGACCTCCCCTTAGAGCGCGCTACCGAGGCGCGGCCCAGACGGGCGCCGGAATGCCCATGGCGCGGTTGAGCGCCCAACTCGAGGCGGTGATGATGACGACGCCTGCCGCGACTGCAAGGACTTGGTGGAAGCTTGCGAGCAGCCCGGAGCTGACGATGATCGTCGTCGCACCTGCCGGTGGATGCGCCGCCCTCAGCAACCGGAGGACTCCTCCGGTCACGGCGACGGAGAAAGCGACCGCGCCGATCCGCGCCGGCGTGATGCCCTGCTCGTAGACGCTCGGCGCGTGGAGCAGGCCAAACGCGGCGAGGCAGGCGAGCGCAGCCAGAATCGCGACGCCGTGTCCGATGATCGCGTTGCGCGGCGTGCCGACCTCGGCGAGCGGCGTCTCGAAGAACAGAAACGCGGTTGCGCCGAGGCTCGGGAAGAGCAGCGGTTCCTGGAAGAGCCAGGCGCAGAAGCCGCTGAGCCCGATCGCGAGCAGGGAGCCGACGAACGTGTAGACGGCGTTGCCGCGGTTGCCGTAGTGCTCGTAGAGCCAGCGCTTCAGCCCGTACGCGCCGGGCACGCCGACGAGCGAGCCCCGCCGGCTGAGGATCCGCACCGACGAGTCCGCGTACTCGGCGATCCGGTCGAGCTGCTCCCGTGGGTCGAGCGCGGACACCGCCTGATTATGGTGCTGAAGGCGTCAGACATCGGACAGCGATGAATCTGGAACCGCGATGTCGCCGACGCAGTGCGGCGCACTTGGGCAACCCTTGGAAAAGGGGGAAAAGAAAAGGGGTGTCCGACACCGCTTCTTGTCAAGGGGAATCCGTGCCGAGAGTGTGAAAATCGCCGCCGGTGCCGGCTCCGCCGGCGTTGGCTCCGAGCCGCTGACCGCTAGAAGGTGAAGTCGATCGAAGTCGTCATGCCTGCGCGCAGCGGAGGCGGACTTCGATCGACGAATGGGCGTGCCTGGGATTGAACCAGGGACCTCCCGCGTGTGAAGCGGGCGCTCTCCCGCTGAGCTACACGCCCTTCGGGCTCAGGATACCGTCGGTCGATCCAGCAGCTCGCGGGCGCGCGCGCGGGCTTCCTCGTCGTGGTTGCGCCAGACGTGCTCGACGAGCGCGCGGACGACCTCGCGGATGCCGACCACCCCGAGCAGGTTCTCGCCCTCGAGCACGGGCAGGTGTCGGATCTTGCGCTCCCCCATCAGCCGGGCCGCATCGAGGATGTCGTCGCCGGGCGAGAGGGTCACGAGCTGGCGGGTCATCACGTCGCCGACGCGGATCTCGGCGAAGTCCGACCCCTCGCCCGCGAGCCGGAGTACATCGCGCTCGGTGAAGATGCCGACCAGGCGCTCGCCCTCGCAGACGGCGACCGAGCCGACGTTCTCCTCGAGCATCCGCGCGATCGCCAGGCGCACGGTGTCGTCCGGCGCGACCTTCACCACACGGAAAGCCATCACGTCTGCGACCGCCATAACTTGGAGTCTAAACGCACAAGGGCCTCGGATACCATCCTCTCCCTCGGGCCCGGCCCCGTGCGATGGGAGCTTGCGAACCGCGTCAGATCCGGAAGGAAGCAGCGCTAAGCAATGTCTCTCAGGCGCTGCGGTGTGTCGGGCCCGGGGTTCGGTAAAGTCGCTGCGTGGCCGCCCTGTACCGGAAGTACCGACCTCAGGACTTCGACGAGGTCGTCGGACAGGAGGCGGTCGTCAGGACGCTGAAGAACGCGATCACGCACGGGCAGATTCGCCAGGCCTACCTGTTCGCCGGCCCACGGGGCACCGGCAAGACGTCGCTGGCGCGGATCCTCGCCAAGGCGCTCAACTGCGAGCAGGGCCCGACGCCGAGCCCGGACAAGACCTGCCACGCCTGCCGTGCGATCGCGGACGGCACCTCGCTCGACGTGGTCGAGATGGACGCCGCCTCGCAGCGCGGCATCGACGACATCCGCGAGATCCGGGAACGCGTCGTGCTGCAGCCGGTCGAGGGCCGCTACAAGGTGTACATCCTCGACGAGGCGCACCAGCTCACCGACGCCGCCTGGAACGCACTCCTCAAGCTGATCGAGGAGCCTCCGCCCCACCTCCTCTTCGTCTTCTGCACGACCGACCTGGCGAAGGTGCTGCCGACGGTCCGCTCGCGCTGCCAGACGTTCTCCTTCGCGCGACCGCGGCTGCCGGAGCTCGTCACGGTCCTGCGCCGGGATTGCGAGGGCGAGGGGATCGAAGCGCCAGATGCGGCCCTGGCCCTGATCGCCAGGAGCGCCCGCGGTTCCTTCCGCGACGCAGAGTCGACGCTCGACCAGCTCGCAGCGGCGACGGAGAAGCAGGTCACGGTGCAGGCCGTCCTGCAGCTCCTGGGCGCAGTCGAAGAGGAGGCGCTCTTCCGGCTCTGCGACCTCGTCGTCGATCGCGATACCGCCGGGGCGCTCACGTTCATCGAAGAGCTCTCGGAGCAGGGGCAGGATCTCGGGCGGCTCGTCACCGACCTGCTCGAGCACCTGCGGCACCTGCTGCTCGTGCAGCACCTCGGCGAGGTGCCCGCGTCGCTGCCGGTGACCGAGGAGACACGCGACCGGCTGCGTGAGCAGGCGAACCAGCTCGGCGAGGCGACGGTGCTGCGGCTCTGCGACCTGCTCGCCGTGGCGGTCGAGGACCTGCGCCAGGGCGGCGACCCGCGGCTGCCGCTGGAGCTCGCGCTCGTGAAGGTGACCCGCCCGGCCGCGGATCTCTCGCGGGAGTCGACCGCCCACCGCCTCGAGCTGCTGGAACGGAGCGTCCATTCCGGCCATGTCCCAGGGACAGTCCCTGGGCCACGTCCCGAAGAGACGGTGCCGGCCGAGGAGCCGCCTCCCGAGGCGCCGTCGGTGGACCTGGAGCAGCTACAGGAGGCCTGGCAGCGGACGATCCTCCCGGCGGTCGAGGAGAAGTCGATCCCGACCGCCTCGGTGCTGCGCGAGGCGCACCCGAAGGGCCTGGCCGGCGACACGCTGACGGTCGAGTTCCCGCGGGCGGCATCGTTTCACCGCGAGCTCGCCGAGGAGCCGAAGAACGCGACCCTGCTCGCCGAGGCGCTCTACGAACTCACCGGACGCCACCTCGATCTCGCGTTCGAGGTCGGCGAGAACGGCGAGGGGGGCGAGCCCGCGCACGAGGAACCGGTCAGCGAAGAAGAGATCATCGAGCTGATGAAGGGCACCTTCGACGCACGCGAGGTCGAAGAGCCCTGAGCCCGGGGTGAGCAGGCGGGGAGCGCTCGCGGCGTGCGCCCTGATCTCGGGCGTGTCCCTATTGGTCGCAGGATGTGGATCGTCGGGCTCGGGGTCGTCCATGTCGACAGGACCCCCGAGTGCGCGCTGGACGAAGAAGGCCGATGCCCTCTGCGCGAAGACGTTGAACACGCTGAACGGACTCGGTCAGGTCCGCACGCCCGCGGACTACGTCAGGAACCTCGGCGCTTCGCTCCGCGGCTACCAACGCGCCGCGAGCGGGATTCGCGAGCTCGATCCGGCATCCAGCGACCCGCGCGTGGCAGGGATGCTGCACGCCATCGACGTGAGAGTGACGACGCTCGAGCAGGCCCAGGCCACGCTTGCGCGAGCAGAAGGCATTCCGGCGGCCAGCAAGGCGATCGCCTCGCATCACGTCGAGATTGCACGTGGAGCCACCTTCGCGTTCGAGCTCGGGTTGACTAGCTGTGGATCCCTGATCACCCCTAGTTAGCCGTAACCTACGGCTGGCGAAGGGAGGAGACCACGTGAGCATGGACTTCAACAAGATGCTCGAGCAGGTCCAGCAGATGCAGGGCCAGATGCAGAAGGCCCAGGAGGAGCTGAAGAACGAGACCGTCCAGGCCAGCGCCGGAGGCGGCATGGTCACCGTCACGGCCACCGGTGCCGGCGAGATCAGGGAGATCAAGATCGACCCGAAGGCGATCGACCCTGCCGATCCGGAGATGCTCGAGGACATGGTGGTCGCCGCGGTCAATGAGGCGCTCCGCTCCTCGCAGAGCCTCGTCGAGGCCAAGCTCGGCCCGGCCCTCGGCGGGCTGCACGGGCTCGGGCTTCCGGGGCTATGACGGCGAGCGCCGACGACCTGCGGGGGATCAAGCTCTTCGCCGGGCTCGAGCCGGAGGCGCTCGAGTGGATCGCGGCGGCGATGCACGAGGTCGACGCTCGCGCGGGCCAGTCGCTTATCCAGCCGGGCGCGACCGGCAGCGGGATGCTCTTCATCCTGGAGGGAACCGCCGAGGTCGTCGCCCGGGAGACCAGCCGCGAGCTCGGCCCCGGCGACTTCTTCGGTGAGCTCGCCCTCCTCACGGACAAGGGCAGGCGAACCGCGCGCGTCCGCGCCAAGACGGACATGCGCTGCCTCGCTCTCGACCGGGCCGGATTCGACCAGCTCGAGCGCGAGCACCCGGAGGTCGCCGCCTCGCTGCTCGAGACCTCGCTCCGCCGGATCGACACGAACGCGTAAGCAGGTCGCCAAGGCACAATGGGCCGGTGTTCAGCCCTTCCGTGGACAATCTCGTCGCGCAGCTGACGCGCCTGCCCGGCGTCGGCCAGCGCACGGCTCAGCGGCTCGCCTTCCACCTGCTCCGCGTGCCCAAGGACGAGGCCGGCGCGCTGGCCGCCGCGATCGCCGAGGTGAAGGAGCGCGTCCGCTTCTGCCGCGAGTGCGGGAACCTGACCGAGGAAGAGACCTGCGAGATCTGCCGCGACGCGCGCCGCGACCACACGATCGTCTGCGTCGTCGAGCAGCCGGCCGACCTGATCTCGGTCGAGCGCACGCATGAATACCGCGGGCTCTACCACGTGCTCGGCGGCGCGCTGTCGCCGCTCGACGGCGTCGAGCCTGAGCACCTGCGCATCGACGAGCTGCTCGGCCGGGTCGAGCGAAACGGCGTCGAGGAGGTCGTGCTCGCGACGAATCCGAACATGACCGGCGAGGCGACCGCGGCCTACCTCGCCGACCGCCTGCGCGGGCGCGTCCGCGTGACCCGCCTCGCGAGCGGCCTCCCCGTCGGCGCCGACCTCGAGTACGCCGACGAGGTCACCCTCGGGCGGGCTCTGAGCGGCCGTCGCGAGATGTGACCGCGGCCGAGTTTGCCGCCGCCGTCCGTGGCTATCGGTTCGAGCAGCACCCGTTCGATGCGGCCGCGCTTTCGCTCGCAAGGCAATCGGTAGCCGATGCGCGCATGCTGGTCATCGGCGAGCCCCACGGCGTGAGCGAGACGCCGAGCGTCCTCTACCGGCTCGCCTGCGAGCTCGGAACGCGCGCAATCGCGTTCGAGTGGTCGCACGAGGAGATCGACGAGCCGTTGCAGGCTTTCGTGGGTGGTGACCCCTTCGACTTCGAGGCACTGTGGTCGCTCCCCGTGACGGCGGAGTTCTTCTGCGGCGACGGACGGATCACCGCGGGGCATTTCGCGCTCCTCGAGCGGCTGCGGCAGGAGAGGAGGCTCGAGCAGGCGGTCGCGTTCGACCGCCTCGACCCCGACCCACTGCCGGAATGGCAGGTTCGCGACCGGGAGATGGCCGAGCGGCTCCTCGTAGAGTGGCAAGACGCACCGCTGCTCGTGGTGGCCGGCGGCTTCCATGCCCAGCTGGAGGGAGAGACGATGGCAGCGCACCTCGCTCGGGCGCGGCCGGGGCTGAGCTCGGCGATGCTCGACTACCGCCACGGAGAGCTGCCGAAGACGCCGATCGTGCTGCGGCTTCCGGCCGGCAGCCGGGCCGTCGTGCCCCGACACCTACACTTTCGCCCGTGACGACCACGCAGTTCGAGCGGCTTCCCGACCTCACGGCCGCGGAGCCAAGCGCCGGCACGCTCGTGATGAAGTTCGGAGGCACCTCCGTCAGCGACCCGCAGAAGATCAAGGACGTCGCGCACCGCCTCGTGGCAGCGCAGGCTGCCGGCCACCGCGTCGTCGCGGTGCTCTCGGCGATGGGCGACACGACCGACGACCTCGTTCGGCTCGCCTACGAGGTCTCCCCGCAGCCGAAGCCGCGCGAGCTCGACATGCTGATCTCGGTCGGCGAGCGAATCTCCTGCGCGCTGGCCGCGATGGCGATCTACGACCTCGGCGCCGAGGCGATCTCGCTCACCGGCTCGCAGGCCGGAATCGTCACCGACACCGTCCACGGCCGCGCGAAGATCGTCGACGTCCGCGCGCGCCGGATCCACGAGGCGCTCGACCAGGACCGGATCGTGCTCGTGGCCGGTTTTCAGGGCGTCTCGACCGACCTCGACATCACGACGCTCGGCCGGGGCGGCTCCGACACCACCGCCGTTGCGCTCGCCGCCGCGCTCGGCGCCGAGGTCTGCGAGATCTACACCGACGTCGAGGGCGTCTTCACGGCCGACCCGCGCCTGGTTCCGGAGGCGCGCAAGCTGCACGCGGTCAGTTATGAGGAGATGCTCGAGCTGGCCGCCTCGGGCGCGAAGGTGCTGCAGGTACGCTCGGTCGAGGTCGCCCGCAACCACAATGTCAAGCTCCACGTGCGCTCCACGTTCTCTCCGGAGAACGGCACCTGGATTCGCGAGGAGGACGAACGGATGCTCGAGAAGGCGCTGATCTCCGGGGTGTCGCACACGCTCGAGGAGACGCTCTACCGCGTCGATGGGACGACGCCCGCACAGCTC
This sequence comes from Gaiellaceae bacterium, assembly GCA_035624425.1. GTDB lineage: Bacteria > Actinomycetota > Thermoleophilia > Gaiellales > Gaiellaceae > AC-32. Next base: position 17,288 of record DASPRN010000055.1, read on the forward strand.
TTCGCCGCGCTCGCCGAGGCGGGCGTGAACGTCGACACGATCGTCCAGACCGGCCCCGAGATCGTGTTCTCGGCTCCCGCCGACGACCGCGCGGCCGCGGCCGCGGTGCTCGACGGGCTCGGCGTCGAGTGGAGCGCGCGCGACGACCTCGGCAAGGTCAGCGTGATCGGCGCGGGCATGAGGAGCCACCCGGGGGTCGCAGCCAAGGCGTTCGCCACCCTCGCGGAGGTCGGGATCGAGCCCGCCGTCGTGACGACCTCGCCGATCAAGATCGCGTGCCATCTGCGCAGCGACGAGGTCGACAAGGCGGTCGCCGCGCTCCACCGCGCCTTCGAGCTGGATGCGCCCGAAGCGGAGCGCCAGCATGCCTAAGGTGGCCGTCGTCGGCGCGACGGGCGCGGTCGGCCAGGTGATGGTGGAGCTGCTCCGCGAACGCGGCTTCGACGACCTGCATCTCTTCGCCTCGAGCCGCTCGGCCGGCAGCGAGGTCGGCGGGCTGCGCGTGGAGGAGGCCACCCCGGAGTCGCTCGCAGGCTTCGACCTGTGCTTCTTCTCCGTCGGGGCCAGGGGCAGCCGCGAGCTCGTCCCGCACGCGGTGAGGGGCGGCGCGGTCTGCGTCGACAAGTCCGAGGCCTTCCGACTGCAGGACGGGGTCCCCCTCGTCGTGCCCGAGGTCAACGGCGAGCGCGCGCTCGACCACGACGGGATCGTCGCGAACCCGAACTGCTCGACGATCCCGCTGACGCTCGTGCTCAAGCCGCTCCACGATGCGGCGGGCCTACGAGCCGTGCGGGTTGCGACCTACCAGTCGGCCTCCGGCAAGGGCGCCCAGCGTCTGCGACAGCTACTCGACGAGCCGCAGGCCGAGCACGACCTCTCCACCGACTGGGACTTCGACGGCGAGGAGTTCGACGAGGAGGCGAAGATCCGCGAGGAGACGCGCAAGATCCTCGAGCTCCCGCAGCTGCCGGTCAGCGCGACCTGCGTCCGTGTGCCGGTGCCGGTCGGCCACGCCGAGTCGATCTGGATCGAGACCGAGGAGCCCCTTGTGCCCGAGCGTGCGCGGGAGCTTCTGGTGCGGGCACCGTCCGTTCGGCTCGAGGAGTTCCCGACCCCCGGCAAGGCCGCGGGCGGCGACGAGGCCCTGGTCGGCCGGATCCGCCGCGACCCGGCCGCCGAGAACGGCCTGGCGTTCTTCCTGGCCTGCGACAACCTGCGCAAGGGCGCCGCCCTGAACGGCATCCAGATCGCCGAGCTCGTCCTCGCGAACCGCGCAGTCGCCGCGTAGCTCGCGGCCGAATCGGTCGGTATCCGTTCTTTTCTCAAGCTGGGAGCGGGAGATTCCGATAAACGAGGCAATGCGGCCTGCACGTCTGGACCACACGTTCTTCGACGACGAGCCTCGCTCGCACCTCGGCGCGCTGCTCCTGCGCAAGGGGCTCCTGACGAACGAGGACCTCGACCGCGCGCTCGAGGAGCGCCAGCCCGGCGAGCTGCTGGGCGAAGCCCTCGTGCGGCTCCGGATCTGTTTCGAGAACGACATCGCCCGCGTGCTCGGCGCACAGGCGGAGGTCGAGTTCGTCGACATCGGCGTCACCTCGGTCGACCGGCGGGCGGTTGAGCTGCTGCCGTTCGAGCTGGCCGAGGCGCTGCGGGCGATCCCGATCCGGCTTCACCCGAGCGGCGAGATCTCCGTCGCCGTCGTCGACCCGACCGACCAGTCGCTGATGCCGCAGCTCAAGCTCGCGACCGGCCATCCGATCCGGCTGCTCGTCACCACTCCGTCGGCGCTGCAGGCCGCCTGGAAGGCCGCCTACCACCGCTACTAGGGCCGCGGAGCCGGAACCGGCTCCGGCATGAACGCCTCACGGAAGGCGCGCAGCACCTTCGAGCGCTTGCCTTCCAGCACCGGCACGAGACCGCCGAGCTCCAGGCGCACGAGCTCGACCTGGCCCGAGGCGCGCACGGTTCGAAACCCGAAGTCCGCGAGGAAGTCGCGCGGGAACACCGTGCGGTGGACGAGAAACCGCTCATAGTCGGACTCGCCCTCCGGGTAGCGGTAGGCGAACGTCTCGAGCGCGGCCGCGCCCTTGTCCTTCGCCTCGGCGATCCCGCCCAGGAAGAGCGACTGCAGCACCCAGGGGCTCGAGCGGTCGACCAGGTAGGCGCACGTCACGAGCACGGCGTCGTCGGAGGGCGGCCCGGCGGGCAGCTCGACCGCGAGGGGAAAGAACCTGGCCGGGCCGCACTGCATCGAGCCGAGCACCCGGCCGTCGTCGTCGTAGTAGACCGTGCCCCAAGCGCCGAACTCGGTCTCGGCCTTCTCGATCCACCGCTGCTTGTCCACCCGCCGGCCAGCGGTGCGCGACTGCCACCAGATGCACTCGTGGCAGGCCGAGGCGACCTGCGGCAGCGTCGCGCCGGTCAACCCGGCGAGCCGGGTGGTCACGGCTTAGCAATCTGGTCGACTACCACGTTCACCGCTCGCGGCCGCGCGCCCGCCATCCGTTCGAGGTAGGCGGCGACCCGCCGCTGCACCTCGGAGCCGACCTCTTTCGCCGACGCGCCCCATGCCAGCTCCAGGTGCAGCTCGACCGTCGCGCGGCCCTCCGACTCCTCGACGCGGACCGCGCCCTGCCTCGGCAGATGCCCCTCGACCAGCCCGCCGACCCCGTCGACCTCCCGCGCGGCGTCGGCCGCGTAGCTGGCGAGCACGTCGGCGGCGACGCTCGCGTGGCCTTCCATCACCCGGATTCTAGGATCAGCTCGGTCGCTTCAGGTCTGGCGAGGAAGCGGAACGGCACGAAGGTCGTGCCGAGGCCGGCCGACAGGTGGAGCGTCGCGGCGGGCCGGCGGTAGAGGCCGCGCACGTACGTCCAGTGGAGGCTCGCGAGCCGCAGGCGACCGCCCGGCCAGGGGACGCAGATCTGCCCCGCGTGCAAGTGGCCGGAGACGACGAGGTGGAAGGCGCCCTCCGGGAGGCGGTCGACGACGTCCGGGTAGTGGCAGAGCAGGATCCGCAGGTCGGCTTCCGGGTCGGCGACTCGCTCCGGGTGCGCCCGGCGGTACCGGTAGGAGCGCGGGTCGACGCCGACGAGCTGCACCTTCCGCCCGCGCAGCTCGATCGTGCGCGAGTCGTCCGCGAGCAGCGTGGCCGGCTCGAGGTCGTAGAGCTCGATCGGATGCGAGAACGGGTCGCGGCTGAGCGCGAAGTCGTGGTTGCCGAGCACGGCGAAGCAGCGGGGCAGGCGCGCGAGCAGGCCGCGCAGCCGCTCCTCACCTGAGCGGCGCGAGAGCAGGTCGCCGCTGATCAGCGTCAGGTCGGGCTGCCGCTCCTCGACCCAGTCGACCGCCCGCTCGATCGCCGCCGAACCGCGTGAAGGGAAGCCGAGGTGGAAGTCCGAGAGGTGCGCGACCCGCAGACCCTCGAGCTCGGGCGGCAGCCCAGGCAGCGGACAGCGCAGCACCTCGAGCCGCACCCAGCCGGCCTCGAAGTGACCCCACGCGAGCCCGCCGGCGACAGCCGCTAGCCCAAGTCCGCGAACACGCATCCCGGGAAGACTAGAGTTGCCGCGTGGACCCGCTGGCGGTTCCGGACGAGTCGCGCGCCGCTCTCGAGCGGGTCGTGGTCGAGGCAGCCGGCTACCTGGCAGGCCTCCCCGAGGCGCCCGTGCGCTCGTCGAACTCGGACGAGGTGGCCGAACGCTTCGGTGGACCGCTCCCGGAGGCGGGCGACGGGGCCGTCGCCGCGCTGGACGAGCTGATCGCCGGGTTCGACGCCCAGGTGCGCTCCGGTGGCCCACGCTTCTTCCACTGGGTGATCGGCGGCTCGACGCCCGCCGCGCTCGCGGCCGACTGGGTGACCTCGCTGATCGACCAGAACGCCGGCGGCTGGGACTCTTCCCCGCTCGCGGCGCGGCTGGAGGACGTCTCGATCGGCTGGTTGCTCGACCTGTTCGACCTCCCCGCCGACTGGGGCGGCGTGCTCACGACCGGCGCAACGATGGCCAACTTCACCGGGCTCGCCGCGGCTCGCCAGTGGTGGGGCGAGCAGCACGGGGTGAACGTCTCCGAGCAGGGCATCGCGGGGCTCGACCCGATGCCGGTCCTCAGCAGCCGCTTCATCCACGTCTCGGCGCGCAAGGCGCTGGCCATGCTCGGCTCGGGGAGCGAGCGGTACGTCGACTGCTCGGGAGAGACCGGCGCGCTCGAGCCGTCCGCGCTCGACGCCGCCCTGAAGGCGCTCGGCGGCCGGCCGGCGGTCGTGGTCGCGAACGCCGGCGAGGTGAACGCCGGCCATTTCGAGCCGATCCGGGAGATCGCCGAGGTCGTCCACGCCCGCGGGTCATGGCTGCACGTCGACGGCGCCTTCGGCCTCTTCGCGCGGATCTCGCCCCGCTCCGCCCCGCTCGCCGACGGCGTCGAGCTCGCCGACTCGGTCATCTCCGACGGCCACAAATGGCTGAACGTGCCCTACGACAGCGGCTTCGCCTTCGTGCGCGACCCCGCCTACCTCCTCGGCGCCTTCGGCTTCGGCGCCTCCTACCTGCCCGACGTCGACGACCCACGCCCCGCCTTCGCCTACCGCGGCCCGGAGATCTCGCGGCGAGCGCGCGGGCTCGCCGTCTGGGCCACGCTGCGCGCCTACGGCCGCGAGGGCTACCGCGCGATCGTCGAGCGCTGCCTCGACAACTCGGCGCACTTCGCCCGCCTGGTCGAGGAGGCCGACGACATGGAGTTGCTGCTCCCCGCCCCGTTCAACATCGTCTTCTTCCGCTATCGCCCGGCAGACGTGCCCGAGGAAGAGCTGGACGCGCTCAACCTGGCGATCGAGGAGCGGATCCTCACCGACGGCCGCGTCTACGTCGGCACGACCCACTGGGCAGGCTTCGTCGGCTTCCGCCCCGCCTTTGTCAACTGGCGCACGACGACCGCCGACGCCGACCTCCTCCTGGAGACGGTCCGCGACCTCGGCTCTACGCTTCGAGCTTCTGGACGACCGGGTCGACCGACATCACGTGGCGCTTGAACTGGAGCTCGGAGGCCTGGAGCCCGGCGGCGACGCCGATCAGCTGCGAGAGGTGGAGGATCGGCATGGCGTGGTCCTTGCCGGTCTGCTTGCGCAGCTTCAGCTGCCACGCGTCCAGCGAGAGGTGGCAGAGCGGGCACGGCGTCACCATCGCGTCCGCCCCTGCCTCGCTCGCCTGCTCGATCGGCTGGATCAGCTCGCCGAGGGCGATCTCCTCGCGAGCCTGGATGATCGGGAAACCGCAGCACTTGATCTTGGCCGGGTAGTCGACCGGCTCGCCGCCGCAGGCCTCGATGATCGCCTCGAGCGACCAGGGCTTGTCGGGATCCTCGAAGCCGAGGATCTTGGAAGGCCGCAGGATCTGGCAGCCGTAGAACGGCGCGACGCGCAGGCCCTTGAGCCCCTTGTGCGCGACGTCCTTCAGCCGCTCGTAGCCGTCACCTTCGGCGATCAGCCAGAGCAGGTGCCTGACCTCGACCTCGCCGCTGTAGGGCGGCGCGCCGACCGTCTCGAGGTTGGTGTTTACGCGCGCGAGCAGGTCGGGGTCGTTCTTGAGCTGCCAGTTCGCCTGCCGCAGGTTGAGCGTGCAGACGTTGCAGATCGTCATCAGCGTGTCCGACCCGGTCGCCTCGGCGTAGGCCAGGATGCGCGCGTTCAGGTGCAGGTAGTAGTCGGGCTCGGCCTCGTGGATGTCACCGGCACCGCAGCAGGTGACCGAGTCCAGCTCGACGAGCTCGAGGCCGAGCATCGGCGCGAGCGCCTTGGTCGAGGTGTTCAGCTCCTTGGCCGACAGCGCCGCCAGGCAGCCTGTGTAGTACGCGACCTTCCTCATGGCTTGTTCTCCTGCTCTTGCGTCTCTTCGGCAAACTCGATGCGGCCGAGCGCGTGCTCGCCCTGGACGATCCCGAGGGCGCCGTCCCGCCCCTGCGTTTTGACCAGGTCGCGGAGAGCCCGGGCCTCGTCGACATCGGCGGCGACATGCGGGGGAAACGGCGACGGCACCTTGCCGTGCCGGGCCAGCTTCAGCGCGAAGCCCGTCTGCTTGATCGCCTCGAAGATGCCCTGCGTCTTCGGCACGAGCTCGGTCTCGCGCAGCCAGCCGGTCGTCTCGGCCGAGCGCACGAACCACTTCGCGTGCTTCGCGCCCATGTCGTGGTCGACCCCGTGCTTGATCGACTCCGCGCCGAGCTTGGCGATCGCGTCGCGCGGATCGACGCCCTTCGGGCAGCGCTCATTGCAGAAGTAGCAGCGCGTGCAATCCCAGATCCCGTGCTCCTCGTTGAGCGTGTTCAGGCGCTCGACCTCGGCGCGGTCGCGCGCGTCGCCGACGAAGCGGAACCCCTTGGCGAGCGCCGCCGGCCCGATGAACTCGGGGTCTGACTCCATCGAGTTGCACTCCGAGACGCAGCAGCCGCACATGATGCAGAGCGCCTCCTTGTGAATCACGTTCACCTGCTGCTGGGAGACGATCCGCTCCTTCTCGGCCACCTCGTCGTAGCCGGGGTCGAGCCACGGCTTGACCGAGCGAACCTTGTTCCAGAATGGCGCCATGTCGACCACGAGGTCCTTGAGGACCGGCATGTTCCCCATCGCCGAGATCACAGGGACGTGGCCCGCGTCGGCGATCGGCTTCATCCGCTCCTTGCAGGCGAGCACCGCACGCCCGTCCATCCGCATCCCGCACGAGCCGCAGATCATCATCCGGCAGCTCTTGCGGTAGGCGAGCGTGCCGTCGTGCTTGTCCTTGATCAGGTCGAGCACGTCGAGCAGGCAGGCCCATTCCGGTGCGTCGACCTCGTACTCCCGCAGCACCCGCTCCCCGGTCTCCGGGTCGAACCGCCAGATCTTGAGCGCGACGTCCATTAACTCCCTCCCCCTAGCGCCTGGAGCAGGTCCACGACCTCGTTCGTGGCCGGAGGCGTGATCGGCACCGGCGAGCCGAAGTCGTGCATCTTCATCGTCAGATCGGCCGGCTGGCCCGACGCCTGCGACTGGACCTCGAGCTTGCGGACGTAGCCCTCCGCGTCGACCCAGACGTCGACCGGCTGCGTCGAGCTGCCGCTGCCCTTGATCGCCTGCTCGAGCGCGTCCTTGTCGGAGCCGGAAGCACGGTTGACGGCCTGCTGGAGGTCGACGACCACGCGGTAGTGCGTCGTCGGCGAGCCGTCCACCGTCTCGCTGCCGACCCTCTTGATCGCGGTCGAGCCCTGCAGGTATGCGAGTGCGCCGCCGGGGCTCGGGTTGGTGCCGATCAGGCCGTTGAGGTTGACGTTCGCAGCCTTCGCGGCCTTCTCGAGGTCGATCTTGACCCACTGCTTGCCGCCCGGAAGGCGCTGCGAGATGAGCGGCGAGCGGAGGTAGATCGTGTTGCCGTCGATCACCGAGTCGATCGAGATCTGCTTGCCGCCGGAGTTCACGTTCATGGTGAACTGGCCGGACCGCTTTCCACCACCGTTGAACACGCCGCTGCCTGTGCCCGAGACACCCGAGGCCGAGATCGTGAAGTCGGCGCGGACGCTGCCGGCCTGCGAGGTCTTGAGCGCCGCCACCTCGATCGCGTTGGTCGGCTTGGCCGCGCTGCCGCCGCCGCTCCCGCCGCAGCCGGCGAGGGCAAGGGCCAGCACGAGCGCGCCCGCTGTCGCCGCTATCGCGCTGAACCTCATCAGTACGTCCGCTCCATCGGCTGCCACTTGGTGACGGTCACCGGCTTCCAGTTCAGCTTCACGGCGCCGTCTCGCGCGGTGACGAGCGTGTGCCGCATGTAGTTCTCGTCGTCACGCTCGGGGAAGTCGTACGGCCGCGCGTGGGCGCCGCGGCTCTCCTTGCGCTCGATCCCGGCGACGACCATGCACTCGGCCAGGTCGAGCAGGAAGCCGAGCTCGAGGGCCTGGGTGAGGTCGTTGTTGAAGACGTCGCCCTTGTCCTCCACGACGACGCTCTCGTAGCGCTGGCGCAGCGCCGAGACGATCTCGCCCTGCTGGCGCATCTGGTCCTCGCGGCGGAAGACGCCGAAGTTCTCGTGCATCGTCTCGGCGAGCTCGTTGCGGATCGACCACGGCCGCTCCCCCTCGTCGCGGTCGAGCAGCTCCTTCAGCTCCCGTTCGGTGTCGGCCTGCGCGGACTCGGGCACCTCGACGGTCGTGTTCGTGAGGGCCCACTCGGCCGCGTGCGCCCCGGCCCGCTTGCCGAAGGTGATCGTCTCCATCAGCGCGTTGCCGCCGAGGCGGTTCGCGCCGTGCACCGAGACGCAGGCGCACTCGCCGGCCGCGTAGAGGCCCTCGAGCGACGTGCGCCCCCAGACGTCGGTGTCGACGCCGCCCATGTGGTAATGGGCGCCCGGCCGGACCGGGATCGGGTCATAGATCGGGTCGACGCCCGCGAAGACCATCGACAGCTCGCGCGTCCCGTGCAGGCGCTCGAGGATCTTCTCCGCGCCGAGGTGGCGCATGTCGAGCAGGACGTTGCCGTCGACGCCGCGCCCTTCGTCGATCTCGGTCTGCTCGGCCCGCGAGATGACGTCGCGCGAGGCGAGCTCCATCGCGTTCGGCGCGTAGCGCTCGAGAAAACGCTTGCCCTCGGAGTTGAGCAGGTAGGCACCCTCGCCGCGGCAGCCCTCGGTGATGAGGACGCCGGTCGGCGCAAGGGTTGTCGGGTGGAACTGCATCATCTCCATGTCCTCGAGCGCGACCCCGACGCGGAGCGCCTGCGCCATCCCGTCGCCGGTACAGGCGTAGGCGTTGGTCGTGCCCGTGTAGAGCCGTCCCGCGCCGCCGGTGGTGAGGATGACGGTCTTGGCGCCGATCGTCGCCAGGCCGCCGTCGAGCAGGTTCCAGGCGATCACGCCCTGGCAGCGGTCCTGGTGCTCGACCAGCTTCCACACGAAGAACTCCTCGTAGACCTTCAGGTCGCGCTTCATGACCTGCTCGTAGAGGACGTGCACGAGCACGTGGCCGGTGATGTCGGCGGCGTAGGCCGTGCGCGGCTCCCCGGCGGCGCCGAACGGCCGCTGGGCGATCCGCCCGTCCTCGGTGCGCGAGAAGACCGCGCCCCAGTGCTCGAGCTGGTAGACGTCGCCGGGCGCCTCGTCGCAGAGGATCTGGATGGCGTCCTGGTCGCCGAGGTAGTCGGAGCCCTTGACCGTGTCGAAGGCGTGCTTCTCGGGGTCGTCCTCGGAGGCGTTGCCGAGCGCCGCGTTGATGCCGCCCTCCGCCGCGCCGGAATGGCTGCGCACCGGGTGGATCTTGGAGACCAGCGCGACGTCGGCGCCCGCGTCGTGCGCCTCGATCGCCGCGCGCATCCCCGCGCAGCCTGCACCGACGACGAGCACGTCGTGCGTTGCGTCCACGCCCAGGAACCTATCGGATGGGCCTGGGCGCCGGGCGCGTGACGATTGCGACGTGGGCGACGGCAACCGTACGGAGGCGGCGCTACCCTGCCGACGAGAGAGCTGTGCTTCGCATCGACCGCCATCGCCTTGGCCCCAGGGTGTACGTGCTGGGCGCGCGCATCCACGAGTGGCATCTCGGCGCCACGCTGCTGCTCGGCCTCGGCCTGGCCGCGGCCTTCCGCGACCTCGACCCGAGCCTGGCGACGGGCGCCGCGATCTTCGTCGGCGTCTGGCTGGTCGCCAAGGACTGGCACGACCTCGTCCCGTCCCGGCGCGACACGGCGCACTGGCGTCTGGGTCTGCACATTCGGACGGCGCCGCTGCGCGCCGTGCACCGTGCGGCACCGCTGCCGAAGCTGGCGGCGGTAGCGGCGGTCGCGGCCGGCCTGGTCAACCTCGCCTCCGCGGTCACGCCGAACATCGCCTGGCGCAACCACCTCCTGCTGCAGATCGCGCCGCTCGAGGCGATGCGGCTCTCGCACGCCGCCGCGATCCCGGCCTCGCTGCTCCTGCTCGTGACCGCGCCGTACCTCTGGCGCCGCCGGCAGAGCGCCTTCCGCCTGGCCCTCGTCCTGCTGCTCGGCCTCGGCGTGCTCAACCTGCTCAAGGGCCTCGACGTCGAGGAGGCCGCCGGGAGCTTCGCGCTCGCCGGAATGCTCTGGCTCGGCCGCGGCTCCTTCTGCGTCCAGCCCGACCCTGTCAGCCTGCGGGCCGCGCTACGCCGGATCCCGCTCGTCGCCGCAACCGGTTTCCTGCTCTGCTGCGTGGCCGTCTGGCTCGCCGCTCCCGACCATGCGTCGGCCGGATCGGTCGTCCGCGAGGTCGTCGACTCCCTGCTCTGGCAGAACGGGCCGCTCGACTTCCACGACGTGCTCGGCGGCCTCGACGAGGCGGTCGGCGTCGCCGGCCTGCTGACGCTCTCCTGGTGCGCCTACCTCGTTTTCCGCCCGCTCGCCGCGCCGCACGCGTTGCCGACCGGCGAGATGCGCCTGGCCGCCCGCGAGCTCGTCCGCCGCCACGGCGCCGACACGCTCGCCTACTTCAAGCTCCGGCACGACCAGCACTACCTCTTCAGCAGCGACCGGCGGGCGTTCCTCGGCTACTGCGTCGAGACCGGCGTGCTGCTCGTCTCGGGCGACCCCGTCGGCCCGGACGACGCGATTCCCGGCCTGCTCCGCGAGCTGAGCCTGTTCGCGGAGGCCCGCGGGTTGCGAATCGCCGTGCTCGGGGCAGGCGAGCGACTACGGCCCCTGTGGCGCCAGCTCGGCCTCCGCTCCCTCTACCTCGGCGACGAGGCCGTGGTCGAGACGCGCTCGTTCTCGCTCGACGGCCGCGCGATCCGCAAGGTGCGCCAGTCGGTCACCCGGCTCGAGAAGCAGGGGTTCTCCGCCCGCCTGCAGGAGCTCGGCGAGCTCTGCGTCGCCGAGATCGCCGAGCTGGACGCGGTCAGCAGCCGCTGGCGGGAAGGCGCCGGCGAGCGAGGCTTCGCGATGTCGCTCGACGCCCTCCGGCGCGAGGAGCACGCCGACAGCCTGGTCGTGGTCGGGCGCGATGCCGACGGCCGGATCCGCGGCTTCCTCCACTTCGTGCCGAGCTACGGCCGCGCTGCCGTCTCGCTGTCGATGATGCGGCGCGACCACGACATGCCGAACGGCCTGATGGAGTTCCTCGTCGCCCGCGGCCTCGAGCTGCTTCGCGACCGCGGCATCGATGAGGTCTCGCTCAACTTCGCGGCCTTCTCACGCTTCATCCACGGCCCGCACGGCCTGCTCGAGCGCCTGATCGGCCGGGTGCTGCTGGCGGCGGATGCCTTCTTCCAGATCGAGCGGCTTCACCGCTTCAACGCGAAGTTCTTCCCCCGCTGGGAGCCTCGGTACCTGCTGTTCGAGCGGGTTCTCGGCCTTGGCCGGGTCGGTCTGGCGGCGATGTGGGCCGAGGGGCAATTGCCAAAGCCGGCTCCGTTACGGCGCTGACGAGCGCGCCCGTCGCGTCGTACGCGAGCCAGTAGCAGAGCGCTGCCAGCGGCAGCTCGGCGAAGACCGCCTCGATCAGCGCCACGCCGAAGTCCCAGCCGAGGTCCGCGGTGACGAGGTCGAACCAGGCGTCGGTGAGGAGCGCCGTGCCGGCGACCGCGGCCAGGAGCGGCAGCAGCGGAGAGCCGCGCAGGAGCGCGATCAGCGTGCCCACGAGCGCCGCCGCCTCGAAGAGGTCGAACCCGACCCAGGCAGCGTCCCAGTGGTGCACGACGTGCTCGGCGGGCAGCGATGCGCCCAGGTACCCCGACCACGGCAGGAGCGCGAGCGCCACGCCGCCGAGCAGGAGGACGAGCCATCGCCGCGCGCGGCGGAGCTGGTAGACCACGGCGATCCTGTGCTCCGGAGGCAGCGGCGCTTCCATTCCCGCATTCTGCAGAACCGCTTGGGTCCGGCGGGGCCGGGGTAAGATCCGGTCCGTGGCCAAGATGCTCTTCCGGCTGCCCGATGCGGCGGCCGTCATCCAGAACCCGTCGCCCGGGGAGCTGAAAGCGCTCGCCGAGCGGATGCCGAACGCCCATCCGACGCGCTACGGCAACGTCAACGTCCAGACGGAGGTCGTGAACCGGTCCAAGCGCTCGACCTTCGTTGTCACCGACGAGCCCGACGGCCAGAACCAGGCGATCTCCCGCGAGGAGTGCGAGCGCTGGACCCGGCTCCAGGACGAGTACATCGCGCAGCAGGAGATGGTGGTCGTCGACGGGACGATCGGGAACAACCCCGACTTCGGCACGCCCGCACGGCTCTACATCGAGGCGGCCAACGCGAACATCGCGGGCATGCAGCAGCAGCTCTACTTCGCGCCCGGCGAGCGGGTCGAGCCGGAGCTCACGGTCATCTACACGCCGAACCTGAAGGCAGAGGGCTTCCCCGACGACCGCCTGATCGCCGTCGACCTCGAGCAGGGCGTCACGCGGATCTTCAACTCGGACTACTTCGGCGAGTCGAAGAAGGGCGGCCTGCGGATGTGGAACAAGCTCGTCTACGACCGCGGCGGGATCCCGCTGCACGCGGGCTGCAAGATCATCCCGACCGAGCGCGGCAAGCGAATCGGCCTGATCGTCGGGCTGTCGGGGACGGGCAAGACGACGACCACCTTCACCCGGCAGAACGGCTCGCTGCCGGTGCAGGACGACTTCGTCGCCTGGATGCCAGACGGCCGCGTCTACGCGACCGAGAACGGCTGCTTCGCCAAGACCTTCGGCCTCAACCCCGAGGACGAGCCGACGATCTACGGCGCGGTCACCCAGCCGGACTCCTACCTGGAGAACGTGTCCCAGCACGGCGACGAGGTCGACTTCTACGACACCAACTACACGTCGAACGGCCGCGCGACGTTCCCGTTCTCGGTGATCGAGGCCGCCTCGGCCGACGAGATCGACGAGGCGCACTTCCTGCTGATCCTGAACAAGAACGAGAACATCGTCCCGGCCGTCGCGAAGCTCGAGGGGCCCCAGGCGGCGGCCTTCTTCATGCTCGGCGAGACGACCGGCACGAGCGCCGGCGGCGCGGACGAGGCTGGCAAGTTCCTGCGCGTGCCGGGAACGAACCCGTTCTTCCCGATGCCGCACGACCTGCAGGGGAACCGCTTCCTCGAGCTGCTCGCCGAGCACCCCGTCGAGGTCTACGTGATGAACACCGGCCGCGTCGGCGGGCCCGAGGACGACGAGCGCTCGCGCAAGGTGCGGATCAAGCACTCGTCGGCGATCGTGAAGGGCATCGCCGAGGGCACGATCGAGTGGGAGCACGATCCCGACTTCGGCTACCTCGTCGCCTCATCGGTGCCGGGGATCGACGACCCCGAGATCCTGCAGCCGCTCCGGCTGTACGAGGAGCAGGGCCGTGGCGACGAGTACCGCGCCCTCGTCGAGCGCTTCAAGGCCGAGCGCGCCGAGTTTCTGCGCGGCTTCCCGAGCCTCTCCGAAGAGATCGTCGCCGCCGTAGCTTAGAACGGGTACCGCTCGATCCAGGCGCATCGACCGGTCATTTCAGACGGCCGCACGGGGCAAGCCCGCGCCTCCTGACGCCGGCATCGCAAGCGACGCCTCTGAGGAAAGCCGGGTACCGCGGCGAAGTCCTCGCCGTGCAGGCGGAGATCGAGCGCTTCCTCGAGAACCCGGCGCTGGCTCCTGCGACGCGGCGGGCCTACGGCGTCGACGTGCGCGAGTTTGCGGGCTGGCTCGAGAGGCGCGGGACGCGCCTCGCGGATGTGGACGTGCGGACGCTCGCCGACTACGCGGCCGAGCTGGGACGAGCCCGGCCGCAGAAGCTCGCGCCGGCGACGATCGGACGCAAGCTGGCGGCCGTCCGCGCCTTCCTGCGCCACGCGCTCGGGCCGGAGAACGTGCCCGATGCGTCGTTCGCGCCTCGCCGCCCGCGGAGGCTGCCCGACGCGCCGCGGCCCGAGGAGGTGGACGGCGCGCTCGACGGGCTCGGAGGCTCAGGCCCCCTCGCGGCCCGGAACCGGGCACTCGTCGAGCTGGTCTACTCCGCCGGCCTCCGCTCCCAGGAGGCGGTCGATCTGGATCTCGCCGACGTCGATTTCGAGCAGGAGCTCGTCCACGTGCGCGGCAAGGGCGGCAAGGAACGGGTCGTGCCGCTCGGCGAGGAGGCGGCGCTGCAGCTGGCCGAGTACCTGCGAGACGCGCGCCCCGAGTTGGCGCGCGGCGCCGAGAACGCGCTCTTCCTCTCGGCACGCGGCCGGCGGCTCGACACGAGCACGCTCAGGCGGCTGCTTCCCCACCCGCACCGGCTCCGGCATGCGTTTGCGACGCATCTGCTCGAGGGCGGCGCCGACCTGCGCACGATCCAGGAGCTGCTCGGGCACAGCTCGCTCTCGACGACGCAGATGTACAGCCACGTCGACGCGGGGCGGCTCAGACGCGTCTACGACAAGTCGCACCCGCGGTCCTAGAGCGGCATCGATCAGCCCGACGGATTCGACCGGTCAGTTCCGACGGACGTGCGGCGAAGCCCGCTCGTCCTGAGGTCGGCATCGCAAGCGATGCCTGCAGTTATGTGATATTTTTATCACGTAATGGACGACGCCAGGGTCTGGAAGGCGCTCGGCTCGCCGCACCGGCGGGCGCTGCTCGACGCCCTCCGAGACGGCCCGAGGACGACCACCGCGCTCTGCGAGGTGCTGCCCGCGCTCTCGCGCTACGCGGTCATGCAGCACCTCGCCGTGCTCGAGCGCGCGGGGGTCGTGCTCGTCCGCCGCGACGGGAGAGAGCGCTGGAACGAGCTGAACGCCGTCCCGATCCAGCGCGAGCTCGAGCGGTGGCTGAACAGCTTCCAGCAGGCCTCCGCCTCGCAGCTGCTGGCCTTCGAGCGTCATCTGCAGTCAGAACCGACGAAGGAGAAGTGATGCACCAGATCCGCCATATCGCATTCACGAACGAGCTCCGCTTCGCCCGCCCTCGGCCCGAGGTCTTCGAGGCTTTCCTCGACAGCGGGAAGTGGTTCCAGGCCAGCTACGGCAAGGAGCGCCTGCAGCGCGTCGTCAACGACCGCCGGGTCGGCGGCCAGATCTACGAGGACTGGGGTGACGGCAGCGGCAAGCTGTACGGGACGATCGGCTGGTGGGACCCTCCGGCCGGCTACTCGCAGACGAGCCACATGCTCGGCGGCGGGATCACGCTCACACACCGCTACGAGTTCGAGGACGAGGACGGCGGCACCGTCCTGCGGCACGAGTTCAGCGCCTTCGGCCCGATCTCGGATGAGATGGCCGAGGGCATCAACTGGCACGCCTCGCTGGAGACCTTCGAAGCACAACTCCACGCCTGGATCGAGCGAGGCGAGGTGATCCCGCCACCGGAGGAGCCGTAGCCGGCACGCGGATACCAAGGTACACGCGCGAGAACTGGGTTCCCACCACCCCCGCCCTCCAACAGCCTAAGTTCGAAAATGTCACGTGTCTGTGACGTCTTCGGGACGAAGGCGTGCCGGTTCCTCCACAGGGCGCCGAGCCGGGAGGCGCGTCCGGATCAGGGGTTCGACTTGCCGGCGTGGATCCGAGCCTGGTGCTCGAGCTGCTCCTCCGCGCTCAGTACGTGCCCGAGCGCAGCCCAGGCGTGAGCGGCGCCGCGCGGAACCTCCCGCTCACGGAAATGGCCCGCCGCCGTGCGGCAATGCTGCGCAGCCAGTTCGAGCTCGTCGGCTGCCCCGTCGAAGAGGTCAGCGGATGCCTCCGGGTCGCTTCTCTCGTTCACACCGCGGCAACTCTACGGCAGGCGTCCGGGACTCCGAAGCGAAGGAAAAGGGTCCGATGGCCACGCCGCGGCCCGATTCGGCTGCACAGAGCTCCGACCCGGAGGTCGAGGGCTTCCTCGCCCTGCTCGCCGCGCGGCGCGCGCCCAAGACCGTCGAGGCCTATCGACGGGACCTCCGCGCGCTCGGCGACTGGCTCGGCGGGCCGCCCTCGAAGGCGACGAGCGAGGACCTCGAGCGCTGGCTGGCGGAGCTTCGAGCCGCCGGACTCTCGCCCGCGACAATTGCTCGAAGGGTCGCGGCGGTTCGGTCGTTCTTCCGTCACGTGATACTGCTCGGCGTCCGCTCGGACAGCCCTGCGGCGGCGCTCGAGCTGCCGCGGCGGCGGCGGCGGCTGCCGAGAACGCTGTCGGCCGCCGAGGCGCAGCGCCTGATCGAGGCCGCGCCCGGGACGACGCCTCGCTCGCTCCGCGACCGCGCGCTGGTCGAGCTCCTCTACGGGGCCGGGCTCCGCGTCAGCGAGGCGGTCGGGCTCGGGAAGACGGACGTGGATCTCGAGCGGCGCCTCGTCAGTTGCACCGGAAAGGGCGACAAGCAGCGAGTGGTCCCGGTCGGCCGTCACGCGGTCGAGGCCCTGCGCCGGTACCTCGCCCACGGCCGGCCCTACCTCGACCGCCGGCACCGGCCCGACCTGTTCCTGAACGCCCAGGGCGGCGCGCTGACGCGGGCCGGCGCCTTTCTGATCCTCCGGCGGCTGGCCGAGTGCGCCGGCCTCGAGCCCGAGCGCGTCCATCCGCACCTCCTCCGCCATTCGTTCGCGACGCACCTGCTCGAGGGCGGCGCGGACCTCCGCAGCGTCCAGGAGATGCTCGGCCACGCCGACCTCGGGACGACCGAGCTCTACACCCACGTCAGCGATCGGCGTCGCCGCGACGTGTATTTCCGCAGCCATCCCCACGCACGGCGAACGCGGAGATAATCAGCCCATGCCTGACAGCGCTGCCGAGCCGATCTACGTCGGGGCTCTCACCGTCCGTTTTCACGTCGACGCAGACAAGTCCGGAGGCAGTGTCAGCGTCTTCGAGTGCGATGCTCCCGCTCATGCGCGCATGCCCGCGCCTCACAGCCACGACGACTTCGACGAAACCGTCTTCGGCCTGGACGGCGTCACGACGTTCACCGTGGGCGGGATCCGAACCGACCTGAGCCCTGGCGAGGCGCTCTTCATCCCTCGCCGCGTGATCCACGGATTCAGCAACGAGGGCGAGATCGACGCGCGCTTCCTTGCGATTGTCAG
Organism: Gaiellaceae bacterium; assembly: GCA_035624425.1. Classification (GTDB taxonomy): domain Bacteria; phylum Actinomycetota; class Thermoleophilia; order Gaiellales; family Gaiellaceae; genus AC-32. The sequence goes on from DASPRN010000055.1 coordinate 34,246, forward strand.
CCCAGGGCTGATGGGCTCGGGCTACTTCAAGGATGTCGCCGGCGTGCTCGGCGAGGAGGGCCCGCCGGACATCGAAAGGCTTGGCGAGGTCATGCGTCGTCACGGCCTCACTCCCGCGCCACCCGCTTGACAGAGCCCCGCTAGCGCGACTTGGCGCGCTTCTCGAGCTCGGCGGCCACCTTCGCCGCCTGCTCCCTCAGTCCGCGCTCGACTCCGTCCTCCTCGGCGATCCCGTGCAGGAGCACGATCGTGTCGCGCTGCGGAGAGCCGTTCCGAAGCGAGAGGACGGCGAGCCGCCGGACCGCCGCATTGTCGTCCGCGTTCGCGAGCGTGTGCAGCAGCGGCCGGACCGCGTTGATCTCCCGAGGCGCGTCGCGCGAGAGGAGCTCCAAGGAGAGCAACGCCGAGCCGCGGCAGGCCGGGCTCTCGTCTTCGAGCCCGCGCCGCAGGAGCTCGGTCTTCTGCCGAAAGCGGAGCTGGCCGATCGCCCGGTACGCCGTCGCCCGTTCGCGATAGTCCCGCGAGCGCGCCTCCAGCTCCAGCTCGTCCGCCCAGTCGCGGCGCAGATCGGCGACTTCGCGCTCCTTGCCCTGCTTGGCCAGCTCGTCCGCCAGGGCGGCTGCCTCGGCGAGGGTCACACCGAGGCTAGCGATCGTTCTGCGGGGCCGACGTACTGGGCCGACGGCCTGAACAGGCGGCCGGTGCGCTTCTGCTCGAGGATGTGGGCCGACCAGCCGGCAACGCGGGAACACGCGAACATCGCGGGCGCGAGCGGCGGCGGAATCTCGGCGACGTCGAGCACGATGGCCGAGTAGTACTCGACGTTCGTCGCCAGGACACGTTCAGGGTGCCGCTCCTGAAGCGCCTTCAGCGCGACCTGCTCGAGCTGCTCCGCCACCTCGACCTGTGGCGAGTCGAGCTCCTTCGCCGTCCGCTTGAGGATGCGCGAGCGCGGGTCCTCGGCCCGGTAGACACGGTGACCGAAGCCCATGATCCGCTTCCCGTTCTCGAGCGCATCGCGCACCCAGCGCTCCGGGTCGCCCAGCTCCTGCACCTCCTCGAGCATCGGCTTGACGTAGGCTGGCGCGCCACCGTGCAGCGGGCCGGAGAGCGCGCCCACCGCGGCCGAGAGCGCGGCGCCGCAGTCTGCGCCCGTCGAGGCGACAACCCGGGCGGTGAACGTCGAGGCGTTGAGCCCGTGCTCGGCCGTGCAGATCCAGTACGTGTCGATCGCCTTGACGTGGCGCGGGTCGGCCTCGCCCCGCCAGCGAAGGAGGAAGCGCTCGGCAGCCGTCTCGCCGCGAGCAACCACCTCGTCCGGCGCCGGCTCCCGCCCGTCGGCCACTGCGGCCGAGCGGGCCACGATCTCCATCATCTGCGCCGAGAGCCGGCCGAGATCCTCGCGCGCCTGCTCGTCGGCGATCTCGTTCAGCTTGCCGAGCTTCCAGACGCCCGAGAGGCGGGCGGTCTCGGCCTGCAGGTCCGACGGCGCCTTGCCGCTCAGCGCGGCAGGCAGGTACGGCTCGGGGTGCGGCATCTCGGAGTTGACGTCGTCGTCGACCAGCAGCCCCCAGACCTTCTCGTAGGGAACGTGGCCGACGAGCTCTTCGATGTCGACCCCGCGGTAGCGGAGAGCGCCGCCCTCGCGGTCCGGCTCCGCGATCTCGGTCTGGACGGCGACGACGCCTTCGAGCCCCGGCTTGAAGTCATTCATCGGCTGGAAATCTATAGCTCTCAGCTAGAGTCACGCGCCGTGGCGCACGAGGTGACGCTGATCCCCGGTGACGGCACCGGCCCCGAGCTGACCGACGCCACGCGCCGCGTCCTCGAGGCGACCGGCGTCGGGCTCGAGTGGGACGTTCAGGAGGCCGGCGCGGACGTGATGGAGCAGTTCGGCGGCAACCCGCTGCCGGAACACGTGCTCGATTCGATCAAGCGCACCGGAATCGCGCTGAAGGGGCCGATCACGACGCCGGTCGGCGGCGGCTTCCGCTCCGTGAACGTCACGCTGCGGAAGACGCTCGACCTCTACGGCCAGGTGCGGCCGTGCAAGAGCTATCCCGGCGTCCGCTCTCGCTACGAGCACGTCGACCTGATCATCGTCCGCGAGGCGACCGAGGACCTCTATGCGGGCATCGAGTACGAGGAAGGCTCGGCGCACGCGGAGGAGCTCGCCGAGTGGATCGAGGCCCGCGGGGGGCACGTGCCGCCACGGTCCGGGATCTCGATCAAGCCGATCTCGGTCGACGGCAGCCGCCGTATCTTCGAGTTCGCCTTCGACTACGCGCGCCGCAACGGCCGCCGGAAGGTGACGGCCGTGCACAAGGCGAACATCATGAAGTTCTCCGACGGGCTCTGGCTGCGCGTCGCGCGGGAGGTCGCCGATGAGAACTCCGACCTCGAGTTCGAGGACCGAATCGTGGACAACCTCTGCATGCAGCTCGTCCAGCGGCCGGAGGAGTACGACGTGCTCGTACTCCCCAATCTCTACGGCGACATCGTCTCCGACCTCGCGGCCGGCCTGGTGGGCGGGCTCGGCCTCGCGCCGGGCGCGAACTTCGGCACGCACGCGGCCGTGTTCGAGCCCACGCACGGGTCGGCGCCGAAGTACGCAGGCCAGAACAAGGTGAATCCGATGGCGATGATGCTTTCGGGGATGCTCATGCTCCGGCATCTCGACGAGCCCGAGGCGGCCGACCGCCTCGAGGCGGCGATCGCCGAGGTGATCCGCGAAGGGAAGGACGTCACCTACGACATGAAGCCGACCCGCGACGATCCGACCGCAGTCGGCACGAGCGAGGTTGCCGACGCGATCATCGACGTCATGGGAGCGCGGGTGTGAGCCGGCGGAAGGTCACGGTTGTCGGCGGCGGGAACGTCGGCGCGACGTGCGCGCAGGTGCTCGCGGCTCGCGACTTCGCGGACGTCGTCCTGGTCGACATCGTCGAGAACCTGCCTCAGGGAAAGGCTCTCGACATCAACCAGATGGGCGCGGTGCTCGACTACGAGCCCAACGTCGTGGGCTCGAATGGGTACGAGGAGTCGGCCGGCTCGGACGTCGTCGTGATCACCGCGGGCGTCCCGCGTAAGCCGGGCATGAGCAGGGACGACCTCGTCACGACAAACGAGAAGATCGTCGGTTCGGTCGCCGAGCAGGTCGTGTCGCAGTCGCCGGACGCCGTCCTGATCGTCGTCTCGAACCCGCTCGACGCGATGTGCCACGTCGCCAAGAACGTTTCGGGTTGGCCAAAGGAGCGCGTCTTCGGAATGGCCGGGATCCTCGACACGTCGCGCTTCTCGACCTTCATCGCCTGGGAGACGGGCTCGTCGGTGAAGGACGTGACCGCGATGGTGCTCGGCGGCCACGGCGACCAGATGGTGCCGGTCGTGTCGGCGACGACCGTCGGCGGCATCCCGCTGCGCGACTTGGTCTCGGCCGAGCGGATCGACGCGATGGTCGAGCGGACGGCCAAGGGTGGCGGCGAGATCGTCGAGCTGCTCGGCACCTCGGCGTGGTACGCGCCCGGCGCGGCCGCCGCGCAGATGGTCAGCGCCGTCCTGCTCGACGAGCACCGCGTGCTTCCGTGCACCGCGTACCTCGAGGGCGAGTACGGGGTCGACGGCCTGTACATGGGCGTGCCCGTCAAGCTCGGGGCCGCGGGAATCGAGGAGGTCGTCGAGCTGAAGCTGAGCGAAGAGGAGCAGCGAGCCTTCGAGGCGTCGGCCGCCGCAGTGCGAGAGGTTGTCGGCGTGCTCGGCACGGCGGGGTAGCAGATGTGGACGAACCGGCACGAACCTGGCACGACGCCGGCACAGACACGGCACAGAATCCTGGGTACGCTCAGCCCGGGCGGCGGGTGGAACCTCTTCTTCCCCACCCGGGTGGGGATGCGCGCGTGTACCTAGTACGGGCGGCGGCAAGGCAGGCCGGAGCGTGGAGCTAGGGCTCACCGGCCGGACCGCGATTGTCTGCGGCGCCTCGTCCGGGATGGGCCTGGCGATCGCCGAGGTGCTTGCCGCCGAGGGCGCAAACGTCGCGATGTTCGCCCGCCGGCGCGAGCTGCTCGAGCGCGAGGCCGAACGAATCGGCGCGCTCGCGGTGCGTGGCGACGTGACGAACCCCGCCGACCTGAAGCGCCTCGTCGACCGCGCGCTCGAGGCCTTCGGCGGAATCGACATCCTGATCAACAACGGCGGCGGCCCGCCGCGAACCGCGGCGGTCGGCCTCGCCGACGAGCAGATCGAGCAGGCCGTCGAGCTCCTGCTCCTCTCGGCCGTCCGCCTGACGGGGCTCTGCCTCCCGCAACTCGAGCGCAGCGGCCACGGGCGGGTGATCAACATCACCTCGAGCTCGGTCCGCGAGCCGATCGACAACCTCGCCCTCTCGAACTCGGTCCGGCCTGGCGTGATCGGCTGGGCGAAGACGCTCGCCCGCGAGGTCGGCCCGAAGAGGATCACGGTCAACTCGATCGCGCCTGGTCGAATCGAGACGGAACGGCTCGCCGAGGTCTACGCGGGCAAACCCCGTGCCGAAGACCTCGAGCAGATCCCGCTCCGCCGTTTCGGGTCGCCGCGGGAGGTCGCCCAGGTCGCTTGCTTCCTCGCGTCGGACGCCGCGAGCTACCTGACCGGAGCGGTCATCCCGGTCGACGGCGGCCTGACGCGAGGCTTGCTTTGACCGAAGAGAGCCGGCCCGCACCGAGCGCCCGCTCGAAGTGGCTCTCCCCGGCCCGGCTCGCCTCGACGGGTGCGCTGATGATCGTCATCGCGCTGCTGGTCCTCTGGATCGCGCCCGCGCACGGCTACGAGCTCCAACTCGTCGACCCGGCCCACCCGGTGGCGCCGCTCGTCCACGTCAAGGGCAAGGACAACCAGTCCGACAAGGGCACGATCTACTTCGTCGACGTGCGAGAACGTCCGGCGCGCCTGCTCGAGCGACTCCTGCCCTGGGCCCGGTCGAGTGGCTCGACGCTCGTCAAGACTCCGCCCGGAATCAGCTCGTCGCTCGAGAACCGCCTGGGGCAGCAGGAGATGGCGGACTCGCAGAAGGTCGCGCCCTACGTCGCGCTCAAGCTGCTCGGCTACAAGGTCGGCGCGCGCAGCGACGGCGTCACGGTCCTCTCGGTCGAGAGCAGCGCTCCCGCTGCGAAGACCCTCCAGCCCGGCGACGTCATCCTGGCGGTCGGAGGCCACCCGGTGACGACGGTGCTCGGGCTGCGGGCGCTGCTCGCCCACAAGCACCCGGGGGACGTCGTGACCGTCCGCTTCCGTCGCGGCGGCAAGGTGGAGCAGGCGCAGATCACGACCACTTCCGACCCAACCAGCCCGGGGCGGGCGCTGATCGGCGTGATCCCCGCGGACGACCTGAGAGTCCATCTCCCGATCCCGGTCACGATCGACTCGCAGGGGATCGGCGGGCCTTCCGCCGGCCTCGCCTTCGCACTCGACATCCTCCAGCGGCTCGGGCGGAACGTCACCCACGGGCGGAGGATCGCGGCCACCGGCGAGCTTGCTCTCAACGGCGACGTGCTCCCGATCGGCGGCGTGAAGCAAAAGACGCTCGGCGTCCGCCGTGCGGGTGTGGACGTCTTCCTTGTGCCTGCCGGGGACAACGCGCGCGAGGCGAGACGCTACGCGGACGGGCTCCGGATCATTCCTGTGGAAAACATTCAACAAGCGTTGCGGGCACTGGCAACGACAGCGCCGAAGGCGTGAAGCACGCCTGCTTTTCAGCCGTCCAAAACCGCCGGAAATTGCATTGTTTTCTCCGCAGGCAAGCCTTGAAAGTCTTCTCCGGCCACCTATAGTCCTGCCTTGTCCAGGGAGGCGTCGCAAGGGGAGCGGGCAGGAAGATGAGCAAAGTCGTTAAACCAAGCTGCGAGGATTGCTATTTCCGTCGAGCCGGATTGTGCGCGCTCTCGCTCGAAGCGCCTTGCCCCACGTTCCGACTGCACAGCCGCGGCTCTCTCGTCCCGCCGCGCCAGCCCCGCCTGGTGCCCCGCCCGCTGACGGGCGACTCCCGCGCGGCCTAGCTCACTCTTGCCGGCGCCGGCACCGTCGTCATCAGGCGGGCAAGCCTGGTCACGCCCTCGCCGATCTCCGCCGGCGTGACGAAACTGAACGCGAGGCGAAGGCTGTTCGCCGGGCCGCCGAAGTCGGGCCCGGGGACGAACGTCACCCCGGCCCTCGACGCCGGGCCGAGCAGGTCGGTCGAGTCGACGCCCTCGGCGAGCTCCAACCAGAGGAAGTAGCCGCCCTCGGGCTTGTTCCAGCGGGCTCGCCCGGCCAGCTCCTGCTCGAGCGCTTCGAGCATCGCGTCTCGCCGCTCGCGCAGGAGCCCGGCCACGCGCTCGAGGTTCGGCTCGAACAGCTCTCGCCGGAAGAACTCGTGGACGGTCGCCTGCGCCAGCAGGGCCGGCGTGATGTAGGTCGAGGCGACCAGCGGCTCGAGCTCCACCGCGAGCGCCGACGGAACGATCAGGTAGCCGACGCGCAACCCCGGCGCCACCGTCTTCGAGAACGACGAGCTGTAGAGCACGCGCTCGCCGCCCTCGAGCTCGAGCAACGTCGGCAGCGGCGCGCCCTCGAAGCGAACGAGCCCGTACGGATCGTCCTCGAGCGCGCGCAACCCGCGCTCCCCGACGAACGCCGCCAGACGACGCCGCCGCTCTTCGGAGAGCGTCACGCCCGTCGGGTTCTGAAAGGTCGGGATCGTGTACAGGAGGCGGTCGCCGCCGGCATGCAGACGTTCGAGCTCGTCGACGTCGAGCCCATCCTCGTCGAGCGCCACCTCGCCGACGGGGCGGCCCTCGGCTGCGAGGATCCGCCGCGGCCGGTCGTAGGTCGGCCGCTCGACGAGCACGCGGCCGGGCTCGAGGGTCGCGAGCACGAGGTGGAACGCCTGCAGCGAGCCGTTGGTCACGATCACGCGCCCCGGGTCGACGCCATGCCGCTCCCCGATCCACTCGCGCAGCGGCTCGTACCCGAGCGTGCTGCCATAGGAGAGGATCGTCCGCCCGTCCTCGCGTAGCGCCGCCTGCGCGCAGTCGGCGAGCTCCTCGACCGGCAGCAGGTCGGGCCCCGGGATCCCGCGCGCGAAGGAGATCGTCACGCGACCGAGTCTAGAGAACGGACAAGCCGGCTCATGGTTCTCGGGTGAGCTGCCGGAGTCCGGTGCCCTCGCTCCGGAGGACGACTCGAGGCTACGGCCGACCGGTAGAGCTCGGTTCAGGTGCGGGCGCCGGCGCTCGAGGCGGCGAGGTCGGCGACCTCGGTCGGCGTCGTTCCGACCTGGACGCCGCGGGCCTCGAGGGCCTCCTTCTTCGCCTGCGCCGTGCCCGAAGAGCCGGAGATGATCGCCCCGGCGTGGCCCATCGTCTTGCCCGGCGGCGCGGTGAAGCCGGCGATGTACGCGATGACCGACTTGGTCACGCTCGCCTCGATGTAGGCGGCAGCCTTCTCCTCCTCGTCGCCGCCGATCTCGCCGACGAGGACGATCAGCTCGGTCTCGTCGTCGGCCTCGAAGCGCTCGAGGACGTCGATGAACGACGAGCCGACGACCGGGTCGCCGCCGATCCCGACGATCGTCGAGTTGCCGAGGCCCCGCTGCGTCAGCTCGTGGCCGATCTGGTAGGTCAGGGTCCCGGAGCGCGAGACGACGCCGACGGCATCCTCGCGGAAGATCTCGGCCGGGATGATCCCGACGTTCGCCTTCCCGGGCGAGAGCGCGCCAGGGCAGTTCGGCCCGAGCATCGTGATCCCGCGCGGGCGGATGTAGGTGTAGATCCGGAGCATCTCGTGCGCGGGCAGCCCCTCCGCGATGCAGATCACCGTGCCGATGCCGGCGTCCACCGCCTCGTAGATCGCGTCGGCCGCGAAGCGCGCGGGGACGAAGACCATCGTCGTGTTCGCCCCGGTCTCGGCCACCGACTCGGCCACCGTGTCGAAGATCGGCACGCCGTCCGCGTCCTGGCCGCCCTTGCCGGGGGTGACGCCGGCGACGACGTTCGTGCCGTAATCGCGGTTGCGCAGGCCGTGGAAACGCCCCTCCCGGCCGGTCAGGCCCTGAACGACGAGGCGCGTGTCGCGGTCGACGATGATCGCCATCAGGAGGCGGCCTTCCGGGCGCGGAGGACGATCTTCGTGTCGGTCCAGGCCGAGCCGTCTTCGGTCAGCCGATCGGCCAGAAGCTCGCGCACGCGCTCTGCGTCGGCGCCCTCACAGCCGGTGCGGGCGAGCCAATCCTCCAGCGGGTGCGTCTTCTCGAAGTGCTCGACCTGGTCGACCTCGAGCCCGGCCCCGGCCAGGAAGGAGCGCCATTCGTCCTCGCCGTAGTTGCGGACGTGCGTGGGGTCGCGGAGCTTCTCGGCCTCCTCGTGGCGATCGCTCGAGAAGAGCGTGTCCTCGATCACGACCAGCCGCTTGCTGACGCGTGCCATCTCGGCAAGCGCCGACCCGACATCCTCGAAGTGGTGCGGCGCGATCCTCGAGACGACGACGTCGAAGGAGCCGTCCTCGAACGGAATCGACTCCGCCCCGGCGAGCACATCGGCCTGCATTCCAGGCGACGGGTCGAGCGTCACGACCTGGCAGCCCTCGTCCCGCAGCCGGCGCGCGACGTGCCCGCCGCCGGTCGCCACGTCCAGGGCTACGACGCCCTCCCCCGGATCGCACCACGCCACGACCAGGTCGAGGTCGGGCCCCTCGCGGTGCGTCGGGCTCTGGCGGTACGCCTCCGCGCGGTCCGACCAGGTCGTCATCACGCGGCCAGCTCCACAGCGCGGCGGGCGGCGTCGAGCATCGTCGGCTCGACGTGAAGGTTGGGCGGTGCGGCCTCGGCCAGGAGCTCGCGCCCTTCCTCGGCGTTCGTGCCGTCGAAGCGCACTACGATCGGGTGCTCGATCTCGATCTGCGACAGCGCCTGCAGAATCCCCTGCGCCACGACGTCGCAGCGGGTGATCCCGGCGAAGATGTTGAACAGGATCGAGCGCACCTGTCGGTCGGCCGTGATCACTTCGAGTGCGTCGACCACGCCCTGGGCGTCGCCCCCGCCGCCGAGGTCGCAGAAGTTCGCCGGCCGGCCGCCGACGAGGGCGATCACGTCGAGCGTGGACATCACGAGCCCGGCGCCGTTGCCGAGGATCCCAACCTCGCCGTCGAGCTTGACGTACGTGACGCCCTTCTCGCGGGCGGCGCGCTCCTCGGGCGGGTACGCCTCGGGATCGCGCATCTCCTCGATGTCGGGGTGCTTGTAGAGCGCGTTGTCGTCGACGGTGAACTTCGAGTCGAGGGCGCGGACCTCGCCCTCGGGCGTGACGATCAGCGGGTTGACCTCGCAGAGCATCGCGTCCGTCTCGACGAAGCAGCGGTAGAGCTGCTCGACGATCGTCGCGATCTGCTTCTGCTCCTCGGTCTCGACGATCCCCGCGCCGTAGATCAGGCGCCGCGCCTGGTAGGGCTGGAAGCCTTCGAGCGGGTCGACGTGCAGCCGCGCGAGCGCCTCCGGCTTGGTGGCCGCGACCTCCTCGATCTCGACACCGCCCTCGGTCGTCAGCATGAACAACACCTTCTTGGCGCCTCGGTCGAAGGTGACCGAGAGGTAGTACTCCTTGGCGATCTCCGAGGCGTTCTCGATCCAGAGCTTGCGGACGACGTGGCCGTTGATGTCGAGCCCGAGAATCCCCTCGGCCTTCTGGGCGGCGTCGCCGGGATCGCCGGCGAGCTTGACGCCGCCGGCCTTCCCGCGGCCGCCGGTCAGCACCTGCGCCTTGACGACCACCGGGCCGCCGATCTCCTCGGCCGCGGCGCGCGCCTCGGCCGGAGTCGTCGCGAGCCGGCCCTCGGAGACGGGTATCCCGAACCGCCGGAAGAGCTCCTTGCCCTGGTACTCGTAGAGGTCCACCGGGCGCGGACTCTAGCGAGGCTGGCCCGCGCGGAGGCCCGGGCTCAGTCGCCGCCCTGCGCGATGACGCAGACGACCTGCCCAATGTTGACCGGATGGCCGGGCTCGACGGAGAGCTCGGTGACCGTCCCGTCGCGCGGCGCGGTGATCTCGTTCTCCATCTTCATCGCAGCGACGATGCAGATCACTTGGCCGGCGTGCACCTCGTCGCCCTCGCTCACCTCGACCGCGAGGACAGTGCCCTGCATGGGAGTTGTGACCGCGTCCTTCGCGGCGCCGCGCGCGGTGGCGGCCCCCCGCTCGCGGCGGCGGCGCGCGAGCTCGGCGTAGGGCGGCTCGGGGACGAGCATCGTGACCTCGAAGCGGCGACCGTCGAGCTCGAGGGTCGAGACCCGCTCGCGAAGCCTTCCGTCCGACGCCGCAGGTACCGTTGTTTGCATATGAGACAACGGATCTTGAAGATCCTTGGCCTGCTGCGCGAGCTCCTCGGACTCGACGACACCGTGGCAGGTACCGCCCGCGACGAAGCACGGCTGCTCGAGCAGGGCGCGGTGGAAGCCGATCAGCGTCGTGATCCCGCCGATCTCGTACTCGCCGAGGGCGCGGAGCATTCGGCGGCGCGCGTGCTCGCGGTCGACGCCGTGAACGACCAGCTTGGCGACCAGCGGGTCGTAGAGCGCCTGGACCTCCGAGCCCGCGGCGACCCCGGAGTCGACCCTCACCCCCGGTCCCCCCGGCTCGCGGTAGCTCGTGATCCTCCCAGGGCTGGGCAGGAAGCCGTTGGACGGGTCCTCGGCGTTGATCCGGCACTCGAGCGCGTGCCCGGTGAGCCGGACGTCCTCCTGGCGCAGCCATAGCGGCTCCCCCGCCGCGATCAGAACCTGCTCGCGAACGAGATCGAGGCCCGTGGCCAGCTCGGTCACGGTGTGCTCCACCTGGATACGAGTGTTCATCTCCAGGAAGAAGTACTCGCCCTCGCGTGAGAGCAGCCCCTCGATCGTCCCGGCGCTCCGGTAGCGGACGGCGCGAGTGGCCTCGACTGCGATCTCGCCAATTCGCTCGCGGAGCTCGTCGTCGACCGCCGGCGAGGGCGTTTCCTCGACGAGCTTCTGGTGCCGGCGCTGCATGGTGCAGTCCCGTTCGCCGAGGTGGATCACGTTGCCGTGGGCATCCGCGAGCACCTGAACCTCTACGTGACGCGGGTCTTCGAGATACCGCTCGACATAGACCGCCGGGTCCGAGAAATACGCTTCGCCCTCGCGGCTGGCCGACTCGAAGGCTCGATCGGCCTCGCCTGCCTCGCGCACGACCCGGAACCCCTTGCCTCCTCCTCCGGCGGCAGCCTTGATCGCGAGTGGCCAGCCGAGCTCGCCGCCGAGCCGGGCGACCTCGTCGCCGGAGGTGACAGGCTCGGTAGTCCCGGGCACGACCGGCACCCCTGCGGCCAGCATCTGCCGGCGAGCGGCCGTCTTCGAGCCCATCGTCTCGATCGCATCCGCGGGCGGCCCGATCCAGACGAGGCCGGCACGGGAGACGGCCCTGGCGAAACCGGCGTTCTCGGCCAGGAAGCCGTATCCGGGGTGCACCGCCTCCGCGCCGGCGCGAGTCGCCGCCTCGAGGATGCGATCCGGATCGAGGTAGCTCTCGGCGGCAGGCCCCGGCCCGATCAGGTACGCCTCGTCGGCGGCCGCGACGTGCAGCGAGCCCCTGTCGACCTCGGAATAGACGGCGACCGTGCCGATCCCTAGCTCGCGGAGCGTGCGAAAGATGCGCACGGCGATCTCGCCGCGGTTCGCTACGAGAACTTTCGAGAAGGGCGCCACGGCCCGTATTCTCCATGCGCATGAGCCTGGCCGACCAGCTCACGCTCGCCCGGGCCGCTGTGGTGCCGCTCGTCGTCGCCCTCTACGTCTGGGATTTCCCCAACCACAACTGGTGGGCGACGGGCGTCTTCATCGCAGCGATGACGACAGACTGGTTCGACGGCCGCGTCGCGCGGCGCCACGGCCGCTCCTCGGCGCTCGGCTCGCTGCTCGACCCGGTGGCAGACAAGCTGCTCGTGCTGACCGTCCTGATCGTGCTGATCGACCAGGACGTCTTTCCCGGGTGGATGGTCGCCGCGATCGTCGCCCGTGAGTTCCTCGTCTCGGGCCTGCGCCTTGCGGCGCTCGAGCGCGGGGTGGTCATGCGCGCGCGCGACCTCGGCAAGCTCAAGACGTGGTCGCAGGCCACCGCCGCGGCCATCGGCGGCTTCGCCGCAGCGGGCGCCTGGAGCACGAGCGTCGCCTGGTGGGCACTGCTCGTCGCGCTCGTGCTCACCTGGCTCTCCGGACTGGACTACGCGCGCGTCGCGCCGAGGCTCCTCCGCGGCCGCCCGGCCTAGGAGGTTTGGTGGAATAGCGCTGGGCACAGACGGTATTTCGTCAAGCCCTCCTAGTAGCTTTCGTCCTCGTCCTCGACGCCGTCGCGAATCCCGTCCCGGCGCCAGAGGCTGCGGTAGGCCGGCGGCGCACCGTCGTCCGCATTCTGATCCTCCAACGCAGCGAGGATCGCCGCGCGCTCGGCCGGGCTCGGTTCCGGCGTGATCTCTGGCTCCACAGGCCCCAGCCTATGTGAGGCTGAGGCGCCGACTTGGCGGCGCCGACCATGGAAGCCGTGCGAGCTTTTGCGCGCGCGGCCGTCCAACGCAGCATCTTGGACCGCAGCGCCGGTGCCCGCCTATCCGGATGGCCGAGGCGCCGACTTGGCGGCGCCGACCGTGGAGGCGGTGCGAGCTTTCGCCCGCGCGGCCGTCCAATGCAGCATCTTGGACAGCAGCGCCGGTGCCCGCCTATCCGGATGGCCGAGGCGCCGACTTGGCAGCGCCGACCATGGAGGCCGTGCGCGCTTTGCGCGCGCGGCCGTCCAATGCAGCATCTTGGACAGCAGCGCCCGGTGCCTGCCTGTCCCGATGGCCGCTAAAGCGCATCCGGGCTCAGGACGATACGAAAAGCGATGAGCCGCCCACTCGCAGTAGCCGCCTGCTGCGCGCTCCTCGCCGCGCCCGCCGCCGGCGCCGTCAATATCGGCGGCGGCACCTTCGGCAAGGCCGGCTCGAAGACGACCGCGCCGCCCAAGTCCTGGGCCCAGCCCCAGATCCGCGTCGTCGTCGCGCACGGGCTGATGGCTAAGAGCGTTGCGGTCTTCCGCCCGAACGACGCCCTCACCCAGGGTGAGCTGGCCTCGCTCACGGCCGCGCTGACCAAGCAGGCACCACAGGCGCCGCCCGACCCGACCGCGCCTGTCACGCTGACGAAGCTCGACGCGCGACTGGTGAGCGCGATCCACCTCTCCGACGCCGCCGCGGCGTTCGTCACGGGCGCGAAGGCCGAAGGCCTCGCCATCCCTGCCCGCTTCGGCACCGAGACCGTCGCGCGCCTGCTCGGCCTCCGCACCAACCATCCGGCCAAGTACGACGATCTCGAGCTGCTCCCGTCGAGCCCGGTGACGCGCGCCGAGACCGCCTACTCCGTCGCAAGGATCCTTCAGTTTCAGGGCTGGGAGCAGCAGTACGTGGAGGACGCCGCTGCCACCTTTACCTTGCCCAGCTTGAGTGCGTGGCAGCTCCGTGTGCTGAACACCGCCGTCCACTTCATCGGCTACCCCTACGTCTGGGGCGGGACGAGCGAGCACGCCGAGACCCCCTTCGGGGTCAAGGCGCTCGGCGGCTTCGACTGCTCGGGCTTCGTCTGGCGCGTCTACAAGCTGCAGAAATATCCGGGCGGCGCAGCCCTGAACGCCACGATCAAGGGGCGCACGACCTACCAGATGAGCGGCGAGGTACCCCGTTCGAAGCGGATCGCCTTCGCCAAGCTCGCCCCCGGCGACGTCGTCTTCTTCGGCTCCAAGGGATCACACTCGACACCCGGCCAGGTCGGGCACACGGGCATCTACCTCGGCAACGGCTGGATGATCCACTCCTCCGGGCAGGGCGTCGCCGTCGTGCCGATGACCGGCTGGTACCAGCAGTCGTTCGCGTGGGCGCGGCGACCGCTGGCCGAGGCCGGTCTTTCCGGCTTGTAACCCGTAAAGCCAACCTGGCAACGACTTCCCCCTTCCGGGGGATGCCTGCATCCAGCCCCGGAATGGAAAATCGCCTGGTCATGTTTCGAGCCTTGGGGAGGTTGACGATGTTGCAGTGGCGTCCTCGCCTCGTTGCGCTTTTCCTCGTTGCCGCGTCGATCACGATCGTGCTGGCCGGGGGCGTCGAGGAACTTCTGAACCTGTACTGGTAGCCGGCGAGTGGACAAGAGCGCCCTCCCGCCGCCGCGGCTGCTCGGCGTCATTCTTCCTGTGTGCGTGGCCGGTTTCGGCGTCACCGTCGCGGCCACCGTCTCCTTCGCCGTCACGCCGCACCCTGCGAGCACGCTGCTCGGGCTCGCCGGACTGCTGATCGCCTCGACCCTCGCCGACCGCTTCCCGGTACCGGTCGAGGGCGTGGACACCGGAGGCGTCTCGCTTTCGTTCGTCTTCGGCGTCGCCTCGATCGTCCTCTTTGGGTGGGCCGCGGGAGTGCTGGTCGTCTTCCTGGCGCCCGCTGTGACTCAGCTGCTCGAGCAACGGCCCCGGATCCGGATCGCCTACAACGTCTCGGTGCTGGCGCTCGCAGCCACTGCGGCCGGAGCGCTCTCGGCGCCGCTCCGGGACGCGGAAGGTGCAAGCGGCGTGCTCGCCCGCGTCGGCGCGGCGGCCTCGGCCCAGTACACCGTCAACCTCGTCCTGATCACGGCCGTCGTTGCAGTCAGCTCGCGTCGTTCCCTGTTCGCGCTCGCCCGCTCCAACATGCGCTGGACGATCGTGCCGTTCTCGCTGATGGCGTCGGCGGCGCTGATGCTCGTCGTGCTCTGGCAACGCTCGCCGTTCCTCTCGGTCGCGCTCGTCGGACCGCTGCTCGCGATCCAGCTCTACCAGCGGGCGATCGTCCGGGCCCTCCGGGCGATGAGGCTGGCGCTGACGGACCCGCTGACCGGGCTCGGCAACCACCGCCACTTTCACGAGCGGCTCGAGCGGGAGCTCGCGCAGGCTCGCGAGCGCCGGCTGCCGCTGTCGCTCTGCCTGATCGACGTCGACGACTTCAAGCGGATCAACGACCGCTTTGGGCATCCGGCGGGGGACCGCCTGCTCTCCCAGCTCGCGACCCGTCTTCGCCAGACCGGCGAAGCGTTCCGGCTCGGAGGTGACGAATTCGCGCTGCTGCTGCCGGGCTTCGACGAGTCGGCAGCCCTGGCCGCCGCGTCGTCCATCGTCGAGCGGATCGGCGCCCTCAACCTCGAGCAGGTCGGGGCGGTGACGGTCAGCGCCGGTCTCGCCATCTCCCCGCAGCACGCGGCCGAGCGCGACGAGCTGATCCGGCTCGCCGACAGCGCGCTCTACTGGGCGAAGGAGTACGGCAAGAACCGCGTTCGCGCCTACCGGCCGGACGTGATCGAGCTCGCCGAGCTGAAGCGCCTCGCGAGCGGGCCCGACCGGGCGGCGCGGTTTCGAGCGGCGGCCAGCCTCGCGCGCGCAGTCGACGCCCGCAACGCATACAGCGGCAGCCATTCGCAGCGGGTGGCGGACCTGGCGGCCCGCACGGCGCGCAGGCTCGGCCTTGCCGACGAGGAGGTCGAGCTCACCCGGCTCGCCGCGAGCCTGCACGACCTCGGCAAGCTCGCGATCCCCGAGGAGCTCCTGCGCAAGCCGGGCCCCCTGACCGAGCCCGAGCGGATGGTGCTCGAGCGCCACCCGCAGATCGGGTTCCGCATGCTCGAGAGCCTCGGAGTGGACACGGTCGCCGAATGGGTTCTGCACCACCACGAGCGCTGGGACGGAAGCGGCTATCCCGACGGCCTGCCGGGGGAGCGGATCCCGCTGGGCGCACGGATCATCTTCGTGGCCGACGCGTTCGACGCGATGACCTCCGAGTGCGTCTACCGGCGCCGCGTGTCGGTGGACGAGGCGGTCGCCGAGCTCGGCCGTTGCGCAGGCACGCAGTTCGACCCCGAGATCGTGTCCGCGTTCGCGGACGAGCTCGCGCTCGACGCAGCGCCGGCAGAGCCGGCGGCAGCACTGGCGTCTTGACGCGTGCGCGGGGCGGGCCTCTGCGGCGAGCCCGCCCCGCGAAAAACCGCGCTGCGGTTGTGACACTTTCGGCGCGGTCCCGTCACACACCCGCGCGCGTTTGCTCGTTACGATCGCCTCGGGGAGGAGGATGGGCGCGCCTTAACAAGGGGACCGGGGGCCCAGGCTTGCGAGGCCGGGCGGCGGTTGCAGTAGCCTCGGCTGCGTGGGCGGCTTCTCCAAGACCCTGATCGAGACCTCCGGCTACGACCGTGAAGGGTTTGCGAGCCGGTACGACCGCTTCCGCCCCCGACCGCCGCGCGGGCTGCTCGAGCTGCTCGCCCGCTACTCGCGCGCCGCGCGGCCCGCGCTGGTCATCGACCTCGGCTGCGGGACCGGCCTCTCGTCCCGGGCCTGGTCCGGCGTGGCGCGTCGAACGATCGGCGTCGAGCCCAACCCGGCGATGCTGGCCGCTGCCGAGGACGCTCCCGGCGTCGAGTACCGCGAGGGCTACTCGCACGAGACGGGCCTTCCCGGCGGCGAGGCCGACATCGTCACGTGCTCGCAGTCGCTCCACTGGATGGAGCCCGAGCCCACCTTTGCGGAGGCGGCCCGCTTGCTCCGGCCGGGCGGCGTCTTTGCTGCCTACGACTATGACCTGCCGCCCGCCGTCGATCCGGAGCTCGACGACGCCTTCCGTGCCTACCAGCACCGCCGCGCCCAGGCCCGCGAGCGACGCGGGATCAGGCGCGGCGCGGACAGCTGGCCGAAGGCGGGACACCTCGGCCGCATGCGCGCGAGCGGCAGTTTCCGGGTCTGCCGCGAGGTCGTGCTGCACTCGGTCGAGCAGGGAGACGCCGAGCGCGTCGGCGGCCTCGCCCGCAGCCTCGGCTTACCCGTGGCCGAGATGAGCGACCGCGAGCTCATGCGGGAGCTGCGGCTGGAGGACCTCGACTGGGCGGCCCGGCGCGTGCTCGGTGACCGTACGGTGCCTTTCCTCTTCGGCTACCGCGTCCGGCTCGGCGTGACCTACTAGGAGTAGTAGGAGGGATTGGCGAAACGGCGGATCATCCTCCGCCGCTCCTGCTCCTCTGTCGCGCCTGCTGGACAAACGCCACGGCAAAGCCAGTGAACACAATTCCAACCCACCACAGCCATCTGGGTCCGACCGAGGTTGCGATCGCAAAACAAGCGGCTGTGGCTCCAAGGCAGCCGAGAGCAGCGTAAAGAGGGTGTTCCCAGAGCCGAGACCACACCCCCTTATGGTGCCAGCTTTGCGATCTCTAAAGCGGGATGTTCCCGTGCTTGCGAGGCGGACGGCGCTCGCGCTTCGTCAGCGCGGTCTCGAGCGCATCGGCGAGCACCGGGCGGGTCCGCCGCGGCTCGATCACGTCGTCCACATAGCCGCGCTCGGCGGCGACGTACGGGTTGGCGAAGCGCTCGCGGTAGTCCTCGATCAGCTCGGCGCGCCGCGCGTCCGGGTCGGCCGCCCCCTCGAGCTCGTGCCGGAAGACGATGTTGACGGCGCCCTCCGGCCCCATCACGGCCACCTCGGCGGTCGGCCAGGCGACGTTGAAGTCCGCCCGGATGTGCTTCGAGCTCATGACGTCGTAGGCCCCGCCGTACGCCTTGCGCGTGATCACCGCGAGCTTGGGCACCGTCGCCTCGGCATACGCGTAGAGCAGCTTCGCCCCGTGGCGGATGACCCCGCCCCACTCCTGCGCGGTTCCCGGCAGGAAGCCGGGCACGTCGACGAAGGTGACCAGCGGGATGTTGAAGGCGTCGCAGGTGCGGACGAAGCGCGCGCCCTTCACGGACGAGTCGATGTCCAGCACACCGGCGAGCGCACGGGGCTGGTTGCCGACCACGCCGACCGGATGGCCGTTCAGCCGGGCGAAGCCGCAGACCAGGTTCTCGGCCCAGCGCTCGTGCACCTCGAGGAACTCGCCCTCGTCGACGACCCGCCTGACGACCTCCTTCATGTCGTACGGGTGCGCGGGGTCGTCGGGGATCAGCGTGTCGAGCTCGACGTCCTCGCGGGA
>DASPRN010000101.1:0-21707 GCA_035624425.1 Gaiellaceae bacterium
CGATCACGTCGTTCGTCCTCGTGGTGCTCGGCTACTCGCTGATCGTCTTCCGCCAGCGCGACGCGGCCGCACAGGGCGTTCCGATCAGGGGCCACTCCGGCATCCAGCTCTGGTGGATCGTCGTCACGACGACCATCGTCCTCGGTCTCGCCGCGTTCGGCACCTACGAGCTCGTCAAGGATGGGGCCGGCGGAGGCCAGGGTCCGCATGCGACCTTCCTCCCGGCCAACCACAACCAGGCCATGGACGTCCAGGTGATCGCGCAGCAGTGGGAGTTCACCTACCGCTATCCGACCGCCGGCGGGATCGAGGTGCCGCACCTCTACCTCCCGGCGAACAGGCTGATCCGGCTGCACGTCACCTCGCTCGACGTGATCCATTCCTTCTGGGCGGTCAACCTCGGCGTCAAGGCCGACGCGAACCCGGGCACCGACAACGTCGCCTACGTCGAGACGCGGCACCCGACGAAGATCAACATCCGCTGCGCCGAGCTCTGCGGCCTCTGGCACGGCTACATGTTCGACGAGCGCGGACACGTGGTCTCGCAGCCGGCCTTCGCCGCCTGGATCAAGCAGCAGCAGCAAATCTACGGGCCGGTCTCGAAGGTCCTGCCGCCCTACGCGACGACCTATAGCCCCGAGCCTCCGCTGAGGGCCGGATGAGCTGGCGCCGCCTGATCGGCTTCAACCTCCTGACCGCGACCCTGCTCGGGATCGGCGGCTACTACCTCGGCTGGTGGCTGGGCCACCAGGTGACCGGCCCCAGCCTCGACTACTTCGGAGACACCGACCAGAACGACATCGCCCTCTTCATGGGCTACGCCTTCGGCGTCATCGGCTTCCTGATCGGGATGGGCTTCCTGCAGTATCCGCTCGCCCGGCTGCGTGGCTACCCGCCCTCATTGCGCGAGAAAGAGAGCGAGGGGATCGGCCGCTACTTCGGGCTCTGCACAGACCACAAGGTCGTCGGGCTCCAGTACCTCTTCGGCGTCGGGCTCTTCTTCTTCATCGCGGGCCTGAACGCGATGCTGATCCGCTTCGAGCTCCTGCGCCCGACCCCCGTCTTCAACTCGGGCAACTACCTGACCCTCGTCGGCCTGCACGGCACGATGATGATGGGGATGATGACGAGCGCGATCCTCGGGCCGTTCGCGAACTACTTCGTCCCGATCATGATCGGCGCGCGGCGGATGGCCTTCCCGCGCATCGAGTCGCTCACCTTCTGGCTGCTGATGGCCGCAGGCGGGATCCTCGTGACGACGGTCTTCTTCGGCGGCTTCCCGACCGGCTGGACCGGCTATGAGCCGCTCAACGACCAGGCCAACATGGGGATGGACGCGTACATCATGTTCTTCGCGCTCGTCGGGGTCTCGATGTGCCTGCTGGGGCTGAACATGCTGGCGACGGTGATCACGATGCGCGCGCCGGGGATGACGTGGTCGCGGCTGCCGATCTTCGTCTGGGGCGTCGTCTCCACGTCGATCCTCAACCTGCTCGCGCCGCCGGTGCTGATCGCGGCGCTGGCGATGTCGCTGATGGACCGGACGGCGCAGACGAGCTACTACCTGCAGAGCGGAGGCGGAAGCCAGTACCTGTACGAGAACCTGTTCTGGTTCTTCGGGCACCCGGAGGTCTACATCCTGGCGATCCCCGGGTTCGGGATCCTGCTCGAGCTGCTGCCGGTCTTCTCGCGGAAGCCGCTCTGGGGCTACCGGCTGGCGGTCTCGGGGATGCTCGGCGTGACGCTGCTCAGCTTCCTGGTCTGGCAGCACCACCTGTTCTTCAGCGGGATCAACAGCAGCCTGCGGCCGTTCTACATGCTCTCCACCGAGCTGATCTCGATCCCGACCGGCCTCACGTTCCTGTGCGGGCTGATGACGATCTGGCGCGGGAGCATCCGCTTCACGGTCCCGATGCTGTTCGCCCTCGCCTGGTTCTTCAACTTCCTGGTCGGCGGCCTCTCGGGGTTCTTCAACTCCGACACGCCGAGCGACACCACCGAGCACGGCAGCTTCTACGTGATGGCCCACTTCCACTACACGATCATGGGCGGGCTGATCTTCACCTTCTTCGCCGCGATCTACTACTGGCTGCCCAAGATGACCGGGCTCGAGCTCAACGAGCGCCTGGGGAAGATCCACTTCTGGTCGATGTTCATCGCGTTCAACTCGACGTTCATGCCGCTGTTCGCGGTCGGCCTCCTCGGACAGCCGCGGCGCGTCGTCACCTACGACCCGAGCCTGCAGTGGCTGAACGACTGGGTGTCGGTCTCGGCCTTCGTCCTCGGGCTCTCGATGCTCGTCTTCATCTACAACCTCGTCTACTCGCTCCTCTTCGCCCGCGTCCGGGCCGAGCGCAACCCGTGGGGCTCGCTCTCGATCGAGTGGCAGCTGCCGTCCCCGGTCCCGGTGCAGAACTTCGACAGGATCCCGGTCTTCGAGAACGACCCGTACGGCTACGGCGACGGCGCCGGGCCGGTGGCGCGGCCGGTCGGGGTGCCGGCGGGAGGGAGCTGAGGTGGCCGAGTTCGTGAGAGAAGGCGGCGTCGGCTACGAGATCGTCGAGGAGGAGAACCCGCGGATCCTCGCGCGGAACCTCAGCTCAGCGGCGCACCTGCTCGCGAGCGCGACGGCGATGTTCTTCCTGGCCTTCTTCTTCGCCTACTTCTACCTGCGCTCGCTGAACAGCAACGGGCTCTGGCACCCGAAGCACGTGGATCCGTCGCTGACGCTCGGCACCCTCTCGACGGCGGCCTGGGTGCTCGGCGCGGTCGTGCTCTGGCTCGGCGTCCGCGACCGGCGGGCGGACCGGCGCACCGAGTGGCGCTGGAAGGGCGCGGTCGCCCTCGCGCTCGGGGTCGCCGCCGTCGTCCTTCAGATCGTCGAGTGGCTCGTCGCGGGCTTCGGCCCCGCGGACGGCGGCTATGCCAGCGTCTACTTCGGCTGGACGGCCTTCACCGTCCTCTTCGGAACCGGAGCGATCTACTGGCTGGAGACGACGGTCGCAACCTCGGTCCGCTACCGCAAGACGCTGGTGGGAGGCGTCCAGCCGGGACAGGCCTCCGGCGACCCGTACCGGACGGGCATGGACATCGAAGACCCTCTCTCGCTCGTGCCGCCGACCCTCGAGGCCGTCGGCTTCTTCTGGTCGTACTTCGCGGCCCTGGTCGTCATCGCCTGGGTCGTCCTCTACCTCCTCTGAGGGCAGGTCTCGTGCCGAGCCTGTGGAGCGCCGCCGCCTGGCCGGTCGACGCGCCGTTCTTCGTCGTCCTCGCCGCCGCGTTGCTCTACGCGCTCGGCGGTAGCCGGCGAGGCCCCGGCCATCGCGATCGGTCCGAGCGCCGATGGCGCTCGCTTGCCTTCTACGGCGGCCTGCTCACGATCGTCGTCGCGCTGGACACGCCGCTCGACCCGCTCGCCGAGAAGCTGCTCTCCGCGCACATGACGCAGCACCTGCTGCTGCTGATGGTCGCGCCGGCGCTGATCGTGATCTCGGCGCCCTGGTTGCGCCTCTGGCAGCCGCTGCCGCTCGGCTTCCGCCGCACGGTCGCCAAGAGCGTCGCGCGCGGCCGCTGGGCGGCGCCGCTCCGGTGGCTCGGAAGAACGCTCTCGCGGCCGCTGCCGGCCTGGATCTTCTTCAACGGGGTCCTGATCCTCTGGCACGTGCCCGCGCTGTACGACGCGACGCTCTCGAACCAGGCCGTCCACGACCTCGAGCACGCCACCTTCTTCGCCGGTGGGCTGCTCTTCTGGCTGCAGGTGATCGACTCTCCGCCGGTACGCGCCCGGCTTGCGTACGGCCTGCGCGCGGTCTACCTCACCGGCGCGCTGCTCGTGAGCTGGGTGCTCGCGATCGTCCTCGCGCTCGCCTCCGGGCCCTTCTACAGCGCCTACGCCGACCTCGCGCACCGGCCGGGCGGGCTCTCGGCGCTCGCCGACCAGCAGATCGCCGGCGGGATCATGTGGGTCCCGGGCTCGATACCGTTCACGATCGCCTTCATCTGGGCGGTCTACCACTGGCTCGAGCCGGAAACCGAGGCTTCCTACCTGCGACGAAACGGCCACCGGCGGCTCCCCGCGGCCGGCCACCACTGACGAGAGGAGCACGCATGCAACTCGCCTCGAGCTTCACCACCGCCGCGATCCTCACCTGGGCGCTGCCGATCGGGCTGCTGGCGATCGTCGGCCTCTACTGGGGGCTCGTGCTCCGGAAGAGCGACCTCGACGAGGAGCTCGACCGCGACACCGTCTCCTAGGGCCCGGGCCTGGCCGTGATCGACGGCCGGCCGCCTGGGGTCACCACCAGCACCGCGTACATCCGCGCCTCGGCCTGGCCGGGGACCAGGCTCGCGATCCGGAACGACCCGACGTGCGAGGCGTCGAAGGAGAACTGCGCCTTGCTCCCCGGCGAAAGGCCCTGGAGAGGGCCGGGGACGGAGGCACCGGGGAACGCGATCGTGGCGCTCCGGGCCCCGCTGACGACCGCGCACGAGGCCCGCTGCGAGCCCCTGTTCTCGCATTGCACCGTGACGCGCCAGCCCTTCGGCACATACGCGATCAGCTCGCCGCGTCCGTAGCCGTCGAAGTTGAACCCGTTGTTGGACGAGCCCAGCGCCGCAAGCATCGTCAGGCGGACGGACTTCGCCGCCGGGCCGACGGAGAGGAACCGCTGCGGATCGGGGCGACCCGGGTGCTGCCGCTGCGAGGTGACGACAGGGACCGCAGCGACGTCGTGACTCGACGAGCAGCCCGCCGCCGTGACCACGGCCGCCGTCGTCAGCAACGCCACCGTCGGTCCTGACCGTCGCACCGGCCTGGAATGCTAGGTGGCCGATGAGCGTCTCGGTGCTGGAAGTGACGCTGGCCGCGTTCGTCACTGCCCTGGCGACGGGCCTCGGCGCGCTCCCGTTCGCATTCGTGCGGACGATGAGCCCGCGCTGGCTCGGGGTCTCGAACGCGATCGCTGCGGGGTTCATGCTCTCGGCGAGTGGGGCGCTGCTGATCGAGGGTGTGCTTCGCGGCCCCTTGCGCGTTGCCGCGGGCGCTTTGACCGGAGCGCTCTTCATTGCGGTGACGAGGCGGCTGCTCGCAGGCCGGGACGAGCTCCAGCTCGGCCGCCTTCGAGCCGTGGACGCGAAGAAGGCAATCCTGATCGTCACCGTGATGACGGTCCACTCCTTCAGCGAAGGAGTCGGTGTCGGCGTCTCCTACGGCGGCGGGGCCAAGCTCGGGATCTTCATCACGATCGCGATCGCGATCCACAACATCCCCGAGGGGCTGGCGATCAGCCTCGTGCTTGTGCCCCGGGGGGCAACGGTTCTGGCCGCGGCGGGCTGGAGCATCTTCACGAGCCTCCCGCAGCCGCTGGTTGCTCCGATCGCGTTCGCGTTCGTGGAGCAGTTCCGCCCCTTCCTCGCAGTCGGGCTCGGATTCGCGGGAGGAGCGATGGCGTGGCTCGTGTTCACAGAGCTGCTTCCCGATGCCCGGGCCGAGCTCGAGACACGCTCGCTCGTCGCCTGGCTCGGCGGCTCGCTGGCCGTGATGTCCGGCCTACAGGCAGTGCTGCTCGCCCACTGAGGCGTCAGCAGGGAGTTGCGTCCGGGTTGCAGCCCGGGATGTGGTGCCGCGACGCGGTTGGACGACTCGCAGGTGACTTATCGCGAGACTCGGAGCCGCGCGCCCGGCGCGACGGCACCGCACTTCGGCCCTCGCGGGCACGGGCGGCGCGGCCGTTCCGATTCGTGGTCATTTCGACTCCTCTCGATTGACCGGTTAGAGCTTCCGTCAGCCGGGGCCGCGCGGCATCGGGACGTGCGCCTATCGGCGCTCCGTAGTTCTCCGCGCCGCGGATCGGCGAGCGGCCCGATGCCGCCGCTGCGGGCCGCGCCGACGATGGAAACGACTACGAAGGAGGCCTGCGATGAAGACGATCCTGATCGCAACCGATGGGTCCGACTCCGCCCGCGAGGCGGTCGAGTTCGGGCTCGACCTCGCCGCGGAGCAGCACGCACGGGCGGTCGTGGCGCATGTCGCGCCCGAAGTCGACGTGGTTCCCTCCGGGGGCTTCGGAATGACCGGGGCGGCACAGCACGAGCTGACCGATTACGACTGGAGCCCGCTCGAGGAGGCCAGCGCCCTGGCGGACGAGCGCGGGATCGCAGCGCACACGAAGATGCTGCGCGGCGAGACGGTCGACGAGCTCGTGGCCTACGCCGACACGATCGACGCCGACCTGATCGTCGTGGGCTCGCGCGGCCACGGCGCGATCGCCAGCGCGGTGATCGGCAGCGTTTCCCGCGGCGTCCTTCGCGAGGCTCGGCGCCCGGTTCTCGTCGTCCGCGGCGCCCACGTACACGCGCCCGTCGAGGCAGTGAGCTAGCCCGGTGGCGCGCGGACGGGCTACGGGAAACCCCGCATTCAGCGCGAGGGATTCCCGCGCCCGATTTCCGGAGCAGCCCTGATGTCGATCACGGCCGGCTCCACGAAGGTGAGCGAATGAAGCAACGGGCCGGCCGGAAGCCGGCCGCGACGGAAGGAGAAAGAGATGCGCAAGGTATTCGAGATCGGAGGCATCGTCGCAGCTGCTGTGCTCATCGCGTTCGGGATCGCCTCGATCGTGATGAGCACGAACGGCAGCTCGACGGTCAAGAACAGCCTCAAGCAGGAGCAGATCACCGGCACGCCTGACATGTCCCCGAGCGGCATCGCCGCCGAGGTGAAGGCCGACAAGGCCGCGCAGACGAAGCTGTTCGCGCAGCTGCACGCGGCCGGCGTGAAGATCACGCCCTCGCCGATCGTGACTCCGAGCTGCACGGTCGCCGGCCAGTCGATCGACACCGGCAGCAAGGCACGCTGCTTCGCGAGGTACATGCGGATCCACACGTTCGCCGCCTCCTCGGGGCTGACGTACTCGCAGATGGGCCGCTACATCGCCGCGTCCGGCACGCCGTACAACCTGACCGACGGGCTCGGCGCGACCAACGACCCGACGAAGGCGGCGATCGACCCGACGACGAAGCAGCCGGTCAACAACGGCCGCCGCGACCTCTGGGTCACCTACACGGCGCTGACGACCGCGCTGAACTCGAGCTACATGGCTTCGCAGCTCGCCACGTTCGGCCTCGTGGTCGGCATCGCGCTGCTGCTTTCCGGCGTCGGCTTCCTGATCCTCGCGATCGGCGGAGCACTGGAGAGCCCGAAGACAGCCTGGAGCGATCTTCGCAAGAAGGAGACGCTCGAGCCTACGACCCCGGTCAACGCGTAGGGCACAGGCGTAGACGGAATCCTTCCGTCGCGACAGAAGGGCCGCCTCCGGGCGGCCCTTCGTGTTCTCCCTATTCCTCGAGCAATCCCTGGTCGAGCGCGTAGCGGACGAGCTCGGCGCGGCTCGTCAGGCGAAGCTTCTGCATGATGTGCGCCCGGTGCGTCTCGGCCGTGCGCACCGAGATGAAGAGCTGCTTGGCGATTTCCTGATTGGTGTGCCCGAGCGCCAGTAGCCGGAGCACCTCGCGCTCGCGCTCGGAGAGCGGATCCTCTTCGGCGCGGCGGCGCTCCTCCGTCTCGGCAGCCACCAGGCGCGCGCCGAGCTCGGGGTGGACGTAACGGCCGCCCTTCGCCACCTCCCGGATCGCCGCCACGAGCTCCGAGTCGGCCGCCTCCTTGAGGACATAGCCGCTGGCCCCGGTCTCGAACGCCTCGCGCACGTACCGCGGCTCGTCCTGCATCGAGAGGACGAGCACCTTCGCATTCGGGCTCTCGTGGACGAGCTGGGGAATCGCCTCGAGGCCGCTCTGCTCCGGCATGACCACGTCGAGCAGGATCACGTCGGGCTTGAGGGACCGCGCCTCGAAGATCGCCTCACGGGCGCTGGCCGCCTCGCCGGCGGTCTCGAGATCGTCCTCCGCGTCGATCAGCAGCCGCAGGCCCGAGCGGACGACCGCGTGGTCGTCGACGATCAACACCCGGGTCACGGCGGCACCGTCTGACGGTCTTCGCGTCGACCGGTCATTTCAGACGGCAACGCGGCCAGAGCCCGCGCTGCCTGAGATCGACATCGCAAGCGACGTCTCACAGCGGCACGTCCGCCGCGATCGTGGTGCCGGCGCCGGGGCGCGACTCGATGTGCAGCCTCCCGCCGAGCAGTGACAGCCGCTCCTGCATGCCGACCAGGCCGAAGCCGCCCTCCCGGGTGTTCTCGGGGTCGAAGCCCCGGCCGTCGTCCTCCACCACTGCCTTGACCGAATGCTGCATACGCGTAAGGGCAATGCTGACGCGTCTGGCGTGTGCGTGCTTGACGATGTTCGTCAGCGACTCCTGGACGATCCGGTAGAGAGCCGTCTCGACCTCGCCCGGGAGCCGCCGCTCGCCGAGCGCGGCCCCGAAGTCGACGTCGATACCGGTCTGCTCCGCGAACGACGCCGTCAGGTGTTCGAGCGCCGCGACCAGGCCGAAATCGTCGAGCGCGCTCGGCCGGAGCTCGACGGCGAGCCGGCGGACGTCCCGCAGTGTTGCGACCACGAGCTCGCGCAGGCCCGCCGTGGCTGCCCGCGCCTCGTCGGTCTCGAGCGACTCCTCGAGCGAGCGCAGGCCGAGCAGGATCGAGGTCAGGGCCTGCCCGGTCTCGTCGTGCAGCTCGCGGGACAGCCGCCGGCGTTCGAGCTCCTGGGCCTCCACCACACGGCGCAGGGCGTCACGCGCGATCCGCTCCGAGAGGTCGACCGCGACCGCGGCGCGGGTGGCGAAGGTCTCGGCCAGGCGGAGGTCGGTGTCGGTGAAGCGCACGTCGTCGCCGAGCTTGTCGTGGGCTTCCATCACGCCGATCGCCTTGCCGCGGGCCATGAGCGGCACCCAGAGCCCGGTTCGCGCCGCGAGCAACCGGGTCACCTCCGGGTTCACGTCGGGGTCGTCCAGGATCGAGTCGACGCGCTCGCTCTGGCCTCGATCCAGGACGCGTCCGCTCTTCGAGCTGGAGCGCAGCATGGTCCCGCCGACCAGCTCCTCGCTCTCGTCGCCGGCGACCGCGGCGAAGCGGAGCTCGTTCGTGCCCGCAGGGAGGACGACGGCGACCACGCGGGCGTCGATCAGCTCCCGCAGCCTGCGCGCGATCAGGTCGAGCAGGCGGTCGAGGTCGGTCTCGGTCACGAGTGCGTTGCCCACCTCGTTCAGCGACTCGAGCTGCCGCGACCAGGCCGTCGATGCTTCGTACAGCCGGGCGTTCTCGATCGCGACCGCGGCCTGGCCCGCCAGCAGGGTGACGAGCTCCTGGTCCTCCTCGCTGAAGTCGCCGCCCGCCTTCTCGGTGAGATAGAAGTTCCCGTAGGCGACGCCGCGCAGGATGATCGGCACGCCCAGGAAGGAGCGCATCGGCGGATGGTTCGGCGGGAAGCCGACCGAGCGGGGGTCCTCGCCGAGGTCGTGCAGGCGAAGCGGCCTGGCTTCGTGGATCAGGGCGCCGAGGATGCCGCGGCCGCGCGGGAGGTCGCCGATCGCGGCGTGCGTCTCGGCGTCGATTCCCGTGGTGACGAACCGCTCGAGCCCGGAGCCGCTGCCATCGATCACGCCCAGCGCGGCGTAGCGCGCGCCGGTCAGCTCCGCCGCCTTCTCGACAAGGCGCTGGAGGAGCGAGTCGAGCGACAGCTCCGAGGCGATCGCGACGCCCGCCTGGACGAGCGCGCGGAGCCGGTCCTCCTTCGGGCGCGCGGCGTCCATGCCGCGCGAATCTACCCTCAGGCGGCGCGGCGGGCGCGGGAGCGCTGCTTGACGACCAGCACCGGCCGGTCGGCGTCGTGCACGATCGAGCTGGAGACGCTGCCGAGCAGCGCGCCGGTCACCATGCCCCGCCCTCGCGAGCCGACGACGATCAGGTCGGCGTTTCGGTCGCGGGCCAGCTCGAGCACGCGGTGGGCAGCATCGCCCTCCAGCACCTCGGTCTCGGCCTCGACGCCGTACTCCGCCGCGAGCACGGAGGCGTCGGCGAGCACGGTCCGGGCCCGCATCAGCTCCTGGCTGAGCGAGCGCCCGTAGAACGGGTCGCCGACGATCGGCAGCGGCTTCTGGCGCACATAGGTGAGCGTCACGGCCGCGCCGGACTCGGCTGCGATCGAGAGGCCGGTGGAAAGCGCTTCGCGGGCGCCGGGTGAGCCGTCGGTGGCGATGATCATCTGCTTCGGGTTCATGGTTGGGCCTCCTTCGTCTCCCCGGAGGATCGATGCGCGCAGGGCCCACGGCATCCGCAGCGGGCCTGATCCGGGCGCGGAAAACCCGCAGCCTGCTTTCGGGGGCCCTCTGATGGCAATCTGTGAGCGATGGCCGACACTTCTGAAGAGATGTCCGTGACGACCCGTACCCGCACGATCGCCGACGCCGTCGACGTCATCCTCCGTGACGGGTCGACCCTTCGCCTGCACGCGCCGGGGGCGGCCGACGGCGAGGCGCTCGAAGCCTTCTTCTCGGGCCTGTCGGAGCGCAGCTTCTACCAGCGCTTCCACGGCATCCGCCGCATCGACCCCGGGCTCGTGGAGCACTTTCTCGCCCCGGACTGGCACGACCGCGGCGTGCTCGTCGGCGCCGCCGAAGACGGGATCGTCGCGGTGGCCGAGTACCTGCGGCTGCGGGACGAGCGGTCGGCCGAGGTCGCCTTCGCGGTCGCCGACGAGCTGCAGGGCCGCGGGATCGGCACACGCCTGCTCGAGCAGCTCGCCGTGCGGGCTGCGGCGGCAGGGATCGAGCGCTTCGTCGCCGAGGTGCTCCCGGAGAACTCCGCGATGCTGGCCGTCTTCCGCGACGCCGGCTTCGAGGTCGCCCGCGAGCTCAGCGGCGGCGAGATCGAGGTTCGCTTCCCGATCGCGCCGACCGCGAAGTTTCAGGCCCGCGTGGACGAGCGCGACCACCTGGCAGTGACCGCCTCGCTGCGGCCCTTCTTCGCCCCGCGCTCGCTGGCGGTGGTAGGCGCCTCCCGCCGGCGCGGAACGATCGGCGGCGAGCTCTTCCGCAACGTGATCGCGGCCGACTTCCAGGGCGCGGCCTACCCGGTCAACCGCGACGGCGAGCCGGTCGGAGGCGTGCGCGCCTACCGCTCTGTGGACGAGCTCCCCGAGACCGTCGAGCTGGTCGTGATCTGCCTGCCCGCGCAGCATGTGCTCGGTGCAGCCGAGTCGGCGCTGAAGAGCGGCGTCAAGGCCGTGTGCGTGATCTCGTCCGGCTTCGCCGAGGTGGGCGCCGACGGCCGGCAGCGACAGGAGCGGTTGCTCGAGCTCGTCCGCGAGCACGGCGGCCGCCTCGTCGGCCCCAACTGCCTCGGAATCGCGATCCCGCCGCTCGGCCTGAACGCGACCTTTGGCCCCCGGCCGCTGCCGCCCGGCCCGATCGCCTTCTCCTCCCAGAGTGGCGCGCTCGGGCTGGCCCTGCTCGAAAAGGCGGCCGAGCGGCGACTCGGCTTCTCCGCCTTCATCTCGGTCGGGAACAAGGCCGACGTCTCCTCCAACGACCTGCTCGAGTGGTGGGAGGACGACGACGCGACCGAGCTCGTCCTCCTCTATCTCGAGTCGTTCGGCAATCCGGGCAAGTTCAGCCGCCTCGCGCGGAGGATCGCGCGGCGCAAGCCGATCCTCGCCCTCAAGGCCGGCACGACCAACGCCGGGGCGAAGGCGGCCAGCTCGCACACGGCCGCGCTTGCGAGCTCCGACGCGGCGGTGGAGGCGCTCTTCCACCAAGCCGGCGTCCTGCGTACGGGGACGCTCGAGGAGCTGGTGGACGCGGCCTCGCTCCTCTCCAGCCAGCCGCTCCCGGACGGCCACCGCGTCGGAGTCCTGACCAACGCCGGCGGCCTCGGGATCCTCTGCGCCGACGCGTGCGAGAAGGCCGGCCTCGAGCTGCCCGAGCCGACCGAGGAGACGCGCGCGGCGCTGGCGGAGCTGTTCCCCGCCGACGCGAGCCTCGCGAACCCCGTCGACATGCTCGGCTCGGCGACCGGCGCCACCTTCGCGAGCGCGATCCCGCCGCTGCTCGCGGACAAGCGCCTCGACGCGCTGATCGTCCTCTTCGTCCCGCCTGTCGTCGCGGGCCCCCAGGAGGTCGCCGAGGCGATCCGGGAGACGGTCGCGCGCGAGCAGTCGTCGAAGCCCGTGCTCGCGGTGATCATGAGCGCCGAAGGGATTCCCGCATGCCTGGTCGAGCCCGGCTCGCCGGTGGCGAGCTTCTCGTACCCGGAGTCTGCAGCCCGCGCCCTCGGCCTCGCCGCCACGCGGGCCGACTGGCTCCGGCAGCCTGCCGGCCAGGCGCCCGAGCTCGAGGGGATCGACCACGCGGCGGCGAGAGCCGTCGTCGACGAGGCCGGCGAGGGCTGGCTCCCGCCCGACAAGACCCGCAGCCTGCTCGGGGCCTATGGCATCCCGCTCGTCCCCGAGCGCCAGGCCGAGAGCGCCGAGGAGGCCGTCGCGGCCGCCCGCGAGCTCGGCTACCCGGTCGTCGTCAAGACGGCCGTCGCGGGCGCGCACAAGACAGAGACCGGCGGCGTCGCCCTCGACCTTCGCGACGAGGAGCAGGTCGCCGCTGCCGTCGAGCGAATCGGCGCGCCGGTGATCGTGCAGGCCTACGTCAGCGACGGCGCGGAGCTTCTCGCGGGCGCCTTCCAGGATCCCGTCTTCGGGCCCCTCGTCGCCTTCGGCCCGGGCGGCGTGCTCGCCGAGCTGATCGGCGACGCCGGCTTCAGGCTCGCCCCGCTGACCGACGCCGACGCACACGAGCTGGTACACACCGGCAAGGCCGGCCGCCTGGTGCGCGGGTTCCGCGGAACGCCGCGCGCCGACGACAAGGCGCTTGTCGACCTGGTGCTGCGGCTCTCCGCGCTCGCCGAGGACCTGCCCGAGGTTGCCGAGCTCGACCTCAATCCGGTGGTCGCGCTCCCGGACGGCTGCGTCGCGGTCGACGCCCGGATCCGTCTGGCGCCGGCCGAGCCGCACCGCTCCCCCAAGACGTGGTAAAGCTCCCTGTGATGGAAGGACCTCTCCTCCCGGCACATCCTCTCCCCCCGGCACATCCGTTCGACATCGAAGGCGCCAAGGAGCGCCTGGCGGCCGGCATGGGCGGCTACGAGATCGTTCACCGCTCCGAAGGCGTCGAGCTCGGTGTCTACGTCCTCGTCGCTCCCGAGCCCGACCGCCAGCAGCCGCACGAGGACGACGAGATCTACGTCGTGCTCGAGGGAAGCGGCATGCTCGAGGTCGAGGACGAGCGTCTGGAGCTCCGTGAGGGCCACGCGGTCTTCGTGCCGGCAGGCGCCGAGCACCGCTTCGTGGGCTACGAGCAGCTGAGCGTGCTCGTGATCTTCGAGCGCAAGCCGGCTTAGTAGATGTCGCCGCCGTCGCTGTCGCCGGGACCGGGCGTCGGCAAGAACGAGAGCTCGTCCGGCTCCTCGCTCCGCGTCCACGAGTAGACGCCCTCGGCGAGCCTCGGTGGTGCGGCGATGTGCTCGCGCCAGCTGATCGCCGCCTGCCAGAGCTCGTCACGCGAGAGCAGCGGCGCAAGGGCCTCGGCGCCGGTGCTCGACCGGAAGACGAAGATTGCGGCGTCCTCGGCCACGAAGACCTCGTGCTCCTCGAGCCCGGGCATCTGCTCGGGATCGAACGGCGGTCCCTTCACCAACAGCTCGACGACCGCGCCCTGCGAGCCGGGCTGGAGCGGGACGATGACCGCGATGCTCTTCGGTTCCGACGCCTGGAGCTGGAGCGCCGCGAGCCGTTCCGCGATCTCGCGCACCAGGCTGGCCTCCGCCACGGAGGTGATGGTAACCGGGGGCCGCCCGAACCGTTCGAGCACGATCGAGGGGCGACCGTCGATCCGCTCCTCCGGCCGGCGCCCCACGTGCACGCCGGAGAGATCGGCGTACGGGATGTCGCGTGAGCCTTCCCGGCCCTCGAGCCTCACACCCGAAGCCAGGAGCTCGAGCTTCCCGGTCGCACGCTCGGAAACGCCTTCGCGCCAGACGACTCCGTAGGTTCGCTGCATGGACGGATGATCTGGCCCGTCGATGCGAACGACATCCGGCCGGGCACGGATAGGCCTTGCGGAAAGCCCGCAGCTACTCGTCGCCGTAGAGCAGCTCGAGGCAGCCCTGGAGGATCGCGGTGCTGTCGGCGACCTGGGCCAGGGCGCGCAGGAGCTCGGCCCGCTGCCCTTCGTCGAGCGAGGCGAAGAGCCGTCCCTCGACCTCGGCCGCAGCCTTCTCGGCCGCCGACAGGCGCGCGCGCCCTTCCTTCGAGACCTCGACGATGTGCCGGCGTCGGTCCTCCGGGTCGCGGCGGCGCACGATCAGGCCGTCGGCCTCCAGGTCGTTGAGCAGGCCGACCAGCTTGCTCGGGTCGACGCCGAGCGAGTCGATCAGCGCCTGCTGGCTCGTCGGCTGGGCCCGGAGCTCGTAGAGCACGCCGAAATGGCGCGGCGTCAGGCCGATCGGCTTGAGGGCTTCGCTGAACCAGCGCTCGGCCGCGCGCCCGATCTTGACCAGGAGCATCCCCGCGGTCGGCGCCTCGAGCATCGCCGGCTTGCGCACATCTGCACTTGTTGCCATGTCGAGATCATAGCAAATCCACGATATTTGACAAGTATGAATCGTATGCTGTATAAAACGATTATGAGTCTAAAGCGTTTCCAGAGAAAAGAGGTTTCCATGTCGCCACGAGCTCAAGCTGTCGATCGCCGCTGGATCGCCCTCGCCGTCCTCGTCGCCGCCCAGTTCATGGTCGTCCTCGACGTCGCGATCGTGAACGTCGCGCTTCCGTCGATCAAGACCGACCTCCACTTCAGCGAGCAGAGCCTGCAGTGGGTGATCACCGCCTACGCGATCATGTTCGGCGGCGTCCTGCTCCTCGGCGGCAGGATGGCCGACCTGCTCGGCCGCCGCCGGTTGTTCCTGGCCGGCGTCGCGCTCTTCACGGCGAGCTCGCTGCTCGCCGGCTTCGCGTGGTCGGAGGCGTCCCTGATCGCCTTCCGGGCGACGCAGGGGCTCGGCGGCGCGCTGCTCGCCCCCGCGGCGCTCTCGATCCTGACGACGACCTTCGCCGAGGGCCGCGAGCGCAACATCGCCCTCGGCGTCTGGGGCGCGGTCTCGGGAAGCGGAGCCGCCGCCGGCGTCTTGCTCGGCGGCTTCCTGACGAGCACGCTCGCCTGGTCGTGGATCTTCTTCATCAACGTCCCGGTCGGCGCCGCCCTCCTCGCCACCGCGCCGTTCCTCCTGCGCGAGAGTCGTGCGGAGCTCGGGCACCGGCACTTCGATTTCGCGGGCGCCGCCACGGTCACGAGCGGCCTGATGCTGCTGGTCTACGCGATGACCCGCGCGACCGAGATCGGCTGGGGCAGCGCCCAGACGATCGGACTGCTCGTCGGCTCGGCCGCGCTGATCCTCTCCTTCGTGGCGATCGAGCTGCGCTCGAAGGCGCCGCTCTTGCCGATGCGGATCTTCCGCCTGCGCACGCTCACCGGCGCGAACGTGACGTCGTTCCTCCTCGGTACCGCGCTCTTCTCGCAGTTCTTCCTCGGCACCCTCTACATGCAGCAGGTGCTCCACTACTCCGCGCTCAAGACCGGCGTCGCCTATCTGCCGCTGACGCTGACCATCATCGCCCTCGCCGGGGTCGCGCAGAACCTGGTCACGCGGATCGGCGTCCGGCGGGTGCTACCGGTCGGCCTCGTGCTGTCGGCGACCGCGCTCGTCCTGCTCGCGCAGCTGCCGGCCGACGGCCACTACTTCTGGGACCTCTTCCCGGCCTTCGTGGTGAGCGCGGTCGGCCTGGCCTTCAGCTTCATCCCGCTGACGATCGCCGCGCTGATGGGAGTCCAGCCGGCCGACGCCGGTGTCGCCTCGGGCCTGCTCAACACGACCCAGCAGATCGGCGGGGCGGTCGGCCTCGCGGCCGCCTCGACGATCGCGACAACCTTCACCGCGCACTACGTCGGCGCACACCCGGGCGCTTCGCCGCTCGGCGGCCCGGCGCTCACCTACGGCTTCCAGGTCACCTTCTACGTCCTCGCCGCGGTTGCCGCGCTGGCCGCGGTGCTGGCGGCGGTGCTGATCGAGCCGCATGCCTCGTCCACCGAGGAGATCGCCCCGATCGGCGTCACTCCGGTGCAGGAGGCAGCGTGATGCGGGAGCCCGCCTGACCTCGCAAGACGTGCCGGGGGAGCGCATCGTGCCGCTCCCCCGGCACTTCCTCTAGGGTGTCTCGCCCCACGCGAAAGGACGACGCATGAGCCCAGCGGCCCCCGCCCTCCCCGTTCTCGGCAGCGACAAGCTCCCGGAGCTCGTCGCGCTGATCAAGGACGTCGACAGCATCGAGCTCAAGCTGACCGTCCCCGAGCCCGCGCACTTCACGACCGCACGAGCCCTCGGCCTCGACCCCCTGCAGGCGGAGCTCCGCCAGGTGTTCTTCTTCGACACGCCGGATCTCGCCCTCGACGCGCAGGGGCTCGTCGTCAGGGCGCGGCGGTCGCAGAAGCGAGCCGACGACTCGGTGGTGAAGCTGCGGCCCGTCGTGCCGTCGGAGCTGCCGAAGGGCCTCCGGCGCTCGCCGAGCTTCGGCATCGAGCTCGACGCCTCGCCCGAGGGGTTCGTCTGCTCGGGATCGCTCAAGGGCACGCCGGCGGAGGGAGACGTCCGCAAGGCGGCGGGCGGCGAGAAGGCGGTCCGGAAGCTGTTCTCGAAGGAGCAGCAGGAGCTCTACGCCGCCCACGCGCCGGAGGGAATCGGGCTCGACGACCTGACGATCCTCGGGCCGCTCCTCGTGCTGAAGCTCAAGAACTCCCCGAAGGGCTACGACCGGCGGCTGGTCACGGAGCTGTGGCTCTACCCCGACGGCTCGCGGATCCTGGAGCTGTCCACGAAGTGCAAGCCGTCGGAAGCGTTCGATGTCGCGGCCGGGGCGCGGGCCTTCCTGGCCTCGCGCGGCATCGACCTCGGCAGCGAGCAGCAGACCAAGACCCGCAGCGCGCTCGAGTTCTTCTCGAAGCAGCTCACCGGGAAGGGAGCCGCCCGCAAGAAGCAGGCACCCGCGAGCGCCGGCGCCTAGCGGGCAGCAAGCGCTTCGAGGCTCTCGACGATCGCTCGGTCCCGGGCGTAGCTCAGCTTGTCGAGGGCTCGCTGCCGGGTCAGCCAGCAAACGTCGTCGATCTCGTTCTGTGGAGCCGCCTCGGTTCCCTCCGACGGCCTCATCTCGAAGTACCGCACCCGCTTCGGGCGTCCGGCCGCGTCCTCGTACTCGCTGACCGCCACCTCGGGGCCGAGCTCGCAGACGAGGCCGGTCTCCTCCTCCACCTCGCGGAGCGCGCACTCCTCGTCCGACTCCCCCGGCTCGGCCTTCCCCTTGGGCAGGGTCCAGTCGTCGTAGCGGGGCCGGTGGACGACGAGGAGCTCGGGCTCGCCCTCCGGGCCGGATCTGACGATCACCCCTCCTGCCGCTCGGACTAGGCTGCTCATCCGACCTGGATGATGCCCGCAGCAGCGGAGCCTGGGACCGTCGAGTAGGAAGTGGCCAACACCGGAACCCTGACGATCTACCTCGTCCGCCACGCCTTCGCCGGCCACGCCGATACGACGCAGTGGCCGGATGACGCTGTCCGCCCGCTGACCGAGGACGGGATCCGCAAGTTCCGTGCAGCGGCACGAGGGCTGCGCCGGCTCGTGCCGGAGGTCGAACTCGTGCTCTCGAGCGGGTATGCGCGCGCGTGGGGCACCGCCGAGCTTCTGCACGAGGCCGCCGGCTGGCCGGCCCCGCGCGACTGTCCTCCCCTCGAGGCGAACAAGCCGACCTCGGCCGCGCTCGACGTCCTGCGCGAGCAGCAGGAGCGGTCGATCGCGCTCGTCGGTCACGAGCCGTACCTCTCCACGCTCGCCTCGCTCCTCTGCGCGGGCGGCGAGCACGTCATGCGGCTCAGGCTGAAGAAGGGCGCCGTCGCGGTGGTCGAAGTGGACGGGGAGGTCGCACCCGGCGCCGGGTCCCTGCTCTGGGCCGTTCCGCCCAAGATCCTGCGAGCGCTGGACCAGTGAGGCTCGACCGGCTTGCACTGGGACCGGCCGAGCGGGCGCTGGACGCGCTCCTGGCCGGGCCGCTCCCCGAGGCGCTCGGGCGCTCGCTCGCCGAGCACCATGTCATCGAGCGGGTCGCCGCCGGCATGGTCGACGAAGAGGGCGCGGGGACGAGCCCGGCCCTCGAGGAGCTCGCCCACCGCCTCGTGGACAGCCCCGGGTTCAGACGGGCGCTCGAAGAGGTGCTCTCGCTCCCGGAGGTCCGCACCGCCCTGACGAGCCAGGCGACCGGTTTCGGGGACGAGGTCGCCGATGCTGTCCGCCGGCGCTCGCGCGCGCTCGACCAGCTCCTGGCGGCACGGGCCCGGCGCCTGCTTCGCCTGAAGCCCGCCGGGGAAGCGGCCGCGTTTGGCGGCTTCGCCACCAGAGGTGCGGGCCTCGTCGTCGACGCGGCGCTCGCCCAGCTCGGCTACCTGGTGGCGGCCGCGTCGATCGCCCTGGTGCTGGGGCTCGCGGGCCAACTCGGGCCGAACTGGCTCGACGCGTCGCTGGCGGGAGGCGGCTGGTTCCTGGTGATGGCGGCGTACTTCGTCGTCTTCTGGAGCACGACCGGTCAGACGCCCGGGATGCGCGGGCTGGGCGTCCGGGTCGTCGCGCCGTCGGGAGAGCCGCCCTCCCCGCTCCGGTCGCTCGTCCGCTTCGTCGGACTGATCCTGGCGATCATTCCGCTCTTCGCCGGGTTCCTGCCGGCGCTCGTCGACGGCCGGCGGCGCGCTCTGCAGGACTTCCTCGCTGGGACCGTCGTGCTCGACGAGCTGGGCTAACGGCGTTCCGAGGGAAAGGTTTCGACCTCGGCCTTGCCCACGCCGAGGGTCACCATGTCGTTCGCGAACTCGGCGACCGCCTCGGCCGGGATCGAGATCTCGCGCCGCCACCACAGGTGGCCGCGGCCGAGCAGGAGCTGGCTGATCCGCCCGTCCGCGTCGACGACGACGCCGTCGACGCTGCCGAGATGGCGGCGATCGGCCGAGAAGACGTCGCTCGCGTGACGGAGCTCGATTTCCCCTTTCGGCACGCGGTCGTAGGTGACGACGACCTCCGGAGTGAGATCCCCGGGCATAGCCGTGGGCAGGTAGTCGGGAATCACCTGCATGTCCCGGACGCCGACCTCCCACCCGTCCTCGTCCTTCTCGACCTGTTCGCCCGTGCCGACATAGGCGGACTCGTGGACGGGCGACATCTCCTCCAGCTGCTGCTCGGTGCAGCGCAGCGAGACCTCGTGCTCGTCGGCGCCCGCCGCCGCAAGCTCGACCGGCACCAGCCGGGCGGCGCCAGGATTGTCCCCGGGCTGCACGACGAGATGGGTCACCCGGCGGCTGCCCGCGTCGAGGACGAGGTCGGCCAGCTCACGAACGGCGCCGTCCGAGCAGCGCGCGCGCTTACCGAGCTCGAGCCTCATCTGCCGTCAGATGGGTGTCTCGTCGTAGGACCTCGCGTGCCTGCGGTCGTAGATCCATGCCGCCCCGAGCAGGATGACGCCGAAGAAGATGATTGCGCCAAGTATTCCCCACCTCGCCCAGGCGGCCGAAAAAAGCACGAACACGAGCAGCGCGCCGACGCCGCACGCGATCACGATTCCCATCACGTATAGCCAGAACTTCGCTCCAAGGCCTCCGCCGTCTTCCATTCGTGCGTCTCCTTTCCGCTTTGGAATGCGAGTCGCTGACGCCACTGTCGGGCTCCGGCCGGCACGCGGCATCGTCCTGACCGGGTGAAGCGGGCGGTCAGGGCGCAGCGGCGCCCGTCGGCTCCGGCTCGGCGTGCCGCCGCTGCCGCCGCCAGGTGAACGCCGCCGCCAGGCCGAGGATGAGCGTGGGAACCGTCGTCAGGAAGCGGTAGACGAGCACGGCCGCGACCACGCTCGCCTTGTGCCCGCCGAATCCGATCAGCGCGCCGGTCAGCCCGAGCTCGATCACGCCGATCCCGCCCGGGGTGATCGGGATCGCTCCGAGGATGCGGATCAGCGCCCAGGAGGCGAACGCCTCGACCAGGGTCACCTGCGACGACGACACGCCCAGCGTTCGCAGCGAGACGACGAGGACGAGGAAGACGGTCAGGTTCCCGAGGAGCGCAGCGCCCGTGAGCATCGGCCACCGCCGCTCGAGAAAGGTTCCGACCTCCTCGCGGAAGCGCCCGAAGTTCGCTCCGCCCCAGGAGACCGGACCGCGCCGCACCTTGCGGAGCGCCCAGTTGGTGAAGCGCGCCGCGACGTCGCCGATGTCCTCCGCGAGCCGCCTGCTGA
Organism: Gaiellaceae bacterium; assembly: GCA_035624425.1. GTDB lineage: Bacteria > Actinomycetota > Thermoleophilia > Gaiellales > Gaiellaceae > AC-32. The sequence continues at coordinate 20,317 of DASPRN010000101.1, forward strand.
CGAGGACGAGGACGAAGCCCGCCACCACGATCCCGAGGATCGCGACGCCGACGAACGCGACCGTCGCCAGCGCCGCGGTGCTCTCGCCCGAGAGCGCGAGGAGGAAGACCGCCACGATCGGAAACGACAGGTTGAGGAACTGATTCCAGAGGCTGGTCAGCGTGATCGCGCGCGTGATGTCCCGCGCCGGAAAGCGCCACCCGCGTAGCACTCCGAACGAGCCGGCCACGCCGGCGGCGATGCCGCCCGGCACGACGATCGAGAGAGCGGTCGACGCCTGCGTGACCGTCAGCGCCTGCATGAACGAGAGGCCCGGAAGCGCGACCATCCACGGCGGCGCGAACGTCACGAGGTTGATCGCGGTGGCCAGGAGCAGCGCGCCGACATCCAGCCAGGAGAGCTGCTTGACGGCACCCCAGACCTGGCCGTAGTCGGCGATCGACGGGAGCAGGAAGACGAAGGTCGCGACGACGATCCCCACGCTCACGGCGCCGAGCACGACGCGCTTGAACCAGGGTTTCTTGACGAGGCTGCTCAGCCTCGGGCCCTTTCCACGGACGGCACTTCGAGACGCTCTCCGGGGACGAGGACCCGGACCTCGACCTCGGGCGCCAGCTCGGCTGCGATCCGCTCGAAGCGAATCGCCGGCTCACGCAGCGTCGCGGGGTCCCGGCTCAGGCCGAGGCGCCGGTAGGTCCCCCAGTGAACCGGGACCGCGATCCTCGGCCCGAGCAGCTGCAGCGCCTCTGCGGCGCGCTGCGGGTCGAGGTGGCCCGGGCCGACTCGAGGCCCCCACCCGTCGATCGGGAGCAGCGCGAGATCAAGAGCAGGCGCGAGCTCGCGCATGCCGTCGAACACGTCGGTGTCGCCGGCGAAGTACACCCGCCGCGACGCCTCGATCAGGTATCCGAGCGCAGGCGTCGTCGCACCGAACGGAAGCCGCCGGGTGTGGTGCTCCGCATGGGTTGCGCGGACCGTAAGCGGGCCGATCGTGACCGACTCGCGTTCGTCGAGCTCGACGACGCCCTCGAAACGCCCGAGCAACCGGCCGGCGCCGCGCGGCACGATCAGCCGGCGGGCCGGAACGAGGTCGAGCGAGCGCAGGTCGAGGTGGTCCCAGTGGACGTGCGAGAGGAGAACCGCGTCGATCTCGCCGGAGATTGCCGGCGCGGGGCCGGCCACCCGGCGCAGATGCCCCACCCGCGGGCGCAGCAACGGATCGGTGAGGAGGCGGACGCCGTCGGCTTCAACGAGAACGGTGCTGTGCCCGACCCAGGTGATCCTCACTGAGCGAGCCGCTCAGCCGGCGCGCGCGCTCGCCTGACCGGCTGCCGGAAACTCGCGCGCCGTATGCCGCCGGAGCGCCTCGGTGCCGGCGAAGGCAAAGCCGA
>DASPRN010000102.1:0-22151 GCA_035624425.1 Gaiellaceae bacterium
ACGTCGCGTGGGTGCCCGAGGCCTGGGTCGAGGCGGTGGAGGACGTGCTCTCCGGGCTCGCGGAGCGGCACCCTTCGCGAACGATCGTGCTCTTCCCCGAGCCGAACGAGGACGACGGGCTCGACGGGAGCGTTGAGGTCGGCCGGTACGCCGCCGGCCACGCACGGCAGATCTGCACCGAGACGATTCGGTTACGTCTGCGCGGGAACCGCGTCCAGGCGCCGGCGAGCGTGATCGAGCCGCTGCTCCTGCCCGACCTGCCCGTGTTCCTGCGTTGGCGCGGGCTGCCGCCCTTCGGGGAGCAGCCGTTCGAGCAGCTGATCCGCACGGTCGACCGCCTGATCGTCGACAGCACCGAATGGCCGTATCTGCCCGAGCCGTACGCGCCGCTCACTGAGATCTTCGACCGCGTCGTCGTGTCCGACATCGCCTGGGCACGGACGAGCCGCTGGCGCCTGCAGCTCGCCTCGCTCTGGCCGGGGATTGCGGAGGTGCGCCGGATCAAGGTGACCGGTACCGAAGCCCAGGCCCAGCTGCTCGCCGGCTGGCTGCGCTCCCGGCTCGGCCGCAAGATCGAGCTCGATCACGAGGCCGCCGACAAGCTGACGGGTGTCGAGGTGGACGGCGAGGCGACGCCGTTCCCGTCAGGCGACGCACCGAGCCCGGCGGACCTGCTGAGCGACGAGCTCGAGCGCTTCACCCGCGACCGCATCTACGAGGACGCGGTGCGCGCCACGCGAATGTGACGTCATGCCACGGCGGCGGCGTATGACAGCCGTGAGACCGAACGCAGAGTTCGCGGAGGCGGCGGAGCGTCACCTCGACGACGTGCTCGCGTTCCTCGTCTACCTGACGGGAGACCGAAACGTGGCAGAGGACCTGACAGCCGAGACCTTCGCGAGAGCGCTGGAGCGCTGGAGCCGCTACGACCCGCGCCGCGGGAGCGCCCGCACCTGGCTCTGCCAGCTCGCGCGCTCGACGGCGCTCGACCACTTCCGTTCGGAGGAGCGGCGGCGGCGGCGCGAGGGCCGGTATTCGCTCGAGGTGCGCGAATCTGCCGAAGCCGCGTTCGGGGAAGGGCTCTCGCCGGAGCTGGAAGGGGCGCTGGCCCGGCTCTCGGCGGCGGAGCGCGAGGTGCTCGCGCTGCGCGTCGTGCTCGAACTCGACGGCGAGAGCGCGGCCCGTGTCCTCGGAATCAGCGCGACGGCGTGCTCGACGCGCCTCAGCCGTGCCCTGCAGAAGCTCGAGAAGGAGGTGAGCGCCGGTGTCGCCGCTTGAGCTCGTGGGCGATCGGTACGACAAGCTCGCGTCGGAGCTGCGCGCGTCGCGCCCCGTCGCCTCGGAGGAGCTGCGCGAGCGCGTGCGCACCCTCGCTCCGCCCGCGCCACGCCTCCGGCTGCAGCTGAACCTGCGCCGCTTCGTGCCGGCCGCCGGCCTGGCCGCGGCCGCCGCCGCGCTCACCGTCGCGGTCGTGATCGGCGTCGTGCACGGGTCCTCCGTGTCCCACCCAAACGCGGCCGCTGGCCGTCCGCAGGGAGCCGAGAAAACCATCGACCACGCTTGGCAGCCGTTCACGCTTCACGTCCCAGCGCTCAAGGCCGCCGGCCTCCCGAACAGCGCCAGGGCCGCTGTGCCGGCGCCGTCCGCCTCGCGGCTGCAGCGCTACGACGCGGTCCTCCGGGTGCGCGTCGCCAGCCAGGATGAGCTCTCCAAGCAGACCCGCGACGCGATCGCGTTCACGCGCAAGGCCGGCGGTTACCTCGTCTGGTCGGCCTACTCGGCGCCCGGGCACACCGGCAACTCCGAGCTCGTCCTGCGGATCCCGATCGAGCACGTGCAGGCCGCCATCGCCCGGTTCTCGGGCTACGGCGACCTGGTCAAGCAGCAGATCGTGCTCAAGGACGTGCAGCAGAAGGTGGACGGCCTGACCGCGACGATCGGCCGGCTGCGCGGGAACATCGCCAAGATCGAGGCGCAGCTCGCGGGCACGCTCAGCGCCGAGCAGCGCTACCAGCTCGAGCAGCGGCTCCGCGCCGACAAGACGCGCCTGGCCGCGCTGACGAGCCAGCGCTCGGCGACCGTCCGCAGCGCCCAGCTCGCGTCGGTCGCGCTGGCGATGGTGGTCGGACCGAAACCGGCCGCCGCGCCGGCCGGGCGCTTCCACCGGACGATCGACGACGCGGCCTCCGTGTTGCTGCGCGAGCTCGAGCTCCTCGTCTACGCGCTGCTCGTCGCCGGGCCGCTGCTGCTCCTCGGCGGCGCGGGCATCCTCACGGGCCGTGCGCTACGACGCCGCGCCGACCGCAGGCTGCTCGAGAACGTCTAAGGCGCCGACTGGGCGGCGCCGACCATGGAGGCCGTACGGGCTTTGCCTGTGCGGCCGTCCAACGCCCTGGCTGGGGATCGAGAGCCGATGCTCGCCAGAAGAGTGGCCGCTAGCGCTTGACGATCTTGAAGCGCGGCTTCGTCACGACGAGCCGCACGGGGTCCGACCATGAGAGGCCGGTCTTGGTGCCGGTCATCAGCGAGTCGAGCCCGCGCACGCGGTAGTACCAGGTGCCCGGCTTGAGCGGCAGGGTCAGCGAGGTCGCGAACGTCTGCTTGCTCCCGGCCGTGCGCCACGGGTAGCGCGTGCGGCTCCACTGGATCTCGTACTTGTCGGCGGCGAGCACCGGCTGCCAGGCAACGAGCGGCGCCCCGTAGAACTTGGGCGACTTCGTCTTGGCAGCGACGAGGGTTCCGCTCGGAGAGAGGCCGGAGACGTACGGCGCGGACTGGCCCGTGACGGCCGGATCGTTCTCCTTCCCGAACGTGAGCACCCGGCCGGCCGCGCAGGCGTCCTGGGTGAGCTCGGCGTCGTGGTACTTGACGCCGCCGCTCGGCCGGACGACCTTCTCGCCGACGAAGTGGAAGTTGGCCAGGCCTGCCGCGAGCGTGATCGTGTTTCCGACCACGCTGACCGCCACTCCGTGCTCGGCCGGCGAGTCGCCGATCAGCAGCTCGTCACCCGCGCCGATTCCGGTGGAGTTGGCAACCGTGATCGTCGTCGATCCGGCGGGCGCCGAGAGCGAGAGTGCCGTCGTGATCTCGTCGTCTGCGACGACATCGACCGGCATCACCGTCCAGTAGTAGCGCGCGCCGGGCCCGCTGGTGTCCCAGAGGTCGACCTTTGCCAGCTTGCTCACGGGGTCGAACTTCATCTCGTTCGGCGTGAAGATCGCTCCGTCGCGCGTGACGCCGTTCGACTCGACCCCGTTCGCCAGGAACTCGTTCTGGGCGGCGGTGACGTCCGCGACGCTGGTCGGGAGCGCGAGCGGGCCGACCTCGCGTGGGACGTAGGCCGGGCTGCCGACCGTCGCGCCGTAGAAGACGGGGTTCAGGCAGTCCTCGTCGCTGAAGACCTCGACGCGGTAGAGCTGGTAGGCCTGGCCGTTGATCGAGGTGTCGCCCGTATACACGAACCCGGGCATGACCTCGTGCGCGCGTGTGTGTGTCGCGTCGGAGACCACCTTCGAGACGGTGGCCAGCACGCGTAGCGGCCCACTCGCGAACGCCGGGTTGGTGCTGGTGTAGATCGGGCTCCAGGGCCCGTACGAGACCGCCGGCAGGCCGTTGTCGGTCGTGCCGATCAGCGTTCGCTCGGCCCGGACGCGCCAGACCACCGTTCCCGTCCAGGATGGATCCTGGTGGAACGTGTAGTACTCGCGCTCGTCCGCCATGTTCCCGCGCGTCCAGAACAGCTTCCCGATCGTCGCGTCCGCGGGATCCTGCATCCAGACCGTGTAGCCGGTCGCGCCGGGCACGGCCGTCCAGCGCAGGAGGCCCGGATAGCTCGGGCCGGCCGGCTGCGGAACCGCGGGCCAGCGCACGTTGAAGCCGAACGGGGCGCTCCAGGCCGTCGGGCCCTTGTTCGTCACGGCCCGCACGTGCGCGTAGAGCGAGTACGGCTGACCGGTGATCCACGGGAGCGAGATCGGGACCGAGACTGCCGGGGTGGTCAGTCCGGAGGCCGACCAGACCGAGGCGTTGTCGGAGAAGTCCTGGCTGGTCGAGAGCTCGAACTGATAGCTGCGCGCGCCGCGAACCGGGCTCCAGGCAAACGAGGGCGTCCGAGAGAAGTTGTGCACGACGGGCTCGTCCGATCGGAGCATGAAGCCGTGCACCAGCTGCGGACCCGCGGAGATGCGCGCGCTTGCAGACCCGCACAGCGAAAGCGCGGCGATCAGCGCAGCAGCACAACGGACGCGGGCCATCGTCGAGGTTGTTTTCGGCAGTGCAGAGTCGTGCGGCGTCCCTCGAACGGGGGACTCCCGGGGCGTGGGCTAACGGGAGAGCGCGCGCTCGAGAGCAGCCCCCGCCGCCAGCACACGGGCGTCCTCCCCGGGCGGCGCCGCCAGCTGAACCGATGCGGGCAGCCCGTCCTCTGCGCCGCCGCACGGAAGCGCCAGCGCCGGCCAGCCCGTCGCGTTGAACGGGAAGGTGAGCCGCGTGAGCGTCCCCCGCAGCGCCAACTCGTCCTGCCCGGTGTGCGGGGCGACGCAGACGAGAGTCGGGGTCAGCAGCAGGTCGACCTCGGCGGTCAGCTCGAGCAGGCGCTCGCGATACCGCTCGCGGGCGGCGGCGGCCTGCTCGTACTCGGTGTCCGTGACGGCCAGAGCGCGCTCCAGCTTCGCTCGAACGTTGTCGCTGTAGTCGTCGGCGTACTCCTCGAACAGCTCGCGGTGGACGTCGCCCGCCTCCCGCATGAAGGCTGGGGTCACGTCCGTGGGTAGCGGCAGATCGAGCCGCCGTGCGTTGGGAACAAGCTCCGCTGCGGCCTCGGCCCGCTTCTCGACGAGCGGGTCGGCGAGCTCTGTCCAGGCAACTCCAACGCGAAGGTCGTCGAGGGTGAGCTCGGTGGGCTCGTAGCCGGGCGCGAGGCTCTCGAGGAGGAGCGAGCAGGCGGCGACGTCGCGCGCCATCGGGCCCGCGTGGTCGAAGGTCGGGCCGAGAGGGAAGCAGCCGTCGAGCGGGACGAGCCCATAGGTCGGCTTGAAGCCGACGACTCCGCAGCAGGCGGCGGGGATCCGGATCGAGCCGCCGGTGTCCGTGCCGAGCGCCGCGTCCGCGAGGCCTGCAGCGAGCGCCGCCGCGGAGCCGCCGCTCGAGCCGCCCGCGATCCGCCCGGCTGCGAGCGGGTTCGGGACCGTGCCGAAGTGCGGGTTCTCGGAGGTCGTGCCGTACGCGAACTCGTGCAGGTTCGTCTTGCCGACATCGATCCAGCCGGCGGCCTCGAGGCGCCGAACCGCCTCCGCGGTCTCGTCGGGCACGTGGTCGGCGAAGAGCACCGAGCCGTACGTCGTGACGAGGCCTGCGGTGTCGAAGAGGTCTTTGACCGCGAGCCGCCGGCCGACGGGAGCGTCCCCGGCGTCCGGTGGCCGCGCGAGGAAGATCCCGTCGGGAGCGGCCGCGGAGGAAGTCACGCTTTCGTCACACCCGCGTCACAGACACGTGCGCCTTTACGGGCTACGATCGCCTCGGGGAGGACGCCGGGCGAACCGTTGTCAGAGGAAACGAGGTCGGGATTCGAGAGATCCGCCGCCGGAGCCGGGCTTTGCCCGGCGTGAGGCACACCGACACCGAGCAGTTGTGGATCCGACCGAGGCGGCGGCTGCGCTGCGGTCGGCCGAGCGGTGACATTGGCAAGGAGGGGGTTCACGGGGGAACCAGGGGTTCCCCCGTGCCACTCGGGGAGGAGGCCGGGCGAACCGTACTCAGGGACCAAGGGCCGAAAAACAGGCCCGGTCAGGCGACCGCGAGGTACACGAACGCGGCTGCGATCACCGCGCAGAAGAGGACCAGGAACAGCGCGAACAGCGCCAGCCCGAAGATCAGGTTCTTCCGCTCGAGGTCGGCATCCATTGCGACCGGCTCCACGACGGTCAGCATGACGGTCTGTTGCCGCGTCGGCTCGATCACAGCACGGCGTCCAGCGCCAGCGCCACGAAGAGCAGCGCCAGGTAGAGAAGCGAGAAATGGAACAGCGCGCGGGCCCGCACCGGTGTCGTCTCGCGCCGCAGCCGCCACGCGAGCCGCAGGAACACCGCCCCGAGCAGCACCGCCGCCGCGAGGTAGACCACCCCGGCGCTTTGCCACGCGAACGGCAGCAGCGTGACCGCGAACAGCACGAGCGAGTACCAGACGATCTGCCGCGCGGTCTCGTCGTCGCCGCGCACCACCGGCAGCATGGGAATCCTCGCCGCCGCGTAGTCGCGCTTGATCAGCAGGGCGAGCGCCCAGAAGTGCGGCGGCGTCCAGAAGAACACGATCAGGAAGAGGAACAGCGCCGGCAGCGTGAGGTTGCCGGTGGCGGCGGCCCAGCCCACGAGCGGCGGCACCGCGCCGGCCGCGCCGCCGATGACGATGTTCTGTGGCGTCGAGCGCTTCAGCCAGCGGGTGTAGACGAGCACGTAGAACAGGTTCCCGACGAGCGCGAGCACCGCGGTCAAGACGTTCACGACGGAGGCGAGCAGCACGAACGAGAAGGCAGACAGCGCGAGCCCGAACTCCAGCGCGTGCGCCGGCGCGACCCGCTCGCCCGCGACCGGGCGCGAGCCGGTGCGCGGCATCAGCCGGTCGATGTCGCGGTCGAGCACATGGTTGAGCGCGCTCGCCCCACCACAGGCCATGGCGAGGCCGGTCATGGTCACCACGAACAGCGCAGTTCCCGGCCAGCCCTGGGCGCCGACGATCATCCCCGCTGCGCCGGTCAGCAGGAGCAGCGTCATGATTCGCGGCTTGGTCAACGTGACGTAGTCGCGCCACGAGGCGCGCGGTGCCGGCACGCCGCGGAAGCAGCCGGCGAGGGCGACGAGGGCAGCCGCGAACGCGAGCCCGGCCAGCGCGAGGTGCGCGGGCCGCGTGATCACGAGTGCGGCGGCGAGGAACGAGAGGAGCGCGACCGCCGACGAGGGCAGCAGCCGCCGGTGGGCGATCCAGGCCGCCGCGACCAGGGCGCAGAGCGGCGGCAGCGCCAGCGCGGCCAGCACCCGGTGCGCGGCGCCGAGCTGCAGCGCCCCGCTGACCACCGCGGCGAGGCAGGCGCCGGCCGCCACGAGCGCGGTCAGCCGCAGCCAGGGCCCAGGTCTGACGTCAGTCACGCGCCACCGCCAGCCGGCGCCGCAGGTCGCGCAGCGGCCGGGGGCTCGAGACGTAGGGAACCTTGTCGAAGTTGTGCGGCGGCGGCGGCGAGGTCGTGTACCACTCGAGCGTGTCGGCGAGCCAGGGGTCGTTCACCGCCCGCGGCCCTGACCGCGACGTCTTCAGGACGTTCACGAGGAACACAGCGATTCCCAGCGCCATCACTCCCGAGCCGATCGTGGAGGTGAGGTTGTACCACTCCCAGATCCCACCGTGGTAGTAGGTGTAGATCCGGCGCGGCATTCCGAGCAGGCCGAGCATGTGCATCGGGAAGAAGGTCAGGTTCATGCCGGCGAAGGTCAGCCAGAAGCTGAGCTTGCCGAGCCGCTCGTCGAGCATCCGCCCGAAGATCTTCGGCCACCAGTAGTAGAGCCCGGCGAAGATCCCGAAGATCGAGCCGCCGAAGAGCACGTAGTGCAGGTGCGCGACGATGAAGTACGTGTCCTGCGCCTGCCAGTCGAACGGGTAGGCGGCGACGAAGATCCCCGAGAGGCCGCCGATCGTGAACACGGCGATGAAGCCGAGCGCGAACAGCATCGCCGTGTCGAAGTGGATGTTCCCCCGCCAGGTCGTCGCCAGCCAGTTGAAGATCTTGATCCCCGTCGGGATGGCGATGATCATCGATGAGATCATGAAGAACCCCTGCAAATAGCCGGGAAGCCCAACGGTGAACATGTGGTGCGCCCAGACCAGCATCGAGTAGAAGCCGATCGCGACGGTCGAGAGCGCGATCGCCGTGTAGCCGAAGATCGGCTTGCGCGCGAAGACCGGGATCACCTCGGAGATGATCCCCATCGCCGGGAGGATCATGATGTAGACCTCGGGGTGGCCGAAGAACCAGAAGACGTGCTGGTAGAGGAGCGCGTTGCCGCCCTGGGCCGGAAGGAAGAAGTGCGTGCCGGCCGTTCGATCGAGCAGCAGCAAGGTCAAGCCGGCCGAGAGCGCGGGCAGCACGACGACGAGCAGCGCCGCGTAGACCTCCATCGTCCAGACGAAGAGCGGCATCCGCATCCAGGTCATCCCGGCGGTGCGCAGGTTGTGGATCGTCACCAGGAAGTTGATCGCGCCTGCGAGCGAGGCCAGCGTCAGAACGTGCAGCGAGAGGATCCAGAGGTCCATGCCGTGCCCGGGCGTGTAGCCGCTCTCCGAGAGCGTGACGTAGCCCGTCCAGCCGGCCCTCGGCGCGCCGCCGGCTGCGAACCAGCTCGTGTAGAGGATCACGCCGCCGAGCAGGAACAGCCAGTACGAGAGCGCGTTCAGCCGCGGGAAGGCCATGTCGCGCGCGCCGATCATCAGCGGCACGAGGTAGTTTCCGAACCCGGCGAGGATCGGGACGATGACCAGGAAGATCATCGTCGTGCCGTGCATCGTGAACAGCTCGTCGTAGCTGTTCTTCGTGACCAGGTGCTCGTTCGGGGTCGCGAGCTGGGCTCGCATCAGCAGGGCGAGGATCCCGCCGGCGATGAAGAAGACCAGCGAGGTCCCGATGTAGAGGGTCCCGATCCGCTTGTGGTCGGTCGTCGTCAGCCAGCTCGAGAAGCGGCCGCGCGAGAGCAGCACCTGCGGCGGGACGGTCTCGACCCTAGTGGCCACTTGGCTTCACCTTGAAGCGCTTCTGCAGGTAGTCGATGGTCGCGTTCAGCTGTTGCTCGCTCCAGTCGCGGCCGACGGCAGGCATCGCGTTGCGCCCGTTCCGGAGGAGGATCGTCAGCGCATTGCGGTCGGCGAGCAGCGGGCTCTGCGCGATCGCCGGGCCGATCAGCCCCTGGCCGGAGAGCCCGTGGCACTTGGCGCAGACGCCGTTGAACGTGTCGTGGCCGACGTCGTCGACCGTGCGCGACCGCAGCCAGGCCCGGAACTCGTCGGGCGGCACCACCTCGACCGACGTCAGCATCTCCGCGTGCAGCATCCCGCAGAACTCGGCGCACTGACCGCGAAAGGTGCCGAGCTTGTCGGGCAGCCAGGTGGTTTGGTTCGTTCTCCCGGGGATCGCGTCGACCTTGCCGCCGAGGGCCGGCACCCACCAGCTGTGGTTGACGTCGTCGGAGACGATCTCGAAGTGGGCGGCCGCGCCGAGGGGCAGCCGCAGGTCGTCGATCGCGACCTTGCCGTTGGGGTAGGTGAACTCCCAGTAGTACTGGTGGCCCTCGATCCTGATCGTCGACGCCGGAGTGGCCGCCGAGACGCCGGTGCCGTTGATCCCGGAGATCTCGTAGAAGACGAAGGAGACGATCGCCGCCAGGATCAGGACAGGTCCCGCGGTCCAGGCCAGCTCGAGCTTCGTGTGCCCGCGTATCTGCGCGCCCTCGACGTCGCGTGCACGGCCGCGGCTGCGATAGCGGACGACGAAGAGGACGAGCGTCACCTCGACGATCAGGAAGATCGCGGCGGTCACGCCGAGGATCAGCCAGTAGACCGAGCGGATGTGCTCTGCGCCCGGCGAGGCGGGCGAGGGCGGCGCCAGGCCGCCGTTCCCCGCCGCGGCCGTCCCGGCGAGGGCCAGCGCGACCAGCGCGACGCACGTGAGGACACGACGGAACCGGGCCACGCTACGCGTCTGGCTTCGCCGGCAACGGCAAGCGCGCGACTCTCGCGGGCGTCGCACAAGCATCGTCCTCGATTGGCCACGGCACGCGCTGGCATTCTACGAGGGGTGGGAGGACGAACGCGCGTACAGCTGCCGCCCGGGGTCGGTGAGCGGTTCGAGGTGTTCGTGAACGGCGTCCCCCAGGAGGCCGGCAGGGACTTCGAGCGAGAGGGCGACGAGCTCGTCTTCGGGCGGCCGCTGGCGCGTGAGGGGCGGCTCGGCTTCTGGCGCTGGCTCTCGCTCTTCCTCGGCGTCGCCGGCACCTACCGCCAGAACGACAGCGTCGACGTCATCTACGAGGCGGCCGGCCGGCGGCAGGTCGCCGCAGGGCTGCCGCTGCTGGAGGACTAGGAGGGCTTGACGAAATACCGCCTGTGCCGCCGGGCCGCGCCATCGCACCCCAGCGACGAGCGCTATTCCGCCAAACCCGCCTAGCCGGCTTCCGGGAGCTCGATCTGCTCGCCGTCGACCCGGACGCTTGCCGTCTCCAGCTGGCAGTCGACCGCCCAGCGCGCGACCGCGTGCAGGACCGCGTCGAGCTCGTCCTCGGAGCTCTCCTCGACCCGCACCTCCCAGCGCTCGTCCCCCAGTGGGACGAGATCGGTCTGCGCAAACGGGACGAGATCGCGGACGAGCTGCGTCGCTGACGACGTCGTCGGCGCCTCGATGCGAACGGTGCGGATGGCGGCTCCCCTCGGACGGCGGAGCCCCAAGGGTACCTCAGCTTTGCAGCGCGAAGACCTCGTCGAGGACGCCGAGGCCCTCGGCCAGCTCCTCGCGGGTGATCGTCAGCGGCGGGCAGACCATGATCACGTTCCAGTGGGTCATCAGGTAGAGCCCGCGCTCGAGGGCCGCCTTCATCAGCCGGGCCATCGGCGCGAGCGCCTCGCCCGACGCGTTGAAGGGGACGAGTGGCTCGCGCGTCTCGCGGTCCCGCACCAGCTCGATGCCCCAGAAGAGCCCCTTGCCGCGCACCTCGCCGATCGACGGATGACGCTCGGCCAGGCGGGGCAGCTCCTCGGCCAGCACCTCGCCCATCGCAGCGGAGTTCTCGACGATGCCCTCCTCCTGGAAGGCCTCGATCGAGGCGATCGCCGCGGCGCAGGCGAGGACGTGGCCCGAGTAGGTCAGCCCTCCGGCGAAGTACTGGTCCTCGACCCAGTCGGCGAGCTTCTTGTTGATCACCATCGCGCCGAGCGGCACGTAGCCGGAATTGATCCCCTTGGCGACGGTCAGGATGTCGGGCACGACGTCCCAGTGCTCGCAGGCGAACCACTTGCCGGAGCGGCCGAAGCCGGCCATCACTTCGTCGCAGATCAGCAGGATCCCGTGCCGGTCGCAGACCTCGCGGATCGACTGCAGGTAGCCGTCGGGCGGGACGATCACGCCGTTGGTGCCGACGATCGTCTCGAGGATCACCGCGGCGACGTTCTGCGGTCCCTCGTACTGGAGGATCTCCTCCAGGTGCGGGCCGCCTGTGCAGACCGGGCACGGGTCGGGATGGCCGGCGGGGCAGCGGTAGGTGTAGGGGTCGAGCATGCGGACGACGCCGGGGATTCCCGGCTCGGCGGGCCAGCGGCGCGGGTCGCCGGTTGCGGTGATCGCGCCGGCCGTCGCGCCGTGGTAGGAGCGGTACCTCGCGACGATCTTGTGCCGGCCCGTGTACCAGCGTGCGAGCTTGATCGCGTTTTCGTTCGCCTCGGCGCCGCCGTTGGTGAAGAACGACATCGTCAGGTCGCCGGGTGTGACCTCGGCGATCAGGCGGGCCAGCTCGGAGCGCGTCTCGTGCGCCATCGGCGGCCCGATCGTGGTCAGCTTCTGGGCCTGCTCCACGATCGCCGCGACGACCTTCGGGTGCTGATGGCCGAGGTTGACGTTGACGAGCTGCGAGGCGAAGTCGAGGTAGCGGTTGCCGTCGTAGTCCCAGAAGTAGCGGCCCTCCGCGCCGGCGACCGGCAGCGGCGAGATCTGGCTCTGCACCGACCAGGAGTGGAGGACATGCTCCTTGTCGAGCTCCTGGATCCGCTTCGCGTCGAGCCCGGTTTCGACGGCCATGCCGCGATCCTAGCCCGCCAACACGCTTGAATGCGAATGACTCTTCAGCCTCGCCCGAAGTTAGGCACCGGCCCGGCCCGGTCCTCACGTCGGGGAAGCCCCAGGCCGGAGCGGGCGTCGACCAGCACGCAGTCGGGACGATGAGGAGGCCCGACGGCACCGAGCAGGTGACCTACAAGGGACGGCCGCTGTACCTGTTCTCCGGCGACGCCTACATCGCGGGCCTGCCGTACAAGGGCGGAACGGCGTCCATCAACGGCGCGGATGCCCACACGCTCTGGGGCACCTTCAACACGATCCCGCCGCTGTCCTAGCACCCTTCAAGCGCGACGAAAGCCCCGGCCGCCTCGATCGGCCGGGGCTTTCTCGCGATCGTGGACCGCTCCAGCGCGAGATAACAGCCTGTTAACAGTCGGGCGTTAGGCTGGCCGCGCCCAAAGATCGAGCGACGCGCCGGAAGTGCGGCGTCGCACGGCAGGCAAACGGCAAGGAAGGGGGAGACGATGAGGCAAACCACGCTGGCGGTGGCACTGGTCGTCGTGCTCGCCGCGCTCGCAGGAGGCGGGGTGGCAGCCGCCAAGGGTGGGCCGGGCCACGGAAAGGGGAAGAAGCCCGGACACGGAGGCGGGACACCGGGGGTCAAGATCTTCGCCTCCGGCTTCAACAACCCGCGCGGGCTGACCTTCGGCCCCGGCGGGAAGCTCTACGTCGCCGAGGGCGGCCTCGGCGGAACGCACAACTCATCCGACGACTCATGCCCTCAGGCGCATGGAGCAGCCGCGCCGTATTTCGGCAGCACGAACGACCCCATGCGCGGCGGGCGGATCTCGAAGATCGACAGGCACGGGCACGTCTCGACGGTCGTCAACGGTCTGCCCTCGAGCCAGACGAGCCCTGCCCTCGGCAGCCTCGTCAGCGGCGTCTCGAGCGTGGCCTTCGTGCACGACAGGCTGTACGGGCTGCTGGCGGGAGCCGGCTGCTCGCACGGCGTGCCGACGGTTCCGAACGGCGTCTTCAAGGTCGGCAAGAACGGGAGCTGGACGCTGATCGCGAACCTGAGCGCCTTCCAGGCGGCCCACCCGGTCGCCCAGCCTGACGACGAGGACTTCGAGCCGGACGGGACCTGGTACAGCATGACCTCCGCCGGAGGAGCCCTCTACCCGATGGACTCCAACCACGGTGAGCTCGACAAGGTCACCACTTCCGGTCACATCAGCCGGGTCGTCGACATCTCGGCGCAGCTGGGTCATGTGGTGCCGACGGCGATTCTGCCGCTGGGCCAGAAACGAAAGCACCACGGTCACGGCTGGTCGCATCACAAGAGCGCGCAACGCTTCGTGATCGCCAACCTCGGCGTGTTCGGCCCCGAGGACGGGACGACCCCGAACGAGAGCGTCTGGACGATCAACGCAACGGGCCACCTGACCCAGAAAGCCACGGGCTTCGAGCAGGTGCTCGGGCTCGCCTTCCGCGGCCACTCGCTCTACGCGCTCGAGATGAGCACGACTCCGGGCGGGCCGACTCCCGGGAGCGGAGCGATCGTCCAGGTCGGCTCGAGCGGGCCGGTCAAGACGGTGGTCTCCGGGCTGATCTTCCCGACGGGAATGACGGTCGGGAAGGACGGCGCCTTCTACGTCTCCGAGCAGGGCTTCGGCTTCCCTGCCGGCGCCGGGCGCGTCCTGCGGATCACGACGCACTGATCCCTCGGCACGACCGGGCCGGTCCTCGCGGCCGGCCCGGTCGGCCCCTTTCGTTCCGCGCTAGGCTGCCCGTATGACCGAGGTGGCCGACCAGCTCACCGAGGAACGCTCGGGCGAGGTCACGCGGATCTCGCACTGGATCGACGGCAAGCGGGTCGAAGGAAC
This sequence comes from Gaiellaceae bacterium, assembly GCA_035624425.1. Taxonomy (GTDB): domain Bacteria; phylum Actinomycetota; class Thermoleophilia; order Gaiellales; family Gaiellaceae; genus AC-32. Next base: position 13,687 of record DASPRN010000102.1, read on the forward strand.
CTCGGGCCGGAACGGGCCGGTCTACAACCCGGCGCTCGGCGTGCAGACCGGCGAGGTCGACTTCGCGTCGGTCGAGGAGGTCGATGCGGCGGTCCAGGCGGCGAAGCGCGCCTCCGAGTCGTGGCGCTCGTTCTCGCTCTCGCGCCGCACCGAGCTGTTCTTCCGCATCCGCGAGCTCGTCCACGACCACGCCGAGGACATCGCCAGGCTCCTGACGCTCGAGCACGGCAAGGTGCTCTCGGATGCGAAGGGCGAGGTCGCGCGCGGGCTCGAGGTGATCGAGTTCTGCTGCGGGATCCCGGAGCTCCTGAAGGGCGGCTACTCGGAGCAGGCCTCGACCGGGATCGACGTCTACTCGATCCGCCAGCCGCTCGGCGTCGTCGCCGGGATCACGCCGTTCAACTTCCCGGCGATGGTGCCAATGTGGATGTGGGCGCCGGCGATCGCCTGCGGGAACACGTTCGTGCTCAAGCCTTCCGAGAAGGATCCCTCGGCATCGGTCTACACGGCCGAGCTGCTGAAAGAGGCCGGCCTGCCCGACGGCGTGTTCAACGTCGTGCACGGCGACAAGGTCGCGGTCGACGCGGTGCTCCAGCATCCCGAGATCGCAGCGGTCTCGTTCGTAGGCTCGACGCCGATCGCGCGCTACGTTTACGAGACGGCGACCGCGCACGGCAAGCGAGTGCAGGCGCTCGGCGGGGCCAAGAACCACATGATCGTGCTGCCGGACGCGGACATCGACATGGCCGCCGACGCGGCGGTCAGCGCCGGCTACGGCTCGGCGGGCGAGCGCTGCATGGCCGTCTCGATGCTGGTCGCGGTCGGCCACGCGGGTGACGACCTGGTGGCGGCGATCCAGGAGCGCCTGCCTCGCGTGAAGGTCGGCGACGGGATGAACCCGGACTCCGAGATGGGGCCGCTGGTCACGCGCGAGCACCGCGACAAGGTCGCCTCGTACATCGAGCGCGGCCGCGAGGAGGGCGCGAAGGTCGTCACGGACGGCCGCGAGAGCGCTCCGGACGGCGGCGGCTTCTTCCTCGGCGTCACGCTGCTCGACGAGGTGACGCCCGAGATGGACGTCTACAAGGACGAGATCTTCGGGCCGGTGCTGGGAATCACGCGCGTCGAAACCTACGAGGAGGCCGTGCGGCTCGTCAACGAGAACCCGTACGGCAACGGTGTCGCCCTCTTCACGCGCGACGGCGGGGTGGCTCGTCAGTTCCAGTTCGACGTCAAGGCCGGCATGGTCGGAGTCAACGTGCCGATCCCGGTGCCCGTGGCGTACTACTCGTTCGGCGGCTGGAAGAGCTCGCTCTTCGGCGACCTGCACATCTACGGGCCGGAGGGGATCCAGTTCTACACGCGCGGCAAGGTCGTCACCTCGCGCTGGCCCGACCCGGCCACCTCGAAGGTCGACCTCGGCTTCCCGCAGACGCGTTAAGGAGGGCTTGACGAAACCCGGCCTGTGCCGTCGGGCCGCGCTGCCCGCCCCGAGGCCGCGTCCTCAGTCGCCCCTGTAGTTACCCACTACAGGAACTCCCTGCGTCCTTGCCTCGGAACGGCCATCGCACCCCGACGACGAGCAGGGTTCCGCCAAACCCTCCTAGCGCGCGGCGGCGGCCGCGACCAGCGCCGGCACGAGCTTCGCCGCGTCGACGGTGCCGAGGCCGCTCGCGAGGTCGTAGCCGGCGAGCGCCGTGAAGCCGGGCACGTGGTACCTGCGCCCGTTCGAGTTCCGGAACGGGCCGATGTCGTTGTTGCCGCTCGTGACGTCGACGATGCCGTCGTCGCCGGTGAGCGAGTAGAGCAGCGGGTTGAGTTGTCCGAGCGGCTTGCCGGCGGACTGGTTCGCGATCGCGACGATGCCGGCGAGCTCCGGCGTCGCGGCGCTCGTGCCGCCGTAGACGTCATAGGCCGACGCCTGGCCGACGTAACTGCCGTACACCCAGACGCCGCCGTCGACCGCTGCGCTCAGGCTGATGTCCGGAGTGCCGCGGTGCGAGCCGACGATCCCGCTCACCGCGCTCTGATAGGCCGGACGGGCGAAGATGCGGCTGAGCCCGCCGCCGCCGGCGCCTGAACCGTCGTTCCAGACGACGTCAGGCGAGAGGCGGTTGCCCGCGTCGTCGAGCTCGAGCTGGGTGCCGCCGACGCTCGTCACGAGCGGGTCGCTCGACGGCCAGCTGTTGACCCGGAACGGGTACAGGTCGCGGCCGTTCAACTTGTAGCCGGCCGTGCCGCTGTCGCCGGAGGCGGCGAGGACGGTGACCCCGCTCTTCGCCGCGAGCTTGAACGCGCTCCGCAGTGTAAGCAGCGACTTCTTCGTCTTGAAGGTGTTCTCGGTCGCGCCGAAGCTCTGCGAGATCACGCTCGCGAGGTGATGCTTGATCACGTAGCTCTCGGCCTTGACCATCTGCGGGAACCCGTGGACGCCCTCGGTCTCGCTGACCGGCGTCTCGACGAGCAGGATGTTCGCGCCCGGAGCGAAGACGTGGGCCCACTCGACGTCGAGCGTCGTCTCCCCGGCCCAGCCCACCATTTCCGAGTTGGAGGCGCGGAACTTCGGGACCTTGCCGGCGGGCCGGATGATGGTCAGCTTCGGGTCCTTCGCGATCGCCGGGTCGATCGGCACGCCGTTGGGGTTCGTCACGCCGAAGACCTGGTCGAAGCCGTGCAGGTCGCGGCGGATGGTGGGCGAGCCGAAGCTGTCGACGATCGCGATCGTCTGACCCGCGCCGGTGAGGCCCACCGCGTGGAGCGACGCGAGGTCGTAGGCCACCTCCATCTGGGCAGGGGAGTAACAGCGGATCCCGACCAGCGACAGGCACTGCGAGGTCGGCAGCGGCGAGACGAGCGCGCGAGAGTGGGCCGGCTGCGCGACGAGCGGCCGAGCCGAGGCGGCCGGTGTGCGGTGTGCGGCCGAGGCGCCGGTCACGGCAGCGATGCCCGCGGCGAGTGCGGCGAGCGTGACGGCGCGGTACGTCCGGTTTCTCATCCGGCACCCAGAGTGCCCGCGATCCGGTCCAACCGCAAACGACAACGCAACGCGTAGAGTCGCGTCGTGGCCACGACGATCGGAGTCGCGCTCTTCGACGGCGCGGAGGAGCTGGACTGGGCGGGGCCCTGGGAGGTGCTCGCGGCCTGGGCCGAGCAGTGGCCCGGCGACGGGGTGCGGGTCTTCACGCTCGCGCGCTCCGACGGCGTGGTCACCTGCGCGAAGGGACTGCGCGTGCTGCCGGACGAGACGTGGGAGACGGCGCCGCCGCTGGACGTTCTGGTCTACCCGGGCGGCCGCGGCACCCGCGCGGAGCTGAAGGACGAGGCCGTGCTCGAGTGGGTGCGCGGGCTGGCCGGAAGAGGGACGGTTGTCGCCAGCGTCTGCACCGGCTCGCTCGTCCTCGCGGCAGCTGGGTTGCTCGACGGCAAGCCGGCGACGACCCACTGGCAGTCGCTCGAGCTGCTGCCGACGCTGGGCCGTGACATCGAGGTGCGGCCGGCCGACCGCTTCGTCGACACGGGCGAGGTGATCACTGCGGCGGGAGTGTCCGCCGGAATCGACATGGCGCTCCATCTCGTCGTGCGGCTGCACTCGCCCGAGCGGGCGCGAGAGGTGCGCCGCTACATCCAGTACGACCCCGAGCCGCCCGTCTGACGATGGCGCTCGCGGTTCTGACCTTCGACGTGGACGCCGAGAGCGTGGTGCTCGCCGAGGACGCCCGCCACGCGGACAACCCGATGCTGATGAGCCACCAGGCGTACGGGCCGGAGGTCGGTGTGCCGCGGCTCCTGTCGTTGCTCGCCGAGTACGGCGCGCCGGCCACGTTCTTCGTCCCCGGGCTGACCGCCGAGCTGCATCCGGCGGTCGTCGAGCGGATCCTCGAGGCCGGGCACGAGATCGCGCACCACTCCTTCACGCACCGCAGCCCGCTCGTGTTGAGCGAGGCGGAGGAGCGGCGGGAGCTCGAGCGCGGGCTCGAGGCGCTGGAGCGCTTCGGCGTGCGGCCCGAGGGCTACCGCACGCCGAGCTGGGAGCCGTCGTGGCGCACCTGCGCGCTGGTCGCCGAGTACGGGCTCGGGTACGACTCGAGCCTCGCCGACGACGACCGGCCCTACGTGCTCGAGACCGCCTCGGGCGAGCTCGTCGAGCTGCCGGTCTCGTGGTGGCTCGACGACTGGCAGCAGACCGCCTACGTGCCGCCGCTCGCGCGGAACCAGACGCGGCCCGCCTCGTCCGTGCTGGAGCTCTGGACGGGCGAGCTCGACGCCTACGCGCGCCAGGGCTGCCTCTACGTGCTCACCTGCCACCCGTTTCTCACCGGGCGGCCCGGCCGGGCCGAGATCGTCCGCGGCCTGATTGAGTATGCCCTCGGCCGCGAAGACGTCGAGCTGGTCGAGGCGCGCGAGGCCGCCCGGCGCGCGCGGGGGGACGGATCGCTCCCGCGTCGCCGGCACGAGCCGCTCGAGCTGGAGCCCGGCCTCTACGCCTGACGGGCGGCCAGAAGTGAGCCGGTGGGGCCCGGGCGTCCCGGGCCCCACCGGCTGAACACGCCGGCAGTCGAAGCTACTTAGTGATGATCGTGCCCATACCCAGGCTCGACCGCCTTGACCAGGGCCGGGACGAAGCGGCCGGCGTCGATGGTGCCGAGGCCGGTCGCCATGTCGTAGCCCGCGACGGCCGCGTAGCCGGGCACGTGGTACACGTTGCCGTCGCTGTTCTCGAACGGGCCGATGTCGTTGTTCCCCTGCGTGACGTCCACGATCCCGTCCTTGGAGCCGTGCATCGAGTACAGCGCGCCGTTCAGCCAGCCGAGCGGCTTGTGGGCGAGCTGGTCGGCCATCGCGACCACTCCCGCGAACTCCGGCGTCGCCGCGCTCGTCCCGCCGAAGATGTGGTACGGCGAGCTCGCGCCCACGAACGTGTAGTAGACCCACACGCCGCCGTCGACGGCCGCGTTGAGGCTGATGTCCGGCGTGCCGCGGGCCGGGCCGACGATTCCCTTGGCGTGCTGCTGGAAGAACGGCCGCCTGAAGACGTGGCTCGGGCCGCCGCCGCTCGCAGCCTGGATCCCGATCGGGCTGTCGTTCCAGGTGACATCCGGCGAGAGACGGTTGCCGGAATCGTCGAGGTTCATCTGCGTGCCGCCGACGCTCGTCACGAGCGGGTCGCTCGAGGGCCAGCTGTTGACCTGGAACGGGTAGAGATCCTCGAGGTTGAGCTCGTAGTCCGTCGAGCCCTCGTCACCCGACGCGCCGAGCACCGTCACGTGGTGGACGAGCGCGTTCCAGAAGGCGCCGCGCAGGGCGAGCAGCGACTGCTTGCTCGGGAACGTCTCCTCGGTCGCGCCGAAGCTCTGCGAGATCACGTTCGCGAGGTGATGGTCGATCACGTAGTTCTCGGCCTTGACGATCTCCGGGAACCCCTGGACGCCCTCGGTCTCGGAGACCGGCGTCTCGACGAGCAGGATCTTCGCCTTCGGCGCCATGACGTGCGCCCACTCGACGTCGAGCGTGGTCTCCTGCGCCCAGCCGACCATGTCGTCGTCCGACGGGTCGAACGGCGGCACTGCGCCCGCCGGCTGGATGATCGTCAGCTGCGGATCCTGCGCGATAGCCGGGTCGATCGGGACGCCGTACGGATTCGAGACCCCGAACGTCTGATCGAACTGGTGCAGGTCGTTGGCGATTGTCGGCGAGCCGAACGAGTCGACGATCGCGATCGTCTGGCCGTTGCCGCTGATCCCGGACGCGTGCAGGCCCGCGAGGTCGTAGGCCCTTTCGAACTGTGCCGGCGCGTAGCACCGGATGCCGAGCAGCGCCACGCACGACGACGTCGGCCGCGGCTGGGTCTGGTGCTTGACGAGCTGCGGGCTGTCGAGCAGCGGCCGCGCGACCGCAGCTCGTGCCCTGCTCGAATGTGTTGCCGCGCCGGCGCCGGCGATGCTGACGGCGAGCGCGACGAGTGCGAGACCGGCAACGCGAAGCGCCGGCCTGCGCCTGAAGTACCGCATCTTCTAACCCTCCCCTTCGAATCGTCCTGCCTGGTGAAGGGACATACCGTAATCGCTATCGGGGAGAAACGCAGGCGGAGGCGACGCGGCGGCTACCCGGGGTAGGAGCCGGCCGCAGGCGCCGGCTTGAGCTCCTGCCCGAATCTCGCGCGGGCGACGTAGCGGCCGATCCCGGGCTGCGCGGCCAGCTCGTCGTTCTCGACCAGGACGTGCCCGCGCAGGAGCACCGTCTCCGGCGACCCGGTCACCTCCGTGCCCTCGAACAGGTTGTAGTCGGACTTGGAGTGGTGGCTCGCCGCGGTGATCGTCACGCGCTTCTCCGGGTCGAAGACGACGATGTCGGCGTCGGAGCCGACTGCGATCGTGCCCTTGCGCGGGTAGAGGCCGAACAGCTTCGCCGGGTTCGTCGCGAGCAGCTCCACCATCCGGTTGAGCGAGATCCGGCCGGCGCGCACGCCGAACATGTGGATCATCTGCAGCCGGTTCTCGAGGCCGGGTGCGCCGTTCGGGATCTTCGAGAAATCGTCCTTGCCCATCGTCTTCTGCCCGTCCCAGAGGAAGGCGCAGTGGTCGGTCGAGACCGCCGAGAGGACGTCGGTACGAACGGCGTTCCAGAGCACGTCCCAGTTCGACTTGTCGCGAACCGGCGGCGAGTAGACGTACTTGGCGCCCTCGAAGTCGGGCTTGGCGATGTCGTCGAGCGAGTTGAAGAAGTACTGCGTGCAGGTCTCCCCCCAGACGTTCCAGCCGTCGTCACGGGCGCGCGCGATCGGCTGGACGGCTTCCCGGCAGGTGACATGGACGACGTAGAGCGGCGCGCCGGCGAGGCGGGCCAGCTGGATCGCGCGGTTCGTTGCCTCGCCCTCCGCCTCGGGCGGACGGGTGAGCGCGTGGTAGATCGGCTCCGTATTCCCCGCCGCGAGCGCCTGCTTGACGAGCACGTCGATCACGTCGCCGTTCTCGGCGTGGACCATGACGAGGGCGCCGGTCTCGGCGGCGACCTCCATCGTGCGGAAGAGCGTCTCGTCGTCGACCATCAGCGCGCCCTTGTAGGCCATGAAGAGCTTGTAGGAGGTGATGCCCTCGTCCGGGAGGGTGGCCAGCTCCTCGAGCGTGCCGCCGCCCTCGAGGTCGGTGACCGCCATGTGGTAGCCCATGTCGATCACCTGCTTGCCGTTCGCCTTGGCGCGCCACTCGTCCAGCGCCTGGGCGAAGGTCGCGCCCCGCGGCTGGATGATGAAGTCGACGTGCGTGGTGGTGCCGCCGAAGGCCGCCGCCGTCTGGCCGGACTCGACGTCGTCGATCGTGACGGTGCCGCCGAAGGGCATGTCCAGGTGCGTGTGCGGGTCGACCATGCCGGGGAGGACGTACCTGCCGGTGGCGTCGATCGTCTTGTCCGCGGGCTGGTCGAGCTCGGCGCCGATCAGGGTGACGGTCTCGTCCTCGACGTAGACGTCGGCGACGTAGTCGTCCGCCGCGGTCACGATCCGGCCACCCTTGATCAGTACGGACACGGCGTCGACTCGGCGTTCGCTTGCGACGCCGACATGGAGGGCGCCCGGGCTTTGCTCGGGCGCCAGTTCAACGCCCGGTTTAGGTGAGAGCAGGACTGGACTCTCATCGAGCTGGTCAGTTTATGCTCGGCGCATGGCCCTGTCACCTGCACGCACGGTCGAGGAGCTGAAGGAGCTGCGCGAGTTGACGGGTGACGCGAACGGCGCGCAGCGGGTCGCGTGGACGGAGACCTGGTCGACGGCGAGGAAGTGGCTGGACGTGAGGCTCTCCGAGCTGCCGGTGGAGAAGACCTGCGATCCGGCCGGCAACCAGTGGTTCACGCTTCGGGGCGAGTCCGAGCGCGCGCTGCTGATCGGCGGCCACATCGACTCGGTCCCCAACGGCGGCTGGCTCGACGGCTCGCTGAACGTGATGGCCGGGGTCGAGGTGCTGCGCCGGATCGCCGGGGAAGGCACTCCCGCGGTGACGATCCGGCTCGTCAACTGGGCCGACGAGGAAGGGGCTCGATTCGGGCGCTCGCTGTTCGGCTCCTCGGCCGCGGCGGGGTCGATGGACGACCAGGACGAGTTGCGTGGACGGCGCGACGCGGACGGCATCTCACTACCCGACGCGATCGCCGGCTTCGGCGTCGATCTCGACACCGCTCTCGAGGCGAGGAGCGAGCTCGAGAGCGCAGCGGCCTATCTGGAGCTGCACATCGAGCAGGGCCCCGTGCTCGAGTCGCTCGCGCTGCCGCTTGGGGTGGTGCTCGGGACGTTCGGCGTCGAACGGCACCAGGTCACCTTCCGCGGGCAGGCCGCGCATGCCGGCTCGACGCCGATGGACAAGCGGCGGGACGCCTTGGCCGGGGCCGCGAAGCTGGAGCTCGAGATCCGGGAGATCGCCCAGCGCACCGGGGAGGGCGCGGTCTGCACGATGGGTGGGGTCGTCACGCGGCCGGGG
>DASPRN010000105.1:0-37930 GCA_035624425.1 Gaiellaceae bacterium
GTCACCTACAAGCACGAGAACGGAAACTGCTCGATCGACGGCGGCTACGTCTACCGCGGCAAGGCCGTCCCGGCGGCGCGCGGCCGCTACTTCTACGGCGACTACTGCAGCGGGAACATCTGGAGCCTGCGCGCGGTCGGCGGCAAGCTGAAGGCCGGCCCGCGGCAGGAGCCCATGAACGTCTCGTCGCTCTCGTCCTTCGGCGTGGACGCCGCAGGCGAGCTCTACGCCGTCTCGCTCGACGGCAGCATCTACAAGCTGGCTTCCTAGAACGTAGAGCCCGAACTTCCAACGAGTCGACCGGTCATTTCAGACGAACGCACGGGCCGAGCCCGTGCGTTCTGACGTCGGCACCGCGAGCGGCGCCTCAGCCGGTCCTGCGGCGCCGGACCTGCGGACCTTGCTGACCCAGCGCCGCGTAGGCCAGCGCCTGGAGCGACTCGTTCAGCGACCGCAGCTCGTGAGCGAGGGCGAGGAAGCCCTCGGTGTGGTCGAGCCGCTTGTTCAGCGTCTGCAGCTCGGCGCGCAGGGCGTCCAGCCGCTCGAGGATCGCGTCCAGCTGGCGGTCGTCGAAGCTCTTACGCTCGGGCACGCTGCGATTGTACGGAGAGGAGCAGGAGCAGCCCGAGTGCGAGCCCGCAGGCGTCGAAGGCCACGTCGAACGGGGAGGAGTGCCGGCCGGGGACGAAGTGCTGGTGGATCTCGTCCGTGACCGCGTAGGCGACGCCGACCGCAAACGCCGGCAGCGCCGAGCCAAGGGCTCGGAACAGCAGCATCCCGAGGACGGCGTACTCCGTCAGGTGCGCGCCCTTGCGCAGGAGCTCGTCCCAGGTGCCGAGCCCGGTCGAGAGCGACGGGATCGAGGAGAGCCCGAAGATCACGGCCGCCCAGACGACAACCGGAGCCCAAAGCGTGAATTTGTGCCTCACGGGGCCATGATAGGCTCGGCCCAGTTAGGCGAGCGGTAAGGGAACCCGGTGTGAGTCCGGGACGGTCCCGCCGCTGTGAGGGGAGACGCTCCTCCGCCGAAAGCCACTGGCCCTCGGGCCGGGAAGGCGGCGAGGGAGGGAGCCCCGAGTCAGAAGACCTGCCGCCCGCCGCCAAAGACGTCGCTTGCGACGTCTTGCAGGAGGCCACGGCGGCTTGGCCGGCGTGGCCGCTTCACCCGGAACCCCTCGCGGAAGGGAGGATTCGTGTCAAGGCGTCTCCTGGTTCCCGTCGCCGTCGTCTCGGCGGCGCTCCTGCTCGTCCCTGCAGCCTTCGCGGTGCGGGTGCACGTCCGCGTCGAAGGCAAGACGCAAACGATCTTCGGCGCGGCCGAGCCGACGCTCTCGGTCGAGGCGAACCCGCTCGACGCCCTCGAGGCGGCCAGTCTCGCGGGCGAGTTCTACTACCACGTGACTGTCACGGGCTACGGGCCCTACGTCGACCAGATCGGCCGCTACCCGGCCACCGCGTCGAGCGGCTGGGTGTTCAAGGTGAACGGCGTCTCGCCGCCGGTCGGAGCCGACGCGGTCGCGCTCGAGGCCGGCGACCGCGTGCTCTGGTACTGGGCGGACTTCGGCCCGAACGGCGGGCCGCGGACGCTCGAGCTGAAGCGGGCCTCGCGCAACTGCTACCGCGTCCTGGCGCAGGACGACAGCGGCAAGGCCACGGTGGCGGCCGGGGCGGTCCTGCACGTCGGCGGGCGCTCCGTTCACACGCGCAAGGGAGCCGCCTGCGTCGGCCGGCACCACGGGCTCGTCAGGGCGACGCTCCCCGGCGCGGTTCGCTCGAACGCTCTCGGGTGAGATACGGGCTCCTCGTCCTGCTCGCGGCGCTCGCCGCCGGGTGCGGCTCAACGCTACGCGTCTCAGGATCACGGGGCCAGGCGACGCTCTGGGTCACGCGTGACCGCGGCGCCGTCGTCGTCCACGCCGTTCAGGTGCCGGCCGGCGAGAGCGCGGCGCAGGCGCTGGAGCGGGTGGCGAAGGTGCAGACCCGTTACGGCGGGCGCTACGTGCACGCGGTCGACGGGCTCGCCGAGCACGGCCGGCGCTCCTGGTTCTACTACGTCAACGGCTACCTGGCCGATCGCAGCGCCGCCGACTACCGGCTCCGGCCGGGCGACGTCGAGTGGTGGGACTACCGGAGCTGGCGCAATCCGGCGCAGGACCCGGTCGTGGTTGGCGCGTTTCCCGAGCCCTTCCTGCACGGCTACGGCGGGAAGCGACGGCCGGCGGTGGTCGTCTCCGCCGACCCCGTCGCGGGACGCAGGTTGGCGCGCCTACTCCATGGGCGCCGCCTCTCACCAGGCGCACGGCTGCCCGCGAACGCAAACGTCCTGGTGCTCCGCTCCGGCCCGACGCGCTTCTCGGCGCGGCTCGACGGACAGGCGGTGCGCATGACCTTCAGCGGCGACTGGCACAGCCTCCTGCGCGGCCGCTACCCGTTCCGCTTCCGGTACGCGGTTCGATGAGGCCCGCCGCCGCAGCCGCGCTGCTGGCCGGCCTCGCGGCCGCCGCGCTGCTCGCACAGCGGACGATCTCGGTGGCCGTGATCGCGGCACTGCTGCTCCTCCTCTGCCTGCGCGCGCCGGCCGGCCGCCGGCGGCTGTACCTCGTGGGCGCGCTCGTCTCGGGCCTCGCGGTGGTCGTGGTCACGCCGTTCGTCGAGGAGATCGGCACGCACGTGCTCTGGAGCGGCCCGACCGTCCCCGTGCTCGGGCACCTCGACGTGACGACCGAGGAGCTGCGCAACGGCATCTTCCAGGGCCTGCGGCTGACGGCGGTCGCGCTCGCCTTCGCCGCGTACGCGCTGCTCCTCGACCACGACCGGCTCGTTTCCGGGACCCGCTTCGCCCGGCGCTCGGTGCTCGCGGTCGCGCTGGCGACCCGGCTCGTGCCGACGCTCGAGCGGGACGCGGCCGGCCTGGTCGAATCGCTTCGCGGGCGCGGGGTGGAGGTGACCGGCGCGCGCGGGCGGGCACGGCTGCTGTCGCCGCTGCTCGCCGGCTCGCTGGAGCGCTCGCTCAACCTGGCCGAGGCGATGGAGGCCCGCGGCTACGGCCGGCCCGGCAGGACGCGGGCCGCGCAGCCCGCCTGGACGTTCGGCGAAAAGGGAGCGCTCGTGCTCGCCGTGATGCTCGTCGCGATCGGAGCGCTGTGGCTCTAGCGACCGTCCGCTCGCTCTCGTACTCCTATCCCGGCGGGCTGGAGCCGCTCCGCGAATGCTCCCTCGACCTCGAGCCCGGCGAAGTCGTTGCGCTGTTCGGGCCGTCGGGGTCGGGCAAGTCGACGCTCCTGCGCGCGCTCGCGGGGCTCGTGCCGCACTTCCACGGTGGGCGCTTCTCGGGCCGGGTCGAGGTCGCAGGGCTCGACACGCGGCGCGTGCGGCCGGCCGAGCTGGCCGGGACGGTCGCGACGCTCTTCCAGGACCCGGAGGACCAGGTCGTGTTCACGCGCGTGCGCGCGGAGGTCGTCTTCGGACTCGAGAACCTCGGCACGCCGCCGGCGGAGATCGAATCGCGCGCCCTGGAGGCGCTGGCGGCCGTCGGCGCGGCGGAGCTGGCCGACCGGCCCGTGGCGGAGCTCTCGGGCGGCGAGCTGCAGCGCGTGTGCCTCGCCTCCGTGCTCGCGCTGCGTCCGCGGCTGCTGCTGCTCGACGAGCCCACCTCCCAGCTCGACCCGGACGGGGCAGCCGCGGCGATCGAGCTCGCGCGCTCGTCCGGCGCGGCGGTCGTCGTCTCGGAGCAGCGGCCCGAGCGGGTGCTCGACGCCTGCGACCGCGTCCTCTTTCTCGACGGCGGCCGCATCCGCGACGGGGCGCTGCCGGAGGCGTGGCTCCCGCGCGAGGCCGCGCTGCCGGACGCCGAGCCCTCGGGCGCGCCGGTCTGCCGGCTCGAGAACGTCACCTTCGGCTACCGGCGCAAGCCCCAAGTAACACTGTGTTACAAGGAGGGCGAACGGCCTGCGGTCGAGAATGCGAGCCTCAGGGTCGGCCGCGGCGAGATCGTCGCGCTGCTCGGCCCGAACGGCTCGGGCAAGACGACACTCGCGAAGCTCGCTGCCGGTCTCCTCGAGCCGTGGACCGGAACCGTCACCCGAGAGGGCCGGGCCTGTTACCTGAGCCAGGACCCGGGCCGCTACCTCGTCGCCGAGCGCGTCGACGAGGAGGCCGCGCTCGCGGTCGGCGGCGACCTCTCGCGGGCCCGGCGCACGCTCGCGGAGCTCGGCCTGGCCGGCTACGAGGGGCGCCATCCCCGCGATCTCTCAAGCGGCGAGCGAGAGCGCCTGGCGCTCGCGGCCGTGCTGGTGGCCGAGCCGGACCTGCTCGTCCTCGACGAGCCCACCCGTGGCGTCGACCCCGAGCGCAAGGACGAGCTCACCCGCCTCCTGCGGGCGCAGGCCCCGTCGCGGGCGACGCTCGTGGTCACCAACGACCACCTCTTCGCCGCGTCGGTCGCCGACCGGGTCGTCTCGACCGCGCCCGAACGGGAGCTCGCGGTTGCCTAGGCTCGCCGCCGCGGCCGCCCTGCTCGCCGCGCTGGCCTCGGCGGCCTGGGTCGCGCTCCTGCCCACCGACTCGGCGCTCGCGCTGCTCCTGTTCGCTGGCGCGCTGATCGTGGCTGGTGTGGCCTGGCTCGAATCCGGGCCCGGCTCGAGCAAGGAGCTGGCGCTCGTCGGGACGCTCGCCGCCGCGGCCGCCGCCGGCAGGATCCTGTTCGCGGCGATCCCGAACGTGCAGCCGGTGACGACGATCACGGTCGTGGCCGGCGTCGCGCTCGGTCCGCGCGCCGGCGCCTGCGTGGGCGCGCTGGCCGCGCTCGTCTCGAACCTCTACCTCGGCCAGGGCGCGTACACGCCGTGGCAGATGCTGGCCTGGGGCGGCTGCGGGCTGGTCGGCGGGGTCGGGGCGCGTTTCCTCCGGCGGCGCCTGCCGCTTGCGCTCACGTGCTTCGTGCTCGGCTTCGCGTACGACGCGGTCATGAACGTCTGGGAATGGCTCGGCTTCTACCCGCACACCTGGCAGGCCTTCGTGGCGCTCACGGGCCGCGGGCTCTGGTTCGATACCGCGCACGCGACCGGGAACCTCGTGCTCGCGCTGGCGATCGGCCCGGAGCTGCGGCGGCTGCTCGAGCGCTACGCGCGCCGCCTCAAAGCCGAGGTGGTCTGGGCGTGATCGCGACTCCGGTCGCCTACCTCGCCGCACACCAGTCGCCGGGCGGAGGCTTCGCCGAGCCGGGCGGTACGCCGAGCCCGCAGCTGACGGCGTGGGCGGTCCTCGGCCTGCGCGCGGCCGGCGTGCACCCGAACGCGGCGACGCTCGGCTATTTGCAGGCCCACGAGGGCGACCTCTCGAGCGCGACCGACGTCGAGCTCGCCGCGATGGCGGAGGCCGCGCTCGGCGCGAAGCCGGGAGCGCTGCTCGTCCGCATCCACGGCGCCGAGCGGGCGAGCGGCGCGATCGGCCCGGGGATCAACTCGACCGCATGGGGGATCCTGGCGCTGCGGCAGGCGCGTGAGCGCGCTCCGAAGCCGGCGGTGCGCTATCTGCTCCGCCACCAGGCCCGCTCGGGCGGCTGGTCGTGGAGCCCGGGCGGGCAGCCCGACTCGAACGACACCGCCGCCGCCGTCGAGGCCCTTCGTTCCGCGGGAGTCAAGGGTGCCCCGATCCGCCGTGCGCTCGCCTACCTCGGCCGCCTGCGGAACCGCGACGGCGGCTTCGAGCTGACGCCGGGCCGCGGCTCGGACGCGCAGTCGACGGCGTGGGCGATCCAGGCCTTCGCGGCCGCGCGCCGCAAGCCGCCGGCCGGCTCGCTCGCGTACCTGAAGCGCCTGCGCCGACAGGACGGGAGCTTCCGGTACTCGACCCGCTATGCGACGACGCCCGTCTGGGTGACCGCCCAGGTGCTGCCCGCGCTCAGCCGCCGGCCGTTTCCGCTGTAGCCACCCAGCCCGGCTCGGGGCGCACGAGCCGGCCGTCGCCGACGAGCCTGTCGACGAGGTCATCGGGAAGCGCCCACGACAACCAGCGCCGCAGCTCGTTCTCGGGCGCGACGACCGCCGCGCGTACGCCTGCGACCACCGTGTCCTCGAGCCCGCCCTCGCTCGACTCGGGCATGACCTGGTCCCAGCGTGAGAGCAGGCTCGTGTGCCGGTGCGGCTCCTCGTAGACGACGCTGCGCGAGACGACCGCCCCGCGGCGCTCGAGCGGATAGCGCATCGCCTTCAGCTCCTTCGGCTTCAGCCCCAGCTCGAGCTGGAGATCCTCGAGCTCGGAAGGGCCGGCCTCGGCGAGGTGGCGCAGCAGCGGGTCATCCCCGAGCCGCGCGAGCTCCGCGCGGCAGACCGGATCGAGCGCGGCCGCGACCTCCCGGGTGACGAGCAGGTTCTTGCCCCGGTGCACGCCGAGGACGAGGTACCCGCGCGCGCCGAGCTCGCCGAACCAGGGGAACTTCGTCCGCGGCCACTGCCCGAACCCGGGGCTCGCGGGCGCGTACGGCTCCTCGTGGCAGGCCTCGAACAGGCTCGGGAGCGCGCAGTCGGCAGTCCGCGTCAGGAGCCCTCGGTCGATCAGGAACGCCTCGGCCTCGTCGAGCGACACGAGCGCGCGATTCGGCGCCAGGCGGCACTCGAAGGCGCGGCGCTCCCGAAGCTCCTCCAGGCTCACAGCCGGATTCTGCCCGCCCTGGTACCGTGGGCGGCGGTCGCTCGAGTGGGAGTCGCGTGGCCCACGCGCAATGCGACCGGCGAGCCTGAAGACGCGTACGTGCGACTCACCCGTCCAGGGGTTCGCCGCTGCGCGGCGAATTGCCGATGCCGTGAAGGTGCAGGTGGGCCGCCGCAGCGTCGGACTCGTGATCGGACTGGTCTCGTTGGCCGCCGTCGCGCTGCTCGTCCAGCGGACGGGCACCCGCGCGCTCCAGGCCGCGGTGACGCCCGACTGGCGTTACCTGCTCGCCGGGCTCGGGATCTGCGCCGCGGTGCAGCCCCTCCGCGCGCTCGCCTGGACGTCGACCGTGCGCAAGCCCGACATCGGCTTCCGCGCGATGTACACCGCCAGCTCGGTCGGCTCGTTCCTCGACACCGTGCTGCCTGGACGGCTTGGCGAGGCCTCGAAGGTAGGCGTGCTCAAGATCACCGCCGGCCCGCGCTGGCCGGGGTTCTCGCGCGCGGGCGGCAGCCTGCTCTGCGCGCACCTGCTCGAGATGATCGCCTTCGTGCTCGTCGGAGCGGCCTCGGCCTTCTTCCTGCCGGTTCCGAGCTGGGCGAAGATCTTCATGCTCGTCGGCCTCCCGGCTGCGGCCGGCGGCCTGCTTCTGGTCTCGGTCCTGCACGCCAAGGTGTCACACCGCCTGCCCGAGGGCGTCGGCGCGTTTCTCGCCGGGACCGCCGCGCCGAAGAAGATCATGCTCCGCGCCGGCTTGATCCTCGTAGTGACCTGGGTGGCGCGCTGGTTCGCCGTCCTCTTTCTGCTGCACGCGGTCGGCGTCCACGTCGGCGTCGGCGCGGCGCTGCTCTACATGGTCGTGACCGGCCTCGCGAACACGATGCCCGCCCTCCCCGGGAACGTCGGCATCTACCAGGGCGCGGCGATCGGCGCGCTCGCGCTGGGCGGCCACGGCGGCGACACCGCCATCGCGGCGAGCGTCTTCACGCCGGCGGCGGCAAGCCTGGCCACCGGCGCGGCTGCGCTCGTCGGCCTCGCGCTCTACGGCCGGCGTGTCGGCCAGCTGAGCCGCGCCGCCGTCCGCTTCTAGCCCAGCTTCGACGGATCGGCGAGGGCGCCGTCGCGGCCGACGTAGCCGTCCTTCGCACCCACCACGAGCAGAACCAGATCGTCCTCGCCGACGCTCGTCACCTGCCGCGGCGTCGTCGACTCGACGTGGCAGAACCCGCCGGGCCCGAGCTCCCGCGCCTCAGCGGGGAGCGCGAACCTCGCGCGGCCCGCGTGGACGAAGTAGAGCTCGTCCTGCTCCGTGTGGTAGTGCGGCCGCGCGACGACCCCGGGCGCCAGCACGAGCACGTTGACGCCGAAGGCGGTGACGCCGAGCTCCTGCCGCACCTTGCGGAAGACGCCGTCGCCCATCTCGTCGATCGTCCCGAACGCGTGGCCCATCGCACCATACGCTAGCCCACGCACGCCCCGGGGTCAGACCCCGGACGCACGCCCTGGGGTCACGCACGCCCCGGGGTCAGACCCCGGACGTGTCCGAACCGGACAGCGTGATGCTCAGTCAAGCGGAAACCAGCCCGTCGCCCGGCTGGTCGCCCCGTCCCAAAGCGCCACGCCCCGGGGTCAGACCCCGGACGCACGCCCTGGGGTCAGACCCCGGACGTGGCCCAAGAGGTTCGTTCGAGGCCCTGGTGGGAGCTCACCACGAGTCCGGCGAGAGGACCAGCCAGTAGCCGTCGGGATCGACGAAGCACACGGCCCCGTTCCGCTCCCAGTAGGGATTGCCCGCCGCGCGCGGCTCCAACCCCGCTGTTCGAAAGCGCTCGGCGGCGCGCAAGACTCCTTCGGCCGACCCGAGGTAGAGGACGAGCTGGTCCTCCTCGGTCGGCGAAGGAGCCTCTCCGTCCCGCAGCACGAGCTCGAGCTGCCGCGACGAGTCCGGAAGCCCCAGTACCACACCGCTGTAGCCGTCGTGATCCTCGAACGACGCCAGCACCGGCAGCTCCAGCAGCTGGTAGAACGCGGAGGCCTGCTCGAGGTCCCGCGTGGGCCTTGCGACGCGGATCTGCATCGCTCGACGCTAGCAACGCGATGAGTTTCGCGCCGTCAGGCGGTCGTATCTGCGACCCCGACGAAAGGAGCACCGTGCCGCAGACGGCAACCCACATCAAGGAGCTCGGCCGCGTGATCATCCCGGTGAGCGACCAGGACCGCGCGCTCGAGTTCTACACCGACAAGCTCGGCTTCGAGGTCCGCGCCGACATCCCGTTCGGCGAGGGCGACCGCTGGCTCGAGGTGGCACCTCCCGGCGGCGGGGCGGCGGTCGCGATCATGCCGCCGAGGCCGGGAGAGACGCCGAACAACAAGCAGGCCTGCGTCGTCTTCACGACCGACGACGTCGACGCGGGCCACGCGGCCCTCGAGGAGCGTGGCGTGGACGTGGACGAGCCGATGGGCGGCGACGGGCCGGTGCCGCGGATGTTCTTCTTCCGCGACCCGGACGGCAACAACCTGCTCCTGGTCGAGGAGCGGGACTCCTGACCGTCACAGAGCTGCGGGTTGCCCTGACCGTCGCGGACTTCGACGAGGCGGTGAGGTTCTACCGCGACGTCCTGGGGCTCGAGCAGATCGCCGACTGGAGCTCTGACGACGGACGCGTCGTCTTGCTCGAAGGCGGCCGGGCGACTCTCGAGCTCCTGGACGAAGCACAGGCCGAGTACGTGGACGGGGTGGAGGCCGGCCGCCGCGTGGCCGGCCCGGTCCGCCTCGCGCTCGAGGTCGACGACAGCGACGAGACCGCCCGCCGCCTGGTCGAGGCCGGTGCCGAGGAGGTGGCGCGGCCGGTGACGACACCGTGGGGCGGCCGCAACGCACGCGTGCAGTCGCCCGACGGGATGCAGCTGACGCTCTTCTCGAAGTAGGCCGCTAGCTCTTCGCGCCCAGGGTCTCGGCGATCTGGTCGAGCGCCGCCTGCTCGTTCGGGCTGACGGCCTGGCCGTGCTCCTTGTGCGCCCCGGCCACGCGCTGCGCGACCGCCAGGGCGAAGTTGCGGTAGGCGTCGACGTCCTCGGGCGTCGCCTTGCTCTCCAGGATCGAGACCGCTCCCCGAATTGCATCGAGCCCCGAGCTCTGCAGCTCCTGCGGGGAGCTGTACTTGTGACGGTCGAACTCGGGCTTCTCGGCCACGATCGAGTCGAGCAGCTCGCTCTCGCCATGCTGCTGCTTCGCCTCCGCGTACTCCTTCGCCATCGCCCAGCTCTCGCGGAAGCTGCCGCCGCTCTCCGCGGTGAGCACGAGCATCCCCGCGATCGCAGGCCCCTCCCTCAGCGTGTGCCACTCCTCCTCGGTAAACGCGTCTTTCCCGGTCATCGCACCTTCCTTTCGGGTCGCTGGCGCTAGCATCGAGCCACGTGGCCGTAGCCTCGCCCGAACGCTACCTCGCAGACCTCAATCCGGCCCAGAGGGAGGCCGTCCTCGCGACCGAGGGACCGCTGCTCGTCGTCGCCGGCGCTGGCTCCGGCAAGACGCGGGTGCTCACCTACCGCGTCGCGCACCTGCTCCACGCGGTCGGGGCGAAGCCGAACGAGATCCTCGCGATCACGTTCACGAACAAGGCCGCCGGCGAGATGCGCGAGCGGCTCGAGGACCTGCTCGGCCCGGTCGCGCGCGCGATCTGGATCCTGACCTTCCACGCCGCCTGCGGCCGCATCCTCCGCCGCGAGGCGCCGCGCCTCGGCTACCGCTCGAACTTCACGATCTACGACCAGGCAGACCAGGTGCGGCTGACCAAGCAGTGCCTCGAGGAGCTCGAGCGCGACCCCAAGCGCTTCGTGCCGCGCGGGATCCACGCGCAGATCTCGGCCGCGAAGAACCAGCTCGTCACGGCCGAGGAGTACGCGAGCCGCGTCGCCTCGTTCTACGACCAGACCGTCGCCGAGGTCTACGACCTCTACCAGCGGCGCCTGTTCGCCTCGAACGCGGTCGACTTCGACGATCTGCTGATGCTCACCGTCCAGGTGCTGGAGCACTTCCCCGAGGCCCGCGAGCGCTGGCAGCGCTCGTTCCGCTACATCCTCGTCGACGAGTACCAGGACACGAATCACGCGCAGTACCGGCTGCTGCAGCTCCTGGCCGAGAAGCACCGCAACGTCTGCGCCGTCGGCGACCCAGATCAGAGCATCTACGCGTTCAGAGGAGCCGACATCCGCAACATCCTCGAGTTCGAGCGCGACTTCGGCGAGACGCGGACAGTCGCGCTGGAGCAGAACTACCGCTCGACCAACACGATCCTCTTGGCGGCCAACGCCGTCATCGCGCACAACCGCGAGCGGAAGCCGAAGAACCTCTGGTCCGAGCTCGGCGAGGGTGAGGCGGTGCGCGTGCTCGAGGTCGAGGACGAGCACGCCGAGGCCCGCTTCGTCGCGGCCGAGATCGCGGCCCTCGTCGAGGAGGGCTTCAACGGCAGCGAGGTCGCGGTCTTCTACCGGACGAACGCGCAGAGCCGGGTGCTGGAGGACGTGCTGGTGCGCCAGGGCGTCGCCTACCAGGTGATCGGCGGGCCGCGCTTCTACGAGCGGGCCGAGATCAAGGACGTGATCGCCTACCTGCAGGCGATCGACAACCCCTACGACGCGGTCTCGCTGCAGCGGATCGCCAACCGGCCGCGCCGCGGGATCGGCGACACGAGCCTCGCGCGCCTGCAGGCGCACGCCGACGCGCACGGGATCTCGCTCTGGGAGGCGCTCGGCCAGGCCGAGGAGGCGGGGATCGCCGCGGCGCCGCTCAAGGCGGTTCAGCAGTTCTACGGCGTGATGCAGTCCCTCCAGGCCGGCGCGCTCGAGCTCGAGGTCTCCGAGCTGCTGGAGCGCGTCCTGGAGCGCAGCGGCTACCGGACCGCGCTCGAGGCCGAGCGGACGATCGAATCTCAAGGAAGGCTCGAGAACCTGCAGGAGCTCGTCGGCGTCGCCCAGGAGTACCAGCAGACCGCGTCGGAGCCCTCGCTCTCCGGGTTCCTCCAGGAGATCTCGCTCTACTCCGACCAGGACGCGATCCGTGGCGAGCAGAGCCTCGTCACGCTGATGACGCTTCACAACGCGAAAGGGCTCGAGTTCCGCGCCGTCTTCATGATCGGGATGGAGGAGGGGATCTTCCCGCACGCGCGCTCGCTCGAGGAGCAGGGCCTCGAGGAGGAGCGGCGCCTGGCCTACGTCGGCATGACCCGGGCGCAGGAGCGGCTCGTCCTCACGCACGCGAGCGCCCGCTCGCTCTGGGGCAGCCGCTCGTACAACCTGCCCTCGCGGTTCCTGGACGAGCTGCCCGAGCGGCAGGTCGACCGGCACCGGCTCGAGCCCGCGTCGTGGTCGAAGTACGGCGCGACCGGGATCGCTCCGCGCACCGACCAGCCCACGCTCTCGACGGGCGATTCCGTCCGGCACGAGACCCTCGGCGAGGGCGTCGTCACCGGGATCGAGGCGGGCGGCGTCGTGGTCGTGCGCTTTGCCGCCGACGGCTCGGAGCGGCGCCTCGTTCTCGACTACGCACCGCTGGAGAAGATCGCCTAGTGGCGATCGAGGTCAGGGTCTGCGCTCCCGAGGACCTCCGGGGAGCGATGGCTCCGATCTGGCACTACTTCGGCGCGGTCCCGGGCGACGAGGACATCGATCGGTTTCTACCGATCCTGCTGCCGGAGCGGACGCACGCGGCGTTCGACGGCGACAGGATCGTCGGCGGAGCGGGCGCCTACCTCTTCGACACCACCGTCCCCGGCGGCGGCCAGGTGCCGACCGCAGGCGTGATGGGTGTGGGCGTGCTGCCGACGCACCGCCGCCGCGGAGCGCTCACGCAGCTGATGCACCGGCAACTTGCCGACGCGCACGAGCGGGGCGAGCCGCTGGCGACGCTGTACGCGACCGAGGCGATGATCTACACGCGCTTCGGCTACGGGCCGGCCGCGCTCGCGGGCGACATCGAGCTGCCGAAGGAACACACGCGGCTCCGCGAGGACGAGCCGATCGGCCAGGCGCGGATCGTCGAGACCGAGGAGGAGGCGCTCGAGCTGCTCCCGGGGATCTACGACCGCGTCCAGGTGGAGACGGTCGGCATGTTCACGCGCTCACCGGGCTGGTGGAAGGCTCGGCGGCTGGCCCGGTCGTCCATGCGCAAGGGCGGCGAGCAGGTGCGTGTCGCGATCGAGATCGACGGCGCCCTCGAGGCATACGCGCTCTACCGCCTGGACTTCGGGCTCCGGCACATGGTCACCGAGAGCAAGCTCGACGTGACCGAGGCGCTCGGCACCTCGCCGCGGGCGCTGGCGGCGATCTGGCGGTACCTGCTCGCGATCGACTGGGTCGCGCGCATCGACGCGTCCTGGCTGCCGGTCGACCACCCGCTCTTCTTCTGGCTCCGTGAGCCGCGCCGCCTGCAGTTCACGGCTGTCGAAGGATTGTGGGTGCGCGTCGTCGACGTGGGCGCGGCGCTCGCGGCGCGGAGCTTCGGAGAGGGATCGGTCGTGCTCGACCTGAGCGACGACGTCTGTCCCTGGAACCAGGCGTGCTGGCAGGTCGAGAACGGCGCCGTCGATCGGACCGACGCGGAGGCCGACGTGGCGCTCGACGCGTCCGCGCTCGGCTCCGTCTACCTGGGCGGGTTCACGTTCGACCAACTCGTGCGTGCAGGCCGGGTCGAGGAGCTGAAGCCGGGCGGCGTGGAACGAGCGGACGCGCTCTTCCGGACCGCGCGGCAGCCGTGGTGCCCCGAGATCTTCTAGCCAGCCATACGGCGGTAATCTCACGGTGTCGTGACTGAGACGATCGACGCGGTTGAGGCGCTGCCGGAAGAGGAACCGGTCGAACAGGACGAGCAGGAGCAAGAACAAGAAGCCGAGTCCCTGAACGAGCTGGTCGTCCAGCTCGGGCACGACGTCAGCGTTCTGGCCTTCTGCGAGGCGCAGATCGTCGCCTCGCGGCACATGCCCGAGGTTCGGCGGACCGCTCGGGACATCACTGTGGCCGTTCTCGCCGGGACGGCGTTCCTGACCGCGTTCGTGTTCCTGAACGCGGCAGCGATGCTCGGGCTCTCGACCGCGGTCTCGCCCTGGCTCGCAGCGCTCATCCTCGCCCTGGTCTGGATTGCGCTGGGTCTGGTTTTCGCGTTCACGCTGATGGTTCGCGCCGGGCAGGTCACGGGCTGGAAGTGGTGGCGCGTCTTCACCGCCGGGCCCGAGGACGCGTTCAAGGACCTCGAGCGGGCTCGCGACCAAGCCGAGGAGGCCGTGCGCGAGACGCTCGAGCAGCTCGCGCCGGCGATCACCGTCGAGATCGCTTCGGCTGCAGTCCCGATGGCGGGCGACATGGCCGAGGGGGCAGTCGGCGCAGCAGGGAACATCCTCGAAGCTTCCGACGACGCAGTCGAGGCGATCGCGGAGGACCTTCCCGGCGGTAGCGTCGTCAACCAGATGTGGGACGTCGTGCTCATGCCCGGCCGCTTCGGCCTGCGCGTCGCGACCACGGTTCTCAAGCGCGACGAACCTGGCTCCTGAGATCCTGCGCCAACATTTCGTCCTAAACCGAAACGTCCACGCGCTACGATCGGCGGCATGAAGGGTGAGGCCGACGTGGCCGCTGCGGCGGCGCTCCTCGCCGAGCCTGCGCGAACCAGGCTCGTCGTCGCGCTCACCGAGCACGAGGCGCTCCCGGCCAGCGCGCTCGCAGCTCGGGCCGGAATCGCACCCTCGACGGCGAGCGAGCATCTGCGGCGTCTGGTCGACGGCGGGTTCGTCGTCGCGCGGAAGAACGGGCGCCACCGCTGGTTCAGCCTGGCCGACCCCGCCGTCGCGCACGCAATCGAGGCGCTGGCCGTCGTCGCGCCGCAGCCGGCGCTGCGCTCGCTGCGCGAGTCGACCAGGAGCGAGCTGATCCGCGAGGCGCGCACGTGCTACGACCACCTCGCGGGCCGCCTCGGCGTCGCCCTAGCCGTGGCGCTCGAGCGGGACGAGGTCGTCGTCCGGCGGAACGGCGGCTACGAGCTCGGTCCCGGAGCAGCGGCCCGGTGCAATGTGCTCGGGATCGACCTCGCCGAGCTCGAAGCGCAGCGACGGCCGGTGGTGCGTAGCTGCGTGGACTGGAGCGAGCGAGAGCTCCACGTCGCCGGCGGTCTCGGTGCCGCCCTTGCGGACCGATTCTTCGAACTGGGCTGGATTCGAAGGCGTGAAGGCAACCGCTCGGTCGAGGTCGTCGACGAGCAGGCTCTGCTCGCGCTCTAGCGCAGGTCCTTGTTCGACTCCATGTCGAACCACATGGCAAAGAGCGTGAACAAGAGCCCGAAGAGCAGCAGCAGCGCCACGAGCACGACCACGCCGGCCGTGGCGGCATAGCCCTGGATCTTGATCACGATCTGGTAGATCCCGAGCCCGAGCCCGAACAGCAGCGAGAGCAGCCCGAAGACGTAGAAGAAGACCAGCGGGTGGAAGTCCCGGATCACGTACTTCTGCCACATCCGCCACCAGAAGCCCTTGAACAGAAGCCAGGAGATCCCCGGGATCACCCTGTGCAGCTTCATCCCCGAGCGCTCGCCGACGCCGTAGATCGGTCGCGAGGGGATGTCGCGCACCTTCGCGTTCCAGACGTTCAGGTGCACGAGCATGTCGTTGGGGAAGCCGTAGCGGGGATAGAGCTCGTCGAGGTCGAGCAGCTCGAGCATCCGTCGCCCGATCGCCGTGTAGCCGGACTGCGCGTCGGCGACGTGCCAGTAGCCGGAGGCGATCTTCGTCCAGAGCGAGAGGACGGCGTTGCCGAGGTAGCGGCTGTGGGGGATCAGCTGCCAGGCCTGGCCCGTGAAGAGCCGGTTCGCCTTGGCGTAGTCGACCTCGCCGCGCGCGACGGGGAGGACGAGGTGGGCGAGGTCGTCCGGGTCCATCTGGTTGTCGGCGTTCATGACCACGGTGACGTCGGCCCCGTCCTCGAGCGCGCGGTGGTAGCCGGTGACCACGGCCGCGCCGACGCCCTCGTTCCGCTCCCGGACGATGACCTCGATCCGCGGATCGGCCGCGGCCGCCTCGCGCGCCCGGGCCACGGTCCCGTCCTTCGAGGCGTCGTCGACCACGATGATCCGGTCGACGAGCTCGGGAATCCCGCTCAGGGTCGTCGAGAGCAGCGCCTCCTCCTGGTGCGCCGGGATGACGACGACAACGCGCTTGCCCTCGACCAAAGCGGCGCCCAGCGTACTAGGAGGGCTTGACGAAACCCGGTCTGTGCCGCCGGGCCGCGCTGTCCGCCCCGAGGCCGCGTCCTCAGTCGCCCCTGTAGCAACCACTACAGGGACTCCCTGCGTCCTTGCCTCAGAACGGCCATCGCGCCCCGACGACGAGCAGGGTTCCGCCAAACCCTCCTAGGTCGCGCTGAGCGCCTCGATCCAGTCGAGGCGCTTGCCGCAGAGGCTTCGAGCCGCGGAGACCGGCACGATCCGCACCGGCTCGCGCGTGTCGGCCGGCGTGAGGAACGCGGGGCCGAAGGCGTACGGCGTCCCGCCGCTTCCCGGGTGCCAGCCGCCCGTGTGGTAGTCGATCGCGACCAGGTGGCGGCCCGCCGAGAGCGGGATCGTGCCGAGGTCGGTGTAGTTGCCGGGCCAGTCCAGCTCCTCGCGCATCGAGCCGACGTGCCTCCCGTCCACCGAGATCGACGCGTTGCCGAACCAATCCCCGCCGAGCCAGGCGACATAGCGGCCGGCCTTCGGAAGCGTGACGAGCGCCGTCCTCCTTCCCGAGACCGGCGGGTAGCCGAGCGGGATCGCCTCGGGCCGCGTCGCGGTCGCGAGCGCGACCGTTCCCTGGGTCGAGGCGATGCGCAGCACGTCCGCGCACTTCGCGACGCCGGCCGCCTGGCTCGCGTTGCCGAGCGGGAAGTGCGCGAGGATTCCGCGGGCCGGGTGCAGGGAGCGTTGCCAGACCTCGTAGTAGCGGCCGCTCCAGACGAGCCGGTAGACGGACGGCGGCCTGCTCTCGGCCGGGCCGCGGCGCAGGACGAGCGTGCGGTAGGTGAGCACCCCGTCGAGGCGGAAGCGGTCGATGTCGGCCGACTGGCCCTTGTCGAGCACCGAGCCGTTCGTCAGGTAGTCGTAGCGGCGGCGCAGCTCGGAGGCGCCCTCGGCGTCGAGCCGCCGGAGGAAGTGCCGCGCGCCGTAGGGCTCGTAGTTCGTCATCAGCGCGGGGCCGTCGCCCGCGAAGCGGTGGCCGATCGTCTCCAGCTCGTGGAGCTGCCCGCGCGGCGCGAGCCAGACGCCGTGGTACTGGAGGACGTTCGACCAGAGCACGCCGCCCGCGATCGCCAGCGCCGCGATCGCCGTCGGCACGAGCTGCTGGAACGCTAGTCCCGCACCGAGCCCGGCGAGCGCCGCGGCGACGAACGCCGGCGAGGACATCGCCAGCGTCTTCCCTCCGACCCACGGCGAGCTCGCCGAGACGAACCCGACACAGCCGATCGCCGCGGTCGCCACGTAGGCGAGCAGCTCCCAGCTCTGCCGCCTCCAGGCCCACCAGAGCCCGACGATCGCGGCGCCGATCACGACCGCGATCAGCGCGTAGACCGGCCCGGCGTCGTGCGGGTGGACCCGGAAGTCGCCGACGTAGGGCGCGTGGTCGACGGGCCAGATGCCGAAGACCTGCAGCGGGCTCAGCCGGTGGATCAGGTTCCCGAGCTCGGTCTCCTTGCCGAACGCGCCGACGTGGGGGAGCCAGTCGACGGCCGCCGCGATTGCGGGGATCGCGAGCAGCAGCACCGCCCCGGCGAAGACGCCTGCCCGCACCAGGAGCTGGCGAGAGGGCCGGAGGAAGATCACTACCGCACCGGCGAGGAGCAGCGGGACGAGCCAGGCGCCGCTCGGCAGGCTGAGCACGCACACGAAGGTCGCGATCGCGGCCGCGAGCGGGATCCCGGCGCGCGCGCTCCGTCCGGCCAGGAGCGCCCTCGGCGCGAGGGCGGCGATCAGCGCGAGCAGGTACGCGCCGGCCAGCTCCTTGACGCCGCCCCAGAGCGAGTAGCCGTAGAGGATGGCCGGCTGTGCGGCGACGAACGCGGCCACGGCCCGCAGCGCCGGCCGGTAGATGAGCAGCTCGAGGATCGCGTAGAGCGTCAGCGCCAGCATCGCCGCCAGGAAGGCGAGGTACGGCTGGAAGAGCCAGGCGATGTCGTAGGAGAGGAGCGAGTGCCCGATCCCGATCGGCATCAGGCTCCCGGTCGGGTAGCCGAGCTTGAGCGTCGTCGCGAGCGTCGCCTCGTACGTGGACGGCGCCAGCCCGGTGACGCTGCGGGCGTGCTCCATGACGCGGTCGGTCATCGCGAAGTAGGTCGCCGTGTCGTCGAGCTTGATGTACCCGTCGAAGGTCGCCCGGCCCGAGAGCACCGTCGGGGCGGCGAAGACGGCGAAGGTGCCGATCGCGGCTCCGACCGGCGCGCGCCAGCAGCGCACGGGCCACGGCGGTCGCAGGATCAGGCCGGCGGCGGCGAGGGCTACGGCCAGCGGCCCGGCGAGCAGGGCCGTCGCGCCGACGAGCGTGGCGAACTCGCCGGCCAGGATCACGACCGCCAGCCCGGCCGGAAGCAGGAGGGTTCCCGGCAGGCGCTCGCCGGAGGCGATCTCGACGACGCGCCCGCAGCCGAGCGAGAGCCCCGCGAGCAGCAGCGGGAAGGCGACCCAGGCGACGAGCAGCGCGGCTATCGAACCGGCGCGATTTGACCCGCCGCGATCAGCGCGCGCGCGTGCTTCGGCGATGGGTCGTAGACCTCGATCTCCTCGTTCGTGCCGGGGAACGCGACGTAGACGTTGGTCGGGGTCGAGCTCGAGTAGACCGCCAGGCCGTTGCCCGGGACGGGGAACGACACGTCGCCCTTCTTCGCGAGGGTCTTGAGCGCCTGGTAGGCGTTCGGGAACGGATAGGTGCCGACGAAGGTGTACTCGCCCTTGTTGCCGATCGACACGCCGTGTGGGAGGTAGCGCACGTAGATCCGCCCGCTCGAGGTGACGGTCAGCTCGTAGACCCGGCCCGACTCGGGGCCGGCCCAGTAGATCGGGTGGCCCCCGCTAACCGCGAGGGCGCGCAGGTCCTGGACGGTCGCGGCCTTCGGGGCCGCAGCCGGCAGCGTGTTCGTCTTCGCGGATGAGCTACCTCCGCCTCCGCCGCGCACGATCAGCCAGACGACGAATGCGAGCGCGAGTGCGATCGCGACCACGGCGCCGATCTGGACGTCCCGGCGGGACCACGGAGAGATGGGATGCGCGTTCGCGGACACGAGGTTAGGTTCATCTTCGGCCGCGGCAGTCCTGCCCTTGAGGCCGTGGCAGTCCTGCCCCAGAGGCGGCTACAATCGGAATCCCAAGGGCGGTTAGCTCAGTTGGGAGAGCACCAGCTCGACAAGCTGGGGGTCACTGGTTCGAGCCCAGTACCGCCCATTCGACATCATCTCCTGCCGACCAGCCTGCGTTAACCGCGCCCGCGCATGTCGGTCGCGGCGGCGAATTCGCAGTCCCGCGCACCCAGGGCTTCCATACGGCCGATGTCCGTCACCGTTCACCCCGCGACGTCATAGCGCTTGAAGATCGCGATCGCGAGCGGGACTCCGATGAAGAGCGCCGAGACGCGACGACGGTTTTCAAGCGCGCCAGCCAGAGCCTTAGGGTTCTTCGCATGGACGTAGAGGCTCTCCGAGCCGCTCTGGACGACCCCGGCCGTGTCTCGATCGGCGAGTCGGACCGGGCGGTGCATGGCGAGGACATGACGTTCCACGACCGGCGGCCGCCCGACCTCGTCATCTACCCGGTCTCGACGGAAGAAGTCTCGCGGGTGCTTGCCATTGCGGACGAGGAGGGCGTGCCTGTGACGCCGTTCGGCGCCGGGTCGAGCCTCGAGGGCCACGTGATTCCCGTCGACGGTGGTATCAGCATCGACCTCTCCCGCATGGACCGGATCGTGTCGGTCGAGCCCGGGAACCTGACCGCGACCGTCCAGCCGGGAGTCACGCGCCTAGCGCTCGAGCGTGCGGCCGGGGAGCACGGCCTCTGGTTTCCGGTCGATCCCGGCGCCGACGCCACGCTCGGAGGCATGGCCGCGACGAACGCGGCCGGGACGACCACGATCCGCTTCGGGAAGATGCGGCCGAACGTGCTCGCGCTGGAAGCCGTTCTCCCGGGCGGAGAGGTGGTCCGGACGGGCTCGCGGGCGCTCAAGACCTCGGCGGGCTATGACCTCACTGGGCTGTTCGTCGGCTCCGAGGGCACGCTTGGCGTGATCACCGAATTGACGCTTCGCCTCTACGGCATTCCGGAGCACGTCGCCGCGGCGCGGATCTCCTTCCCGTCCCTCGAGGCCGCGTGCCGAACCGCCGTGACCGCGGTGGCCGGGGGCACGGGCGTGCGCCGGCTCGAGCTGCTCGACGAGATGAACATCCGCGCGATCAACGCGTACAAAGGCACCGTGTACCCGGAGGTGCCGTCGCTGTTCGTCGAGGCCGCGGGAAGCGAGGGCTCGGTCGAGGACGATCTCCAGCTCGTCCTCGCGCTCGCCGAGGAGGAGGGCGCTGTCGAGGTCGCCAGCGAGCGCGACGCCGACAGCCGTGCACGGCTCTGGGAGGCCCGCCACAGTGCCGCGTACGCGTGGGCGCACCAGTGGCCGGGCACGAGGGAGTGCGTGACGGACGTCTGCGTGCCGCTCGACGAGCTCCCGGCCGCCGTCAGCAATGCCCGCCGGACGGCCGACCGGCTCGAGCTCCGCGCAGGAATCCTCGGGCACGTCGGCGACGGCAACTTCCACGTGGGCGTCACGGTCGATCCCGACGACCCGAAGGACGTGGCGGGCTGGCACGAGCTCTCGCGCCTCGTCGTCGAGGACGCGGTCGCTCGGGGTGGCACCTGCACCGGCGAGCACGGGGTCGGCATCGGCAAGATGCGCGCGCTCGAGCTCGAGCACCCCGACTTGCTCCCGCTCTACCGCGGGATCAAGCGGCTCTTCGACCCGCGCGGGATCATGAACCCCGGGAAGGTCGTGCGCTTCAACGGTGAGCGAAGAACCGCTGCGGGTTCTTGACCGTCATCTGGTCGATCTGCTCCTGCGTGACGCCTGCTTCCAGCAGGGCCGGCAGGATCGTCGTCCAGATGTGCAGGTAGTCGGGTCGCTCGTCGGCGAAGTTCGGGTCGCCGGTCATGAAGTCGTAGAAGCAGGCGGCGTCGTGCGAGAGGTGGATCTGGCCGGCGTACCCCTCCGCGACGAGCTTCGTGAGCGTCTTGATCCGGTCGGCGTCCGGGTTGAAGAACGGGATGTTGAAGCGGTCGCAGCCGAGCCAGGCGCCGCTGTCGCCCAGCGTCCGGAGGTAGCCGAGGTCGTTGCTGTCGCCGGCGTGCGCGATCACGATTCGGGCGGGATCGACACCGTCCTTCGTGAGCTCCTCGAGCGCGAGGAGGCCGGTCTGCGCCGAGGCGTTCGTGTGCACCATGACGGGTACGCTCGTCTCGACCGCGGCGATGGCGATCGCCGAGAGGATCCGCGGGATGTCGCCGACGAGCCCGTGCTCCTCGACACAGCATTTGAGGAACGCGGCCTTGACGCCGGTGTCGTCGATGCCCTCGCGGATCTCCCGCACGAAGAGCTCGGCGATCGCCTCGGGGCTGCGATAGTGCAGGAAGTTCGGCAGCTCGAGGAACGCGTAGACGCCGGTGGCGACGACGATGTTGAGGTCCACCTCCGCGTTGACCCGCTGGATGCGGGGGATGTAGCGCCCGAGCCCGGGTGCCGTCGGGTCGACGAGCGTCCGGATGCCCGCGTCGCGCACCGCGCGCAGCTTCGCGATCCCATCGGCCACGCGCTCCTCCTCGTCCCAGTAGCTCGCGCCCCAGACGTGCCCGTAGTTGAGAAGCGGCTCGGGCTGCAGCACGAAGATGTGCTCGTGCATCAGCGCCGGGCCGAGCTCTGACACCTCCACCGGCCCGCGGACGGTCTCGACGACGCTCATGCTCGCGAGCGTCTCACGTCTGGGCGGGGTACGTGGGCGGCGCTAGTCGTCCGCGACGTCGCGGCGCTTGAAGATCGCCCAGGCGATCGCGAGCGGCACGGCGATGAAGAGCGCCGAGACCCAGATTGCCCGGACGACTGGCGTCCAGGACACCGGCGACATGAAGAGCCCGTGCCAGCCGTCGAACTGGTCCGAGAGCAGGTAGTGCTTGGCCCAGCTCTGGTGCACGAGGCCGGCGACGGCCTCCTGGCCGAGCGCGTAAACCAGCGTGCCGACGATCGCGGCGGCGCTGTTCCTCGTCCAGGTCGAGAGCAGGATCGCAAAGGCCGCGACCCCGATCAGCGGCAGCGAGAACACTCCCAGCGCCGCCGCGCTCAGCCAGAGTGTGTGCAGCGCGGAGAGCCGGGCGCCGCTGAAGTTCGTCAGCGGGTTGAAGCCCCAGGCGATCGAGCCCGCGACGAGGCCGGCGAGCCCGAGCACGAAGATCGTCGCCAGCACGTACGTGAACGAGGCCAGCGTCTTGCCCGCGAGGATCTGGCCGCGGCGGAGCGAGCGCGTGAGGATCATCTTCAGCGTCTTGCCCGAGTGCTCGCTGGAGACGATGTCGCCGGCAACCAGGGCGGCCGCGATCTGCGCCCCGAAGTGCGAGACGAAGCTCAGTAGCACGAGCGCGAGCGCCAGGCCGGTGCGGCGCAGGTTGTGGCCGAGCGGCGCGTCGTACGGCCCGCCCTTCTGCAGCGCCATCACGGTCACGAACAGGATCGGCAGGAACGCGGCGGCGCCGAGGCCGATGTACGTGCGCTTCTGCGAGACGAGCTTGCGCAGCTCCCAGCGCCAGGCGATCAACGCGCCGCTCACGCCGCTTCCTCCGGCTTGTCCTCGGTCAGCTCGAAGAAGAGGCTCTCGAGGCTCAGCTCCTCCGGGACGAGCGCGGTTATGCCGAGCCCGTGGCCGACGAGGTCGCGCGAGATCGCCGCAACCTCGCTCTCGGAGGCGTCGAAGGTCAGCTCGTCGCCGCCGAGGATCACGTCATGTGCCTCCGAGTGCTCGAGCAGCACCTGGCGCGCCTGGGTGTCGTCGGTCGTCCGCAGGCGGTAGCGGTTCGAGCGCGCGCTCGCGCGGAGATCGGCGAGCGTCCCCTCGTAGACGATCCGGCCCGTGCGGATGATCGCGACCCGGTTGCAGATCTCCTCGACCTCCGCAAGCAGATGGCTCGAGAGCAGGACGGTGATCCCCTCACCGGACAGGCGGACGACGAGGTGGCGCATGTCACGCATGCCGCCGGGATCGAGGCCGTTCGTCGGCTCGTCGAGCAGCAGGAGCCGGGGGTCGCGCAGGAGCGACGCCGCCACGCCGAGCCGCTGTCGCATGCCCTGCGAGTAGCCGCCGACGCGCGTGTCCGCACGCTTGGCGAGGTCGACGAGCTCGAGCAGCTCGTCGATTCGCGCCTCGCCGCCGTTGCGGTCGAAGGCTGCGAGCAGCTCGAGATTCTTGCGCCCGCTCAGATAGGGGTAGAAGTACGGCGTCTCGACAAAGCCGGCCACGCCGTCGAGCGCCTCGGGCAGCTCGTGCTGGGGGTCGCGGCCGAACAGCCGGGCCCCGCCCTCGTCCGGCCGAATCAGTCCGAGGAGCATCCGGAGCGTCGTGGTCTTACCCGCGCCGTTCGGGCCGAGAAATCCGTACACGTCTCCCCGTTCGACCGTCAGGTCGACGTGGTCGACGGCCGCCAGCGAGCCGTACCGCTTGACGAGGCCGAGGGCCTCGACCGGGTTCGGGGAAGACATTGGACTCAGCCTGAGAGTAGCTGCGCCGACGTAACGAACGTCGCAGTTGCAAGACTGTTCAACGTGACCAAGATCAAGAAAACCGATAGTGAATGGCGGGCGGAACTGACGCCCGAGCAATACCACGTCCTGCGCGAGAAGGGAACCGAGCGGCCGTTCAGCGGCGAGTACGACCACGTCTTCGAGCCGGGCAGCTACCACTGCGCCGGCTGCGGGGCGGAGCTGTTCGTCTCCGACGCGAAGTACGACTCCGGCTGCGGCTGGCCCGCGTTCTACGCGCCGGCCTCGGAGGAGGCGATCGACGAGGAGCGCGACGTCAGCTTCGGCATGATCCGCACCGAGGTCATGTGCGCAAGCTGCGGCGGGCACCTCGGGCACGTGTTCCCGGACGGGCCGCACCCGACCGGGACGCGCTACTGCATCAACTCGGCAGCACTGAAACTGGAGGAGGAATAGTGGAGAAGAAGGCAACGTTCGGCGCCGGCTGCTTCTGGGGCGTCGAGGCGGCGTTCAGGCAGCTCGAAGGAGTGACGAAGACCGAGGTCGGCTACGAGGGCGGCAAGCTCGAGAACCCGACCTACGAGGACGTCTGCTCGCACACGACCGGCCACGCCGAGGTCGTCGAGGTGACCTACGACCCCGAGCAGGTCTCGTACGAGCAGCTGCTCGGCGTCTTCTGGGGCAAGCACGACCCGACGCAGCTCAACCGCCAGGGCTGGGACGTCGGCGACCAGTACCGCTCCGTCGTGTTCTTCCACGACGAGGAGCAGCGGGCCGCCGCCGAGCGCTCGAAGGCCGAGCTGGAGGCGTCCGGTCGCTACCGCAAGCCGGTCGTCACCCTGGTCGAGCCGGCGCAGACGTTCTACCCGGCCGAGGACTACCACCAGCAGTACCTCGAGAAGCGCGGCCGCTCGAGCTGCACCACCGCGCTCGCCGAGAGCGCCTGAGGCACCGGAGGCCCCCGCCGGCACCCTGTCTGCCGGCGTTCACCCTTCCAAGTAACACAGTGTTACAAGGTGTGACAGGGGCCCGATCGTCGGTTCGGGTCAGGGCTCGAGGAAGATCGCGGCGGTCGCGGTGAAGCCGTGCAGGAACGGCTTGCCGCCGACCGGGCCGATCTCGCCGGCGCAGAAGAACCCGGCCAGCGCGTCGCCGCCGAGAGCCTCGGCGACGGCGCGCGCGTCGTGGTCCGGCTGCTGGAACATGTTCGCGCCGCGCCCGTTGCAGGTGAAGAGCAGCGCTCCGGCGGCCGACTCGCCGTAGAGCGCGTGCGCGAGGTTCTCGCGCAGGTCCTCGTCGGCCGACCGCGCGTCGCGGACGTGGAACCGAAGCGTCTGCCCGACGCGCACGGGCTCGCCGATCGCCAGCGCGCCCGAGTCCTCGTCGGCGCCGACGAGCCCCCGCATCAGGTAGTCGCCGCGCCGGTACTCGGAGCGGTTCTCGTCGATGACGAGCCCTGCGAGGACGCCGCCGCGCGCCGCCAGCCGCTGCTGCTCCTCCGTCAGCGAGCCGAGCTCGCTGCGGAGCCGCTCGAGCGCCGGCTTGCCGGCCAGCTCGAGCACGACGTTCTCCTCGGCGCTCGTGATCACCGAGTCGCTGCCGACGGGCAGGCAGCCCTGCGAGACCACCGTGCGAACCCGCGCCCCGCGGACGACCGCGCCGACCGCGCCGTCGATCAGCACTTCGCCGTCGAGGAAGAGCGCCTGGGCTCCGGGCTCGGCTGTGCCCGTCGCGAGCCCGCCGACGACCGGCACGTCGCCCTCGACCTCGTTCAGCTCCGTGAGGAAGGCCGAGGCCGGGAAGGTGAACGGGTCGGCCAGCAGGAGCACGAGGTCGGCGTCGTCGAGAGTGGGAACGCCTCCGATCGCGACGCCCTCGTCCGTGCCGAAGGCGACCGCGTTGAAAGTCTCGACCCGGCTGCCCGGGAGCTCCGCGGCCCAGACGGCGACGCCCGGGCCATCCTCGAGCTCGCGGTCGCGGCCGAGCACGCCCTGGGCGACGCAGCCGATCAGGCTCGCGGGCTCGAGCTCGGCGCGCGCCGCCTCGAGAGCGTCCTCCGCGTCGTCGAGGTGGTCGGCCGAGAGGAAGAGGCAGGCCAGGTCCGCGCCGGCGCCGCCGAGCGACTCGCGTGCCTGTCGCGCCGCGTCGGCGCCTGCCCGCGCCGCACCGGCGGCACCGGACAACCCCACCCCGACCCGGCACGTGAGCGTCTCGGGCCTCATGGCGCGGGCGGCCCGGCGGGCCTTGCCCAGACGACGATCCCGTCACTCCAGTACGGCAGCAGGCGACCCGCGAGCGCGGGAATGCGCCGCGCCAGGTTCGCCAGGTGAGCCTTGACGCGCCCCAGGCCACCGAGCCGGGCGGGGACGGTGCGGATCGGGTTGTGGTAGTAGGTCATCGCCTCGACGTTCCAACCGGCCTGGCCGAGTAGCGTCCGCAGCGTCTGCGGGCTGTGCCAGGCGGTGTGGTCTCCGTGGACGATCTCCGAGCCGGTCAGCGGAGCGACGAAGCTCAACAGGCGATAGGCGTTGGGCGTCGTCAGCACGAGGACGCCGTCCTCGGCGAGCAGCGGGCCGAGCGCGCGCAGGAACGGCCCCGGGGCATCGAGGTGCTCGATCAGCTCGCCCGCCACGATCACCTCCGCCGGTTTCAGCCCGGCCGCCGCCACCGACTCCTCGGACTGGACGTCGACCACGTACGCCTCGTACCCGTGAGCACGCGCCCATTCCACTCCTTCGGCCGACGAGTCGAGCCCGACCAGGCTCCGCGCGACGGCCGCCAGGCGCGCATGCAGCCACACCCCTTCCTCCGCCTTCTTCTCGAGCTGCTCGTCGACGAACCCCAGGTGCAGCACCGAGCGGCCGCGCGCGGTCTCGACCAAAGCGCGGTGGCGGTCGACGGGACCGTCCCTCGGCAGCCGGTGGCGCGACTGGAGGGGAGAGCCCGGGTCGACCGCCGCCGCGCGGAACGTGCGTGCTCCGGGCGACTGCGTCTCCACGATCGCATTCTGGCGGTTCCGGGCCCGCAGCGGCAGAATGGCGCCGTGCGCCTGGCGACGATCGAGGAGCGGATCCGCGAGCTGGCGCTCGGCTTCCCCGAGGCCTACGAGGACCGGCCCTGGGGCGACTTCCCGGTCTACAAGGTCGGCGAGAACAAGGTCTTCGGCTGGGCGATCGTGCGCGACGGGTCCGTCGACGTGACGGTCAAGCTCACACACGAGGAGCGCGAGATCGCGCATCTGCTCCCCTACGTGCGGACGGCCAGCCACGTCGGGCGCTACGGCTGGATCACCGCCGCCGTCTCGGACGACGAGTCGCTCGAGGCCGCGCTCGAGTGGCTGCGTGAGAGCTACTGGCTCAAGTGCCCCGAGGAGCTGAAGGCCGCCGTCGAGGGCGAGGACTGAACGGCCAGTCCGTATCCTCCTCCGACATGAAAGTCGTTCTTCCCGACAACTCCGAGCTCGAGCTTCCGGACGGTGCGACGGGGCTCGACGCGGCCCGTGCGATCGGTCCGAAGCTGGCCGAGCAGGCCGTCCTGGTCCGCTCGAACGGCCGTGTCCAGGACCTGCGGCTCCCGCTCGAGGACGGGCAGCAGATCCAGATCCTGACCACGCGCGACACGCAGGACCCAGACGCGCTCTACGTCCTGCGCCACTCGACCGCGCACCTGCTCGCCGAGGCGGTCCGTCGGCTCTACCCCGGCACGAAGATCGCGATCGGGCCGCCGATCGAGAACGGCTTCTACTACGACTTCGAGTTCCCGGAGCCGATCGCCGAGGACGCGCTCGAGAAGATCGAGGCCGAGATCCAGCGCGAGCTCGGCGAGGGCCGCTCGTGGAACCGCGAGGAGATCGCCGCCGAGGAGGCGCGCAGGCTCTTCGCCGAGCAGGGCGAGGAGTACAAGGTCGAGCTCGTGGACACCGCCGATGGGCCGATCACGCTCTACACGCAGGGCGACTTCACGGACCTCTGCCGCGGCCCGCACCTCCAGGACTCGAAGCCGATCAAGGCGGTCAAGCTGACCAGCCTCGCCGGCGCCTACTGGCGCGGAGACGAGCGCAACAGGCAGCTGACGCGGATCTACGGGACCGCGTTCTACGACCAGGCCGACCTCGACGCCCACCTCGAGCAGCTCGAGCAGGCGCGGGCCCGTGACCACCGGCGGCTGGGAACGCAACTCGACCTCTTCCACCTCTCCGACCACGCCCCGGGGATGCCGTTCTGGCACCCGAACGGAATGGTCATCTGGAACGAGCTCGAGGACCTGCGCCGGCGCGAGAACCTGAAGCGCGGCTACGTCGAGGTGAAGACGCCGCTGATGTACGACGTCGAGACCTGGAGGACCTCGGGCCACTGGGACAAGTTCAAGGACAACATGTTCCTCGTCCCGTACGGCGAGGACCGGACGCTCGGGCTGAAGCCGATGAACTGTCCTGGCCACATGCTGCTGTTCGGGTCTGCGCTGCGCAGCTACCGCGAGCTGCCGCTGAAGTACGCGGAGGCCTCGACGCTGCACCGCAACGAGCCAACCGGCTCGCTCCACGGCCTGCTCCGCGTCCAGCACATCACGCAGGACGACGCCCATCTGTTCCTGACGCGCGAGCAGATCGAGGACGAGATCTTCCACTGTCTCGACTTCGCGGCCGACCTCTACAGGCTCTTCGGCGTCGAGGCGCGCTTCGAGCTCTCGACGCGCCCTGACAACAAGCTCGGCACGGACGAGGAATGGGACTTCACCGAGGGCGCACTCCAGGCGGCGCTCGACCGGCGCGGCGTCGCGTACACGATCAACGAGGGCGACGGCGCGTTCTACGGGCCGAAGATCGACCTGCACATGACCGACGTGCTCGGCCGCTCCTGGCAGATGGGGACGATTCAGCTCGACTCGCAGATGCCGGTGCGCTTCGGCCTCACCTACATGGGCGAGGACAACGCGGAGCACACGCCGTACGTCATCCACCGCGCGCTGTTCGGCTCGCTCGAGCGCTTCATCGGCATCCTGATCGAGCACTACGCCGGCGCGTTCCCCTTCTGGCTGGCGCCGGTGCAGATCCGCGTGATCCCGGTCGGCGAGGCCCACCGGGCGGCCGCGCACGAGCTGGCCGAGCGCCTCGCGTACCGCGTCGAGGTCGACGAGCGCGACGAGACCGTCGGCAAGCGCATCCGCGACTCCGAGATCGAGAAGATCCCGGTCACGATCGTCTACGGCGACAAGGAGTCCGACCAGTCGCTGGCGATCCGCGAGCGCGGGGGAGAGCAGTCGACGAGATCGCTGGACGACCTGCGCGCGTACCTTGCTACCCTGTGACCCTGGCAAGCAGGGTCCCAGCCCCTCACCTTCCGAGCCGCGCGCTCCGCGGAGGTTCAACCGAAGGATGGAGAGTTCTGGGCCGCTGCTTGCAGCGGTCTTTCGTTCGAAAAGGAGGCAACTGAGAGCTTGGTGAAGGGTCTTTGAGACCACGGCGGACGGTCGAGCCGGACAGAGCGCCGGTCCCGCAAGCACGAATCAACGAGATGATCCGCGCGCCGAAGGTCAGGTTGATCGACGAGAACGGCGAGCAGCTCGGAATCAAGAACTCGGACGAAGCTCGCGAGTACGCGTGGGGCAAGAACCTCGACCTGGTCGAGGTGGCCGCCCAGGCCGACCCGCCGGTCGCGCGGGTGATGGACTACGGCAAGTACCGCTACGAGCAGGAGCAGAAGGCGAAGCTCGCGCGGAAGCACCAGGTCTCGATCAACGTCAAGGAGATCAAGCTCAGGCCCAAGATCGGAATCCACGACTACAACACCAAGAAGGGCCACGTCGAGCGCTTCCTCAACCAGCGCGCCAAGGTCAAGGTGACGATCATGTTCCGTGGCCGGGAGACCACTCACCCGGAGCGCGGGCGCGACCTGCTGGCGCGGCTGGCGGAGGACGTGAAGGAGATCGGGCAGGTCGAGTCGCCGCCTCTCCTCGACGGCCGCAACATGGTGATGATCCTGGGTCCGACGAAAAACGCGGGAGTGAAGAAAGACGATGCCGAAGCAAAAGCGACACAGCGCAGCGAAGAAGCGGTTCAAGCTGACGGGAACCGGCAAGCTGATGCGCCGCCGAAGGATGCGGACGACTCCTCCGGGCCATCTGGTGAAGAGCAAGTCAGGGAGGCGGAGGCGCGTCCGGCAGGCTGAGCCGGTGGCGCCGAGCAACCAGAAGGCCGTCAGGAAGCTGCTGGGACGGGGCTGAGCGATGCCACGCGTCAAACGATCCGTCCACGCACGCAAGAAGCGCCGCAAGGTGCTCGGGCAGGCCCGCGGCTACTGGGGCCTGAAGCACTCGAGCTACAAGCGCGCGAAGGAGCAGCTCGACCACTCGCTCGTCTACGCCTATCGCGACCGCAAGAACAAGAAGCGGACGTTCCGGCGGCTCTGGATCATGCGGATCAACGCGGCCGCCCGGAAGGAAGGGCTCTCGTACAACCAGTTCGTCGCCGGCCTGCGGCTCGCCGAGATCCCGCTCGACCGAAAGGTGCTCGCGGACCTCGCGGTCAGCGACCCCGTCGCCTTCGGCAGGATCGCCGAGCAGGCGAAGACGGCGCTCGAGAAGGCCTGATCACTTCCGCGAATAATCCGCGCCTGAAGCTGGTGCGCAAGCTCGCCTCGGCGCGGCAGCGGCAGAAGCTCGGGCTGTTCGCGGTCGAGGGCGAGGACCTGGTGGACGCGGGGCTCGCAGCCGGGCTCGAGCCCGTTGACCTGCTCGTCGCAGACGAGGACGTCTCGGCCGAGCTCCTGGCCTCGGCATCGACGCTCCCGCACCCGGCGCGGCGGATCGCGGTCTTCCGGCAGGAGGAGCTTCCGAGGCTCTCCGCGGAGAGCGCCCCGGAGACGGGGCTCGCTTTGTGGCACGTCGGGGACCCCGGGAACGTGGGGACGATCCTGCGGGCGGCGGACGGGCTGGGGCCGGCGTTCGTGGCGCTCTCAGCGGGCTGCGCCGACCCGACCGGGCCGAAGGCGCTGCGGGCGTCGATGGGCGCGGTCTTCCGCGTTCCTCTCGGGAGCTTCGACGAGGCGCCGGGTCGCCGGGTGGCGCTGGTCGCGCGCGGTGGCGAGCCGCTGCCGGAGCTCGACCTCGGCGGGCCGGTGACGTTCGTGCTCGGAGCCGAGCGGGAGGGCCTCCCGGAGTCGCTGGCCGTGGCGTGCGACGCGCGGGCGTCGATTGCGCTCGAGCCGGGGGCGGAGTCGCTCAACGTCGCCCTCGTCGCCGGAATCGCGCTCTGGGAGCGCCGCCGAGCCCGCCGGTAGACTCGCCCCATGGCCAGGATCGTCGGCGTCTGGACATCTCCGGCGCGCAAGAGCGGCCGCTCCGTCGGGCACGAGCGCCGGCGCGCGATCGCCGGCGAAGGCCTCGAAGGCTGCGCGCACGCGAACCCGCCGAGGCGCGAGGTCCTGTTCGTCTCGAAAGCGCATCTCGACTCGGTCGGCGTCGAGCCGGGCGCGATCCGCGAGAACCTGACCGTCGAGGGGCACGACGTTCAGCAGTGGCCGATCGGCCAGCGCGTCCGCGTCGGCGACGAGGCGGTATTCGAGATCACGATGGTCTGCGACCCCTGCCACCGGATGGACGAGCTGCGCGAAGGCCTGCGAGCCGAGCTCGAGGGCAAGCGCGGGATGCTGGCGAAGATCGTCGAGTCGGGCGACGTCGCCGTCGGCGACGCGGTGGAACTGCTCTAGCGCAGTCGCCACTCGAGGCGCCCGCCTGTCCAGAACGGCCACGTCCCGGGTCTGACCCCGGGCATGGCTGGAAGCGTGCATCGGGGGTCCGACATCGGGGTCTGACCCCGCATGACCCGGGGTCTGACCCCGCATGACCCGGGGTCTGCCCCCGGGAATCATGACAACCAGGCGCGTCTCCGCCCTCAGAGCCTCAGCTGGGGTCTGACCCCGGGGGGAAAAGGGGTCAGACCCCTAACGGATCAGCGCGGCCTGCGTGCGATCCAGACGGTGTCTTCTCCGCCGGCGTACGGACGGCGGTCGAACCAGCCGTAGCAGCCGATCACCTGGAAGCCGGCACGCTCGAGCAGCGAGCGCCACTCGTCGTTCGAGAGCCAGGCGAGGACGAATGAGGTCGCCCCGCTCTCGCCACGCACCGAGAGCGTCAGCGTCCGTTCCTCCGTGTCCCAGTCGGCACGCTCGAAGATCCCCGGCTCGCGCTCGAGCCAGCGGCCGTGCGTGTCGGCGATGTCCTGCTCCGAGGGAGCGAAGACGTCGAAGACGAACCGGCCGCCCGGGACGAGCAGCTCCCGCGCGGCGCCGAACGCCTCGAGGCGCGACTCGTCGTCGAGGAGGTGCAGGAACGAGCGAAACGGGCAGGTCACCAACCGCACCCGCTCGTCGACCGGCGGCGCCGTCAGCTCGCCGAGCCGGAGATCGAGGAGACCGGCAACGCCCGCCAGTTCCGCTTGCTCGCGACACACCACCAGCATCCCCGGCGAGGAGTCGACGCCGATCACCGAGATGCCTGCCGCCGCCGTCGGCACCGCGATCCGTCCGGTCCCGACCCCGAGCTCGACGACCGGCCCGCCGGCACGTCGAGCCTCGTCGACGTAGAACGAGACGTCCTCGGTGACGCTCACGCTCCACGGGTCGTAGAGCCTCGCGATCGAGTCGTAGACGCTCACGCGGGCTTGCGCGTGATCCAGACGTACTCCCCCGTGTCGTCGTTCAGGGGGTTCTTCTCGAAGTCCCCGTAGACGGCCTCGAGCTCGAGTCCCGAGACGTCGATCAGCCCGAGCCATTCGTTCTTCGTCGCCCACCACAGCGACGTGCTGCCGCCGGCATCGAGCTCGATGTCGATGCGGTTTTCGACGATCGCATACCGGACGGAGTGCGGCAGGGGTTCGTCCTGATGCTGCCCGTCGAGCTGCGCGGCAACGGCGTGGTGGAAGGCGAAGGCGTTCCAGGAGAACCGCCCATCCGGCCGCAGGGCGGCCGACACCCGCTCGAAGACCGCGCGCTTGTCGGCCCAGGTCGGCAGGTGGAGCAGTGCCCGGAACGGGCAGTAGATCAGGGCCGCGAGCTCGTCCACGGTGAAGTCGCGCATGTCCTGCTCGCGCAGCTCCAGCTCGACGCCCGCCTCGGCCGCGCGCTTCCGCGCCACCGAGAGCATCGCCGGCGACGAGTCGATGCCGAGCATCGGCCGACCGATCGCCTGCGCGACCGGAATCGCGACGCGGCCGCTCCCGACCGCGAGCTCAACCACCGGCCCGTCCGCCTCGCGCGCCAGCTCGACGTAGAACGGGACGTCCTCGGTCATGTGCGCGGCCCAGGTGTCGTAGATGGGCGCGAAGGCGTCGTAAGAGCTCACGAAAACCGATGGTACAGTCGCCCGATGGACGCGAAGGCCCTGGAAACCGAGGCGCAGAGCGCGATCTCGAGCGCGGCCACCCCGGCCGAGCTCGACGAGGCGCGGGTCCGTTACCTGGGCCGCAGGAGCGAGCTCGCACAGGCCCTGCGCGGCGTCCGCGACCGCGAGGCCGGGATGACGCTGAACGCCCTGCGCGACCGGCTCGAGCAGGCCGTCGAGGCCCGCGGCGCAGAGCTCGAGCGCGCCGAGCTCGAGCGCACGCTCACCGAGGACGTCGTCGACGTGACGCTCCCGGGCGACCCGCTGCCGCTCGGCCACCTGCACCCGATCACGCAGACCCGCCGGGAGATCGAAGACGCGTTCCTCGGCCTCGGCTACGAGATCCGCGACGACCGCGAGGTCGAGACCGTCGACTACAACTTCGACAAGCTCGCGTTCGACCCGTGGCACCCGGCCCGCTCGCACCGCGCGACCTTCTTCTTCGACGAAGCGCGCCTGCTGCGCACCGAGACCTCGCCGAGCCAGATCCACGCGCTCGAGGAGCGCGAACCGCCGATCTACATGGTCTCGATCGGCCGCTGCTACCGGCGCGACGCGATCGACGCGACCCACTACCCGATCTTCCACCAGTTCGAAGGGCTCGCCGTCGACCGCAACATCACGCTCGCCGACCTGAAAGGGACGCTGCTGCACGTGATGCGGGCGATCTTCGGAGCCGACCGCCGCGTTCGGTTCCGCACGCACTACTTCCCGTTCACCGAGCCGTCGATGGAGCCCGACGTCTCTTGCGGCATCTGCGGCGGCTCGGGCTGCCGCACCTGCCGCTACTCGGGCTGGATCGAGATGGGCGGCTCGGGGATGGTCGACCCTCGCGTGTTCGAGAACGTCGGCGTCGATCCCGAGGAGTGGTCCGGGTTCGCGTTCGGCTGCGGGATCGAGCGCGTGGCGCAGCTGAAGCTCGACTTCCCCGACATCCGCGCGCTCTGGGAGGGGGACCTGCGGGTCCTGACGCAGTTTTGAGGGTTCCCGTCTCCTGGCTGCGCGAGTACGTCGCGCTCGAGATGCCGCTCGCGGAGCTGGTCGAGCGCCTGTCGATCTCGACCGCCGAGGTCGACGGAATCGAGCGCCGCGGCGTGCCGGACGACGACGGCAACCTTGGCTTGTTCCGCGTGGGACGCGTGCTCGAGGCGGCGAAGCACCCGAATGCCGACCGGCTCCAGCTCTGCCGCGTCGACATCGGGGAGGGTGAGCCGCGACAGATCGTCTGCGGGGCGTGGAACTTCGGCGTCGGCGCGACGGTGGCGGTGGCGCTGCCCGGCGCGCGGCTTCCGGGCGGCCTGCAGCTCGAGCAGCGCAAGGTGCGCGGCGAGCTCTCGGACGGGATGATCCTCGCCGAGGACGAGGTCGAGCTCGGCACCGACCACTCCGGGATCATGGTCCTCCCGGAGACGGAGCCGGGGACGCCGCTCGGGGACGTCCTGCCGCTCGTCGAGGAGGTGCTGCTGGTCGAGTCGACCGGCAACCGGCCCGACCTGCTCTCGGTCTACGGGCTCGCGCGGGAGGTCGCCGCCCTCTACGACCTGTCCCTTTCGGCCATGCCAGGGGGACAGTCCCTCGGACCGGTCCCGAACGGACAGGTGGACGTCGAGATCGAGGACTTCGCCGGCTGCCCGCGCTACATCGGGCGGATCTTCGAGGCCGTCTCGATCGGCCCTTCGCCGCTCTGGCTGCGCGCGCGTCTGACGAACGCAGGGATGCGGCCGATCTCCAACGTCGTCGACGTGACCAACTACGTGATGCTCGCGCTCGGGAACCCGCTGCACGCCTTCGACCTGGCGAAGCTGCACGGCGGCCGCATCGTCGTCCGCCGTGCGCAGGAGGGCGAGATGATCCGTACCCTCGACGGCGTCGAACGTGAGCTCGAGCCCGGCGACCTGATGATCGCCGACGCCGACCGCTCCGTCGCGCTCGCCGGGATCATGGGCGGCGAGGAGACGGAGATCTCCGAGGCCACGACCTCGATCCTGCTCGAGGCCGCCAACTTCGAGCCGACCGGGATCTTCCGCACCTCCGAGCGGCTGCGGCTGCGCACCGAGGGCTCGAACCGCTGGGAGAAG
This sequence comes from Gaiellaceae bacterium, assembly GCA_035624425.1. Lineage (GTDB taxonomy): Bacteria > Actinomycetota > Thermoleophilia > Gaiellales > Gaiellaceae > AC-32. The sequence continues at coordinate 34,891 of DASPRN010000105.1, forward strand.
GGCGTCGATCCCTATCTGGCCGAGCCGGCCGCGCGCCTCGCCACGGAGCTGATCCTCGAGACGGCGGGCGCGAGCTGGACGGGCCATGTCGACGCGCAGGAGGGCCTGCCCGAACGGCCCGTGATCCGCTTCCGGCCCGAGCGGGCCGACGAGGTGATCGGGGTCGACACCCTGCCCGCCCACCAGCTCGGCTGGCTGGGACGCGTCGGCTTCGATGCGAACGACGGCAAGGTCGTGCCGCCGACCTGGCGCGCCCGGGACGTCACGCGTGAGATCGACGTGATCGAGGAGGTCGCCCGCCTCCGGCTCGAGGACGTGCCGTTCACGTTGCCCGAGCGCCGGGCGATGTTCGGCGCGCTCACGCCCGAGCAGCGCCTCCGCCGACGGCTCGAGAGCCTGCTCTCCGGCCTCGGCCTGACCGAGACCTACACGCCCTCCCTGCGGCCGGATGACCCTGACCCGAAGGCATGGCGCCTGCCCGAGCCGATCTCCGCCGAGCTCACGGTGCTGCGCACGCGCCTGCTGCCGAGCCTGGTCGATGCCGCCGCCCGCAACGTCGAGCTGGGCGCCGAGCGGGTCGCGCTGTTCGAGGTCGCCCGCGTCTACCTCCCGGCGGGCGAGCTCCCGAGCGAGGAGACGCACGTCGCCGCGATCGTCGACGGCGGCTGGAGCCGCGCGAAGGGGATCGTCGACACGCTCTATGCCGCGCTCAAGGCCGAGCCCCGCTTCGAGCGGGTAGCCGACGACCTGCTCCACTCGGGCAAGGCGGCGGCCACCGCGGCCGGCGTCGTCGGCGAGCTCCACCCGGCGGCGCTCGAGGGCGTCTGGGGCGTCTTCGAGCTCGACCTGGCCAGGCTGCTCGCGGAGACGCCGGACGAGGTGCGCTACGCGGACGTGGTCTCCTTCCCGCCCGTCCGGCAGGACCTGGCCTTCGCCGTTCCCGAGGAGGTGACCGCCGCGGAGCTCGTGGACGCCGCCCGCGAGGCCGCGGGCCCGGAGCTCGCCGAGATGCGCCCTTTCGACCTCTATCGCGGCGAGCAGGTCGGCGAGGGCCGCAAGTCGATCGCCTTCGCGGTCAGCTTCCAGTCGCCCGAGCGGACGCTGACCGACGAGGAGGCCGCCGGCCTGCGCGAGCGGATCGTCTCCGCGCTGGCGCAGCTTTTCGGCGCCGAGCTGAGAAGCTAGACGCCGGCCGGCCCGACGCGCTCGGCGAGCGCCTCGAGCACCTTCAGCTTCATGTCCGGCGAGCGGTCGAGCAGCCGCCGGAAGTTCTGAGCCGTGATCACCAGCACCCGCACCGGCGTCGTCGCGGTGACCGTGGCGGTGCGGATCGGCGAGCGGGCGATCAGCGCGATCTCGCCGAAGAACTCTCCGGCTCCCATCCGGTTGATGCGGCGGCCGTTCTTGGTCACGTCGGCGCGGCCCTCGAGCAGGACGAAGAACTCGCGGCCGTGGGCACCCTCGCGGATCAACTCCTTGCCCTGGCGCAGGTCGACCTCGTCGGCGAGCCTCGCGATCTCGGCGAGCTCGCGGTTCGAGCAGAGCGCGAACAGCGGCACCTTCCGCAGCAGCTCGATCTTCTGGTTGCGGCGCAGCACGGGGTGAGTCTAGAGCGCCATCGCGCGGCAAACCAGCCGTGCGGAAATCCGATCCGGTTTTCGGGCGGTATTGGCTACCGTGTCGACGTTCAACGAGGAGGGTCCCTCTGTGCGCAAGCTGCGAATGCCGCTCATCCTGCTGTCAGTGCTCGCCACCGCGTTCGTGCCCGGTTCGGCGCGGCCGGCGGCTACCGCGACGCCGCTGACCGGCACGGTCGGGGCGGGAGACGCGTTCTCGATCGCGCTCAGGGACGGCAGCGGGATCAAGGTGACCCACCTCGATCCCGGCGACTACACGATCACCGTTCATGACTTCTCGTCGCTCCACAACTTCCATCTCTTCGGCCCGGGGAGCATCGACCAGGCCACCGACGTCGACGGCACGGGCGACGTCACCTGGAACGTGACCCTCGTCGACGGCGTCTACAACTACGTCTGCGACGCACATCCGCAGCAGATGAAAGGCAGCTTCCGCGTCGGCGTCGCCCCGCCGCCGCCGCCGAAGCTGAAGGGCAAGGTCGGCCCCGGCAAGACGATCTCGCTCAGGACCGCCGCGGGCGCGGCCGTCAAGTCGCTGACCGCGGGCACCTACAGCGTCAGCGTCCAGGACCTGACGAAGAAGGACAACTTCCATCTCAGCGGCCCTGGAATCTCGAAGAAGACGTCTGTCAAGGGAAAGTCCAAGCCCACGTGGAAACTGACCTTCGCGGTCGGGTCGTACAGCTACCGCTCGGACGCGCACAAGAAGCTGAAGCGCAAGTTCGGCGTCGTTGCAGCGCCCTAGGCTCGGCGCCGAAGAGCTCCGGTCTCAGTCGCGGCCGACACGGGAGAACGGGCCGAATCTCCCTTTCGTCCTGCTCTCCCGTCCGTGCCCGGTCAGCAGGCGCATGGTCGCCCCGATTCCTCCAGCTGCGACGAAGCCCAGGCCGAAGGCCGCCGCGGATGCCGCGGGAAGCAGCTTCCCCTTCAGGCTCGCCACCCTGTCGATCCCGTCGCGCAGGTCGTCCACCGCGACGGCGAGGCGTTCGCGTTCGGCCTCGATCTCGCGCTGAACCTGCTCGGCGTTGCGGCTGCTACTGCCGGCCATCGTGCCTCAGCGTCTCGCTCGTCAGCTTCGCCTCGCGGATCGCCTGGTCGGGAACCGGTGGCGCTCCCCGCTTGATCGACACCGCCGCAAGCGCGCCGAACAGGGCAATCAGGATGACGAGCACACCGGTGACGATCAGCAGGGCGCCCCAGACCGGGATCTGCGTGGCGATCCCGGCTGCGGCCGACGCGAGCCCGAACCCGATCGCATAGAGAAGCAGCAGCGCAGCGACGGCCGCGAAGGCGACCCCGCGGCCGAGCGAGGCGATCTTGCGCTTGACCTCGAGCGTGGCCAGCTCCACCTCGAGCCGGGCCAGCGCGCTCGCGTGCTCGGCGACCTGCTTGGCCGAGGCGCC
>DASPRN010000121.1:0-2905 GCA_035624425.1 Gaiellaceae bacterium
CTCTTCTACGCCGCCGCCGGCGGGCCGCCTGTCTCGGCGCGGGTCGAGTCGCCCGAGGAAGCGGGGCGCATCGCTCGAGCGCACTGGCAGCTCGGCGGCGCCGGCCTGCTGCTCGGAAATCCGCCGGAAGACGGCGTCGACGTCGAGCCGCTCATCGAGGAGGGCCTCGCCGCAGCCGCTGCGCAGGGCGTGAGGGGCCAGGCCGTGACGCCCTTCGTTCTCGCCTTCCTGCACGAGCGCAGCGGCGGCCGCACGCTCGAGGTCAACCGCGACCTGATCGTCGCGAACGCCGGCCTCGCCGCGCAGGTCGCGGCCGCTACCGGAAGCTGATCAGGCAGCCGGTGCCGAACGTGACGCGAACGGTGGCCGTCACGGTCTCGTCCGCCCGCACCGAGAACGCGCGGCTGCACTGGTCGGAGGGCGGGTCGAGGACGTGGCAGTTGCCGTCGCAGGTGCGCTGGAAGCTGACCAGGCGGTAGGAGCCGGGGTCGAGACGGATAACCGCTCGCGGGATGACCGCCTCCGACAGCCGCACCTGCACGATCGTCCTCCCGCCGCGCTCGACCCGAGCGTAGGAATACGCCCCCTCGACCGGGACCGGTCCGGGCTCCCGTACCTGCCGAACGGCCAGCCGCGCCGCATGCGGCCCGGCCCGGTAGTGCGAGCAGGCCGTGGCCGCAAAGGCGACCACGAGCAAGACGGCGAGCCGGGTCAGCTCAGCGAGCTGAGGAACTCGTCGATCGAGAACGCGGTCAGCGTCTGCAGCTTCGCGCTCCCTCGCGCGCCGAGCGCCACCGACACGCGGGCGATCGTCTCCGCGTCCGGCGCCTCGACCACGTTGACGAAGTCGAACGGCCCCAGCGTCGCCCACTGGTGGACGACCTTGGCGCCGAGCTCCTCGACGTCGTGGTTCACCTCGCGCAGGCGGTCAGGGTTGGCCTTCAGCGTCTGCACGCCCTGGGCGGTCAGGCTCGTGAGCATGATGTAGGTCGGCATCGCTCCTCCTCGTCGGGATTCTCGCCGCCTGGTCGTAGTAGAGCAGCGCGGCGCCGAGGAACAGTAACGGCGCGATGACGAGAACGGACAGGAAAGCGGCCGCCTGCAGTGCCGCCGTCCCGGCCGAGCGGAGCGTGAAGAAGATCACGTAGCCGGTCAGCAGCCCCACGATCGCCAGCGTCGCCAGGGAGCCGACGGCGTGTATCAGGTCGACTCGCGCAAGCTCGTAGGCCCGCCGCCACGACAGCCGCCGCTCGATCACCGCCACCGGCACCACGAAGCCGGTCAGGCCGAGCCAGATGACCGCGGGCAGGAGGCCGAAGATGCTCAGGAAGGCGAGCAGGAGCACCGCGGGCTCGAGCACTGCGATCCCGACGGCAATCGCAGGCAGAAGGCGCCGAACCTCGAGCCGCTGCTTCGCGACGACCGCCGAGGCGATCGCGTAGGACGAGCTCGCGGCGCCGGAGCCGAACGTCAGCGCCACCGGAAGCTTCAGCGCGTTCGGCAGCTCCGCGATCGTCACTCCGGCGGCCGCGGGAGCCATGCCGAGCAGGAGCGACGGCCAGAACCGGTGCCGGTAGAAGTTGATCGACTCGGCGACGAGCTGCCCGACCGTCCGCTCCGCGGGCGGCAACGGCGGCGGCAGCGGCTGCCCTTTCGACGTTCCCTTGCGCGCCACCCTGCGACTCTAGGCGGCGGCCGGCGCGGACGCCTGCGCCTTCTCGAAGACGAGCTCGCCGTCGCTCGCGTCGACGCGGATCGTGTCGCCCTCGGCGAAGTCGCCCTCGAGCAGGCGCAGGGCGAGCGGGTTCTCGAGCAGGCGCTGGATCGCGCGCTTCAGCGGCCTCGCGCCGTAGGTCGGGTCCCAGCCGACCTCGATCAGGGCCTCCTTCGCCGGCTCGGTCAGCTCCAGCCGCAGCCCGCGCTCCGCGAGCCGCGCCTCGACGCGCCGCAGCTGCAGCTCGACGATCTCGCCGATCTGCTCCTTCGTCAGCGGCTCGAACTCGACGATCTCGTCGATCCGGTTCAGGAACTCCGGCCGGAAGATCCCGGTCAGCGCCTCGGTCGACCGGATGTTCGAGGTCATGATCAGGACGGTGTTGCGGAAGTCGACCGTGCGCCCCTGGCCGTCGGTCAGGCGGCCGTCGTCGAGGATCTGCAGGAGCACGTTGAAGACGTCCGGGTGAGCCTTCTCGATCTCGTCGAGCAGGACGACCGAGTACGGCCGGCGGCGCACGGCCTCGGTCAGCTGGCCGCCCTCGTCGTAGCCGACGTAGCCGGGCGGCGCACCGACGAGGCGCGAGACGGTGTGCTTCTCCATGTACTCGCTCATGTCGAGCCGGACGAGCGCCCGCTCGTCGTCGAACATGAACTCGGCCAGCGCCCGGGCCAACTCGGTCTTGCCGACGCCGGTCGGGCCGAGGAAGACGAACGAGCCGATCGGACGGTTCGGGTCCTGCAGGCCCGAGCGCGCGCGGCGGAGCGCGTTGGCGACAGCCTCGACCGCCTCGTCCTGGCCGACGACGCGCTCGTGCAGGCGCTCCTCCATGTGGATCAGCTTCTCGGTCTCGCCCTCGAGCAGCCGGTCGACCGGGATGCCCGTCCAGCGCGCGACCACGGCGGCGACGTCGTCCTCGTCGACCTCCTCCTTGACCATCGGGTCCTCGGGCTGCGCGCGGGCCCCGAGCTCGCGCTCGAGCTCCGGCAGCTCGCCGTAGCGAATCTCGGCGACGCGCTGGAGCTCGCCGGTGCGCTCGGCCCGCTCGGCCTCCATCCGCAGCTCGTCGATCCGCCGCGTGATCTCCTTGACGCGCTCGAGCTGCTCCTTCTCCTTCGACCAGCGCGCGGCCAGCTCGTTGCGGCGCTCCTGCGCCTCGGCCAGCTCGCGCTCGAGCGGCTCGCGCACCTC
>DASPRN010000122.1:0-7537 GCA_035624425.1 Gaiellaceae bacterium
GCAGCGAGCGGGCGTAGGTCGTGCCGCGGTCGACCCAGGCGGCCAGGTCGCCGTCGGACGCGACGTCGGCCGAGTCCACCCGCAGCCAGCCGCGCATCGAGCGGCCGCCCATCTCCATCAGCGCGGCGGGGGTCGAGACGACCAGCTCGTCCGAGTCCTCGGGGTCCACCCGCACGAGCAGGCCGCCCTGGCCGCTCGCCGCGACGGCCATGTTGCCGCCGACCAGGAAGGAGAGCCCGCCGAACATCTTCTTCTCGGTCACGTTCGGCTCGCTTCCCAGCAGCGCGCGAATGCGCTCGGCGAAGTCTTCGTCATAGGCCACGGCGCCGATCGTAATCAGCGGCTGCCGGGCGCGGCGGTCAGCGTCCGCTCGTCCGGCGTCGCCCCGGCGACCGCCTCCTCGGCCTCGAGCTCGACGCTCGGGGCGAGCGTCGTCCGCAGCGGCACCTCCTTCAGGAACCAGGAGAGCGCGAACGGCACCAGGGCAGCGGCCATCCCGAAGAGAAAGACACCGTTGAGCGCGTGGGAGAAGGCGCTCAGGAAGTCGGCGTGCACCGCGGCCGGCAGGTGCTTCGCCTGCTCCGGGTTGAGGTGGATGCCGCTCCCCAGCCTCGCGATGACCCGGTGCGGGAACGCGGCCAGCTCACCCGAGAGCCTGCTGGCGAAGATCGCCCCGAAGATGGCGACGCCGAAGGAGCCGCCGACCGATCGGGAGAACGTCGCGGTCGAGGTGGCGACGCCGATCTCCGACGGCTGCACGTCGTTCTGCACCACGATCACGAGCACCTGCATCACGAGGCCGATTCCGACGCCCACGACCAGCATGTAGACCGAGACGACCCAGGGCGGGGTGTCGACGCCGAGCCGCGAGAGCAGGAACATGCCGACGACGAGGGTCGCCGTCCCCGCGATCGGGAACATCTTGTAGCGGCCGACGCGGGTGATCGCCCGGCCCGAGAGGATCGCCGCCACCAGGAGGCCGGCCATCAGCGGCAGCAGCCGCAGGCCGGAGCTGGTGGGGGTGGCGCCGTAGACCAGCTGCAGGTAGAGCGGGATGAAGATGATCGCGCCGAACATCGCCATCCCGATCGTGAATCCCATCGCGTTGGCGACGCTGAAGACCCGCGAGCGGAAGAGCGAGAGCGGCAGGAGCGGCTCGGCCGCCCTCGTCTCCCACCAGACGAACGCGCCGAGCAGGACGACGCCGGCGATGCCGAGGCCGACGATCGTGGCCGAGCCCCACGCGTACTCGTTGCCGCCCCAGGTCGTGAGCAGGATCAACGCGGTGACGCCGCCGCTGAGGAGCGCGGCGCCGAGAACGTCGATCCGGTGCCTCACGGTCGGCGTGTGCAGGTGCAGCCGCGTCACGACGATCAGGATCGCCAGCGCACCGATCGGCAGGTTGACGTAGAAGACCCAGCGCCAGGAGAGGTTGTCCACGAGGAAGCCGCCGAGCAGCGGCCCGGCGACCGACGCGACCGCGAAAACGCCGCCGATCAGGCCGACGTAGCGGCCGCGCTCCCGCGGCGGGACGATGTCGGCGATGATCGCCTGCGCGCCGACCATCAGGCCGCCGGCGCCGATCCCCTGGAGCGCGCGGAAGCCGATCAGCTCACCCATGGTCTGCGAGAGCCCGGCGAGCATCGAGCCCGCGAGGAAGATCAGGATCGCGGCCAGGAACACGGGCTTGCGCCCGAGCATGTCGCCGAGCTTCCCGTAGAGCGGCGTCGAGACCGTCGCGGCGAGCAGGTACGAGGTCACGACCCAGGACAGGTGGTTGAGGCCGCCGAGGTCGCCGACGATCGTCGGCAGCGCGGTCGAGACGATCGTCTGGTCGAGCGCGGCCAGGAACATGCCGAGCATCAGCGCCGCGAAGACCGTCCAGAGGGCACGACCCGTCAGGCGGCCGTCCTGAGCCGGGGTCATGCGCTCGACCTCGTCACGCGGTTGAGCTGGGCGCGCGTCAGCGGCGGGTGTGGCAGCGGCGTCGCCGCCTCGACCCGCAGGCCGTCGAGAAGCAGCGCCAGGTAGCGCCGCCAGAAGTCGGGGCTCACGCCGGCCGTGGCCTCGATCACGCGATCGGCGGACCAGAAGACGAGCGGCAGGTCCTCGGGCGCGAAGTCGGCGCGAAGCGATCCCTGCGCCTGGGCCCGCTCGATCAGACGTCGCAGCAGCGGCCGGATCTGCTCGCGCAGCGCCTCGGTGCGCGCGCGCCCGTGCGCGCGCATGGCGATGATGTCCTTCAGGCCGCGGTTGCCGACGTGCTCGGCCAGCGCCCGCTCGAGGAAGCTCGTCAGGCCGGCCCACCCGTCCTCGGCCTCGGCAGCCTCCCTCGCGGCGTCGAGGAGGCCGGCGAAGGCGTCCTCGAGCACGGCGTCGATCAGGTCCTCCTTGGTCGGGAAGTGGCGGTAGAGCGTGCCCATACCGACGCCTGCGTGGCGCGTGATCTCCTCGACCGGGACGTCCAGGCCGGAGGCGGCGAACAGCTCGTGCGCGCTTGCGACGAGCTGCTCGCGGTTGCGGCGCGCGTCGCTGCGGAGCGACCTGGTGTCTGCCGGCGAGCTTGCCACCGTGCCACGGTAGCAGAAACCGGAGTGATCGCTCCGCTTTTGGTGTACCATGCCCCGCTTCGATGACCGACGGCGAGCGGCAGCACCCGAACCTGACCCTGGGGATCCTCGCGCTGGGGGCGATGGCGTATGCGCTCCTGCAATCGGCGGTCATCCCCGCCCTGCCCGAGCTCCAGCGGAGCCTGCATACGAGCGAGACCGGAATCGCGTGGGTGCTGACCGCCTACCTGCTCGCCGCGTCCGTGGCGACGCCGGTGCTGGGACGGCTCGGCGACATGTTCGGGAAGGAGCGGCTGCTGCTCTGGACGTACCTGATCCTCTCGGCCGGGACGCTGATGGCGGCGCTCGTCAACACCCTCGGCCTGCTGATCGTGGCGCGCGTGATCCAGGGGGCCGGCGGCGGGATCTTCCCGCTCGCGTTCGGGATCATCCGGGACGAGTTCCCGCGCGAGAGAGTCGCCGGAGCGATCGGGTTCCTCTCGGCGCTCCTCGGGATCGGCGCCGGCGCGGGCATCGTCCTCGGCGGCCTGATCGTCGAGCACCTGCACTGGCACTGGCTGTTCTGGATCCCGCTCGTGTTCCTGGTCGGCGCCGTCGTCCTGACCGCCCGCTTCGTCCCGGAGTCGCCCGTCCGCGTTCCCGGGAGGATCAACTGGCTCAGCGCACTGCTGATGGCGGTCGGCCTCAGCGCGGTCCTGCTCGCGATCAGCGAGGCGACGACGTGGGGCTGGGGGTCGACGAAGACGATCGGGCTGCTCCTCGGCGGGCTGGCGTTCTGCGCCGCGTGGGTCTTCGCCGAGCTGCGCGCGAAGGAGCCGCTCGTCGACATGGGGATGATGCGGCTGCGCGGCGTCTGGACGACGAACCTCGCCGGCTTCCTGCTCGGCGGCGGCATGTACGCGTCCTTCGTGCTGATCCCCCAGTTCGTCGAGGAGCCGAAGTCGACGGGCTACGGCTTCGGCGCCTCCGTGCTGGCTGGAGGGATCTTCCTGCTGCCCTCGACCGGGACGATGCTCCTGACCGGCTCGCTGGCGGGGCGGGTCGCCGGACGCTTCGGCTCGAAGAAGGCGCTGGTCTTCGGTGCCGCCATCAGCGCCGCGTCGTTCATCCTGCTGTCCGTGGCGCACAGCCACCCGTGGGACATCTACGTCGCGGCGGCGTTGCTCGGCGCCGGGGTCGGGCTCGCCTTCGCGGCGATGGGGAACCTGATCGTCCAGGCCGTGCCCGCGGAACAGACGGGAGTCGCGAGCGGCATGAACACGGTGATGCGGACGATCGGCGGCGCGGTCGGCAGCCAGGTCGCAGCGACGCTGATCGCCGGCCATCTCGGGGCGGGAGGCCTCCCCGCCGAGCACGGCTACGTGCTCGCCTTCCTCCTCTCGCTCGCGTTCCTCGCGGTCTGCATCCTCGCGTCGCTCCTCGTCCCCGGGCGGCGGCCTCGCGGCCGCGGTCAGCGGTTGGATCCCGCGGCGGCGGAAGGCTGAGCCGCGCCGAGCCAGCGCTTGAGCGACCAGATCAGCGCGATCAGCAGCGTCAGCGAGGCCGGCTCGAGCATGACCGCGCCGCCGAGCTGCTGGTCGGCGAGCGCCGTCAGGCCGCCGGCCCGGTGGCCCTCGACCGCGTAGGGCGAGTAGAGGGGCGAGCGCGCCTGCAGGATCGCGAGGGCCAGGAGCGACTCGGCGGCGATCGCGGTCGCGAAGTAGAGGGCCGCCTGCGGCGGGCGCAGACGGGCGCGGAAGGGCGGCGAGTCGAGCGCGCGCGACCAGAAGAGCAGGCCGAGACCGAGGAAGAGCGCATGCTCGGTCTCGTGGAAAAGCGGGTCGCGGAGGGCGAGGTCGAAGATCACAGGCAGGTGCGAGACCGCGATCGCGACCAGGAAGAGCAGCCAGGCCACCGGCGGCCGGCCGAGCGTGCGGGCCAGCAGGTGCAGGGGAACGGCTCCGCGCGAGGACGCGAGCCAGCGGCCGAGCCGGCGGCGGCCGGCGGGCGGGAGCATCCGCCAGACCGGCAGCCACGGCGCCCCGAGCACGAGCAGCGGCGGCGCCACCGTCTGCAGGAGCAGGTGCTGGACCATGTGCGCCGAGAACGAGCGGTCGGCGAGCCCGTCGAGCGGCGGCTGTGTCGCGACGATCAGAGCGACGAGCCCGGCGTAAAACGCCTCCGCCCGCCAGCCGCGCTCGCGGCGACTGCGCCCGCCGCCGAGCCGGCGCCGCCCGAGCTCGTAGAGGACCGCCGCCGCCAGCGCGAGCACGATCACGTCAGGGTTCATGCCCGGCCCCCGCTCAGTGGATGAAGATGAAGCCGAGCGTGACGAGGCCGAGGACGCCCGCGAACGCCGCCAGGAACAGCGCGTCCTTCGGCCGCAAGGGCGTGAATTCGCCGGCCGCGAGCGCCTCTTCCACGCGGAGGAACCGCTGAACGCCGTAGACGACGAACGCGACTGCCAGTGCCGCGAAGGCCGCGCCGAGGAGCTCGAACGGCCAGTGCGCCACGTTCGTCACGCCCGGGACGATCTTGCCGGCGCCGATCGCGACGGCGATGGCGGTCAGCCCGGTGCGCAGCCACGCGAGGAAGGTCCGCTCGTTCGCGAGCCTCGTCCGCCGGGTCGCGTCGACGACGTCCGCTCGCTGCTCGCTCATCGCTCCGGCACCCTAGACGGTTCCGCCTCAAGGACGGGGCTCCACCTGCCGATGCCGCGGAGGTGACGAACCGGCGCACGCTCGTCCTCGCCATGCTCGCGTCGCTCGCGGTTACCGCACCCGCGGCGGCCACCGGGCCCGTGTTCGTGGTCGTCCCGACCACGCAGTCCAACGCGTCGGCCCCGGCGCCGGCGAACGGGGAGCTGAGCGCCGACCGGCACGCGCTCGCGCAGGCACGGAGTGCGAGCCGAACGCTCCTGGCGAAGCTCACGCGCGTGGAGAGACGGGCCGCATCGGCGGGGCTGCTCTCCGACCAGCTCGCCGCCGAGCAGCGCGCGGCCCAGCTTCGGGCCGCCGCCGAAGCGGCCTCGGCTCGCGTCTCCGGGCTGCGCCAGGAGGTCGCACAGCTCGAGGTCGCGCTTCAGCCGCCCCCGCTGCAGGCGGTCGTGCCGCTCGCTCCCGCCCCCCCGTCCGGATCGACCGGCATCACGGCGGTCTCGATCGCCGACCAGTTTCTGGGCGTCCCCTACCGCTGGGGCGGCGCCGATCCGCTCACCGGCTTCGACTGCTCCGGGCTGACGATGTACGTCTACGCCCAGCTCGGGATTCCGCTGCCCCACTACGCCGCCGCCCAGTGGCAGATGCTGCCGCACGTCGACGCCTCGCAGCTCGAGCCGGGCGACCTCGTTTTCTTCGAGCCGCGCTCGAACGGGCCCGGCCACGTCGGCATCTTCGTCGGTGACGACAGCTTCGTCGAGGCCCCGCACACGGGGGACGTGGTCAAGATCGCGAGCCTCTCCCAGGAGGCGGCGAGGATGGGCTACGTGGGCGCAGCCCGGCCGAGCGCGATGGCCGCCGGCTTCCTCGGCTACTGAGCCTCGACGCAGTCGCGGCAGGCACCGCGGAGGACGACGTCGTGGCCGGCGACCGAGTAGCCGGTCCGCCCCTCGACCTTGCGCAGAGCGCGCTCGAGCTGGTCGTCGGCGAAGGCCTCGACCTTGCCGCAGCTGTCGCACACGAGATGGTGGTGGTGCTCGCCGTCCGCGTGGAGCGGCTCGAAACGGGAGATGCCGGCGCCGACGTCGATCCGCTGGACGAATCCCTCGCGCGTCAGCTGCTCGAGCGTCCGGTAGATGCTCGCGATGCCCACGGGAGTCCCTTCGACGCGGAGGTCGTCGAAGATCTCCTGCGCCGTAACGCAGCAGTCCTGGCGCCCGAGCAGCTCGATCACGGTGCGGCGCGCGCTGCCATCGCGGTGGCCCTTCGTCCGCAGCGCCTCGAGCGTCGAGTCGATCCAGTCGTGGCTTCGTGACTGCATTGCGGAAACGATAGCGGTTCTCGGGTTGGTTGTGGTTGCGGGAATGAGTATCGTTAGCATATAGTTCCCTGCCCATGCGACGGCGCGTTCCCTTGCTGCTGCTGCTCGCGGCGCCGGCGTTTGCCGCCGGCTGCGGCGGCTCGTCGAACACGGCTGCCTCCCACGGACCGATCCAGGTCGTCGCCGCGGAGAACTTCTGGGGCAGCATCGCCGCGCAGCTCGGCGGCTCGAAGGCTCACGTGACGAGCGTGATCACGAGCCCCGCGACCGACCCGCACGACTACGAGCCGACCGCCGCGGACGGGCGCGTGCTCGCCGGCGCGCGGTTGGCGATCGTGAACGGCATCGGCTACGACCCTTGGGCCGGGAAGCTGCTGTCGTCGAACCCGGTCGGCGGGCGGATCGTGCTCGACGTCGGCGACCTGGTCGGGATCGCGGCCGGCGGCAACCCGCACCGCTGGTACTCGCCCGCCGACGTGCAACGGGTGATCGACGCGATCGCCGGCGACTACGCGAAGCTCGACCCGAGGGACGCCGCCTACTTCCACGCCCGGAGGGCCGCGTTCGAGACGAAGGGCCTCGCGCGGTACACGCGCCTGATCGCGACCATCAAACGGCGGTATCACGGCGTGCCCGTCGGCGCCTCCGAGAGCATCTTCGCGCCGCTCGCCAAGGCGCTCGGACTGAAGCTCCTGACGCCGGGCTCGTTCCTGAAGGCGATCAGCGAGGGCGCCGAGCCGACCGCCTCCGACATCACCACGATCGACCGCCAGATCTCACGGCGGCAGATCAAGGTCTGGGTCTTCAACAGCCAGAACAGCACCCCGGACGTGCAGCGGATCACCGACGCGGCCCACGAGCACGGCATCCCGGTGACGACGATCACCGAGACCATGAAGCCGGCCTCGGGGCGGTTCCAGGACTGGCAGTCGATGGAGCTCGAGGCGCTGCTGCGCGCGCTGGCCGCGGGGACCGGCAGTTGACCGAGCCCGCGCTCGCGCTCGAGGGGG
>DASPRN010000003.1:0-8693 GCA_035624425.1 Gaiellaceae bacterium
CGCGCACGTAATGGGCGGGGTCAGCCGTCTGCACCGCGCGGAAGAGCGTGACCTGGGCGTCCTTGATCGCGTCGGGCTCGCGCCGGGAGGGAACCTCCATCGCCGCGGCGGCCACCACCTGCATGAGGTGGTTGACGACGACGTCGCGCAACGCGCCGACCGGGTCGTAGAAGTGACCGCGATCCTCGACCCCGAAGTCCTCCGCCATCGTGATCTGGACGGACTCGAGGTGGTTGCGGGTCCAGATCGGCTCGAGCATCGAGTTCGCGAACCGCAGGTACACGATCTCTTCGAGCCCCATCTTCCCGAGGTAGTGGTCGATCCGGTACAGCTGCGACTCGTCGATGTACTGGTGCAGCTCGTCGGCGAGCTCCGTGGCGGACGCACGATCGTGGCCGAACGGCTTCTCGACGACCACGCGCGCGTTGGCCGTCAGGCCGGCCTCCGAGAGCCCCTTGACGACGCGGCCGAAGAGGAAGGGCGGAATCTCCAGATAGAAGACCGGCTGCTGGGCGCCGTCGATCGCCTTCGCCACCCGCTCGTAGGTGGCGGCGTCGCCGAAATCGCCCTCGACGTAGGAGAGCCGGTTCGCGAGCCGGTCGAAGATCTCCGGATCGAGCTTCTCGCCGGTCCCCTCGATCGAGGTCCTCGCCCGCTCCTTCAGCTGATCGACCGTCCAGTCGTCGACGGCCACGCCGACGATCGGGCAGTCGAGCAGGCCCCGGCGCTCGAGCCGGTAGAGCGAGCGGAAGGTCATCACCTTCGCGAGGTCTCCGGTGATTCCGAACACGACGAGCATGTCGGTGGGCCGGTTCTCGCCTGCGCCCGCCTGCGCCTGGCGTTCGATCTCGGGTGCTGCAGTCGCCATCCCGTCTCCCTCCTCTGCCCCTAGGTCTCGACCCTGATCCGGCCCGAGCGCTCGTGTGTGAACCCGGCCCCCGCCCAGTCGACGACCGCCTTCGCGCGGTCCTCGTTGGTCGGCAGCAGGGCGAGGTGCACGGTTCCCCAGGCCGCCTGCGCCGCCTTTCCCTTCATCGTCCGGCCGCCGAGCATCTGCACCACGGCAGCGCCCCGTCCGATCGTCGCCATCGTCCCCTTGTCCCGGTACCTGAAGGGCTTCGTCTCCTTTCCCGCGACCCGGCGGCCGATCGTCTCACCTGCGTGCTCGCCGGACTGCAGCGCGACCGAGCCGAGCTGCGGAAGAACCTGCTCCGTCTTCGCATCGGTGATCGCGGCGATGTCGCCGACGGCATAGACCTCGGGGTGCTGCGCGAGCCGGAGCTCCTCGTCCACGGCGAGCCGGTTGCCGCGCTGGAGCTCGAGACCGAGCGACCGGACGAGCTCGTTCCCCTGGAGCCCGGCTCCCCAGACGAGCGTGTGGGCGGAGAGGACGGTCCCCGACTTGAGCGTGACCCGCTCCGGAGCGACCGACTCGACGACGTCGCCCGTCATGAGCTCGACCCCGCGCTTCTCCAGCGCTTCCCGGGTGTAGGTGCGAATGTCCTCCTTGAACATCGAGAAGACCTCGGGCGAGGACTCGACGAGCACGATGCGCGCCTGCTCGGGACCCACGTCCGGGTAGTCCTTGCGGAAGACGCCGTTGTAGAGCTCGGCCATCGCGCCCGCGGTCTCGACCCCGGTCGGGCCGCCGCCGACCACGACCATGTTCAGCGCCCCCTCCTCCACGAGCTTCGGGTCGCGGTCGGCCGCCTCCCACCTCTCGAGCACGTGATTCTTGAGCCGGACCGCGTCCGGGAGCGTGTAGAGCGGGAAGGAATGCTCAGCCGCCCCCTCCACGCCGAAGAAGTTGACCTCCGTGCCGAGCGCGAGGACGAGATAGTCGTACCGCTCCGGCGCCAGCTCGGCGAAGCGAACCTCCCGCGCATCCAGGTCGATGCCGGTCACCCGGTCCTGGTGAACCCGGACGTTGTCCTGCTTGTCGAACAGATCGCGAATCGGATGACCGACGGCGGGCTCCTCGAGCAAGCCCGTCGCGACCTGGTAGAGCAGCGGCTGGAAGGTGTGGTAGTCGTGCCCGTCCACGAGCACGACGTCGACGTCGCTCTTCTTCAGCTTCTGCGCGGCGCCGATCCCGGCGAACCCTCCTCCGAGGACGAGAACGCGGGGACGGCTGCCACTCGTGTCTTCCCGAGCGCCCACGGAAAGCGCGACCTTACGGGCAGGCGGCCCCTCGGAGGTCACCCGAAGGGGATGATCATGGTCACGACGCGAGCTGGGGCTCGGTTGCGGGAGGCACGTCGGGCGTGCCGGGGGCGTCCTCGGCCTGGTACTCCGCAAGCAGCCTGCGCTCCTCCTCCGCCTTCGGGAACCTGAAGAAGACGAGCGCCGCCCCCAGCAGCACGGCGACGATGCCGGCGGTGTACGCCCACTGATCGCCCTGGAGGAATGCCGTCTTCGCGCCCGCGACGATCTGGTCCTGGATCGACGCCGGATACCGGGACGCCGTGTCCGCGGCGCTCGAGAACGACTTCGTCAGCTCGGCCTGCGTGCTGCTCGTGATGTCCTTTCCCGAGGACGAGACCAGCGCTCCCGCGCTGGCCGCGTATCCGGCGGTGAGCAGGGCGCCGAAGATCGACTGCATGATCGCGCCGCCGAGGTCGCGCTGCAGGTCGGCCGTGCCCGAGGCCATCCCGACACGCTTCACGGGAACCGACCCGGTCAGCGAGTGCGAGGCAGGCGTGCCGGCGAGGCCGACGCCGATGCCGACGAAGGCGTAGCCGAGCCCGACCTTCCAGTAGGAGATGCCCTCCTTCCAGAGCAGCAGCATCGTCAGGAAGCCGAGCAGCACGAAGACGTACCCGAGCAGCAATGTGAAGCGGGCGCCGCGCGCCTCGACGATCCTGGCCGAGCGGGGCGCGACGAGCACCATGAAGAACGCCGCCGGCAGGATCGCGAGCCCGGCGTCGACGGTCGAGTAGCCGAGCACGTTCTGCAGGAACTGCTGGCCGATGAACATCGCGCCCATCAGCGAGCCGAAGACGATCAGGCCGGCGCAGGCGGCGACCCAGAACGTCGGGCGGCCGGCCACGTCGAGGTCGTAGAGCGGGTCCTTCGTCCGGCGCTGGCGGATATAGAAGGCGACCAGGGCCGCCGCGGCGACGATGAACAGGCTGATGATCAGCGTCGTCTCGTTCGGCACCGCCGCGAAGTTGATCCCGAGGATCAGCGCGCCCACGAGGAAGATCGAGAGCACGCCGCCCACGTGGTCGACCGGCTCGGTGCTCTCGTTCACGTGGCTCGGCACGAGCCGCAGCGCCATCACGAGCGCGATCACCGCCAGCGGCAGCGTGAGCAGGAAGACCGATCCCCACCAGTAGTGGTCGAGCAGGATCCCGGAGAAGAGCGGGCCTAGTGCCGCGATCGCGCCGCCGGTCGCCGCCCAGAGCGCGATCGACTTCGTGCGTGCAGGCCCCGACCAGAGCGCGGTGATCAGCGCGAGCGTCGTCGGGTACGCCATTCCGGCCGCGAGCCCGCCGACGACGCGCGCCCCGAAGAGCACCCCGATCGACGGCGCCCAGGCGGCCAGACAGTCCGCCGGGACCGTCAGCACCATCCCGAGGATCAGCAGCAGCTTGCGCCCGTAGCGGTCGCCGACCGCGCCGAAGTAGAGAACCGAGGCGGCCAGGCCGAGCGAGTAGCCGACGGCGACGAGGTTGAGCGCCGTCTGCGAGGCGTCGAAGTGCTTGCCGATCGAGGGCAGAGCGACGTTGGCGACCGCGAGGCCGAGGTTGGCGACCGCGGCGACCGCGATCAGCGCGGCGAGGACGCGTCCGGCGCGCGCGGGAACAGTCGAAGACTCGATGCTAGGCCTCCCCTCCGGTCGTCTGCGGTGGTGCAGGCCGCGCGGTCTCCGCGACGACGTTGCGCTGGGCGAGCGTGTAGAGGAGCCCGAGCGAGGGCAGCACCACGGCAGCCGCGACGAAGAAGACGACGATCACGGACGTGAGCGTGGCGCTCGGAGCCGCCCCTGCCGAGATCGTGAGCGTCTGCGGGAGCAGGTACGGATGCTGCGCGACGCCCCAGCCCCAGATCACGGAGGCGACCGCGCCGGCGGCGAGCACCCGTGCCCCGCGCCGGGCCCGGCGGTGGAGCAGGACGAGCACGCCGACCCCGCAGACGCCGGAGAGAATCACGAGCGGCAACCCGTCATGCGTGAGGCCGTCGAACACGTACCGCGCGTGGCTGTGGAGGACGACGAGGCCGACGGCCGCCAGCGCTCCGGTGACGAGCGCGGCGACGAGCGCGCGCGTCCCGAAGTACCGCTCGAGGTCGGGAGCGCCGGCGCGGTGCGCATCGCTCACGAGGAACACCGCCGAGAGGTAGGCGCCCGTGGCGACGAAGAGCGCCCCCATCACCAGCGAGAGCGGATTGAGCCAGCTCGTCACGGCATCGCCGGTCGCGTTGCCGACCGGCACTCGGCCGCCCGCGACCGCTCCGACGACCGTCCCCATGAAGAACGGGGTGAGCACCGAGGCCAGCCCGAAAAGCCTCTGCGCAAGCGCCTGCGAGCCGGCACGGCGCGCGGTGTGCTGGAACGCGAATCCCGAGCCCCGCAGCACGATCCCCAGCGCCGCGAGGCTGAGCGGGATGAAGAGCGTCGAGAAGACGGCCTCGAAGGCGGACGGGAAGCCGGTCCAGAGCACCACGACCGCGAAGATCAGCCACACGTGATTGGCCTCCCAGACCGGCCCGAGCGCCCAGTCGATCAGCTCGCGGGGCCGCCGGCCGCGCTCACCGCGTCCCGAAAGCAGGCTCCAGAGACCGGCCCCGAAGTCCGCCCCGGCGAAGATCGCGTACATGGTCAGGCCGACCCAGAGGATGACGGCGACGGCGTTTGCCTGGCTCACCCGGGAGCCTCCGTGGTGACGTCCCGGGGCAGGGGCTCCGGGCCGTACGGCACCTCGACATCTTCCTCCTTTGCGCTGCGCCAGCGTCGCGACATCGCCATCAGCGTGACGATCAGCGCCGTGCCCAGCGCGACGTAGAGGGCGAGCACCACCGCGAACGTGACCCAGACACCGCTCGCGTGCGTGACCGCGTCGGAGGTGCGCATGACGTTGTAGACGATCCACGGCTGGCGCCCGACCTCGGTCACGATCCACCCGGCCTCGAGGGCGACCACCGCGGCCACTCCCGAGACGGCGGTCGCTCGTAAGAACCACTTCGTCTGCGGGAAGTCTCGCTTCCGCCACCAGCCGATGCCCAGCCAGAGCCCGAGACCGATCAGGGCGGTGCAGATCCCGACCATGATGTCGAACGACCAGTGCAGCATCGTGTCGAACGGCGGGCGATCGTCGGGCGGCACGGAGTCGAGCCCGGTCACCTGGGTGCTCGTGCTCCAGCCGACCAGGAACGAGTCGAAGCCCGGGATCCCGATCCCGCCCTTGACGCCGGTCGACGTGCACCTGCCGAAGATGTACTCGGTGACGTCGGTGGACGTCTTCTGCACGCACTCCATGCCGGCGAACTTGATCGGCTGGTCCTTGGCGATCGCACGTGCAGCCGAGTCGCCGACGACGAACTGGATCGGCGTGGCGATGCAGGCGACGGTCAGCGGGATCAGCAGGCCGAGGCGATGGATGCGATCGCGCCGGCCGCGGAGGAGCCCGACCGCGTAGATGCCCGCCACCAGGAACCCCGTGACCAGGTAGGCGGCCAGGATCATGTGCGGCACCTCGTAGGGCACCGCCGGGTTGAAGATCACCTTCAGCGGCTCGACCGACGTGACCTTGCCCGACGCCGGCGAGTACCCCTGCGGCTGATTCATCCACGAGTTCACGGCGACCACCGAGAACGCTCCGCCCAACCCCGTGATCACGACCGGCACGCCCGTCCAGAAGTGCGTCCACGGCGACAGCCGCTTCCACCCGAAGATGTAGATGGCGATGAAGATCGCCTCGAGGAAGAAGAAGATGCCCTCGACCGCGAACAGCACGCCGAAGACCGCGCCGAAGCGCCCCGTGAACGCCGGCCAGAGGAGCCCGAACTCGAAGGAGAGCACGGTCCCGGTCACCGCGCCGACGGCGAAGGCCACGGCCACCGCCTTCGACCAGCGCTGCGCGAGCTCCAGCGCGTCGGCGTCGTCACGGCGAAGGCCGATGTAGTTGGCGATCAGCATCATCGCCGGAAGGGCGACGCCGAGCGAGGCCAGGATGATGTGGAAGCCGAGCGTGAACGCCATCTGGCTCCGCGCCGCTCCGAGTGTCGATGCGAGGATCACGATCGCAGGCAGTTCCTCAACGGCAGCCGACTCTACTAGGGTCCATCCGCTCGATGGCGGGTTCGGCGCAAACGCGGCTCAAGGTCACGCGGCTCCAGGTCCTGGCGTTCCGGCGGCGGGTCGGCGCGCTCGACGAGCGCCTGCCGGAGGGCACCGAGTCGTTGCGGCGGGCCGCGTGGGCCGGCCTGCAGGACAGCATGCCGAGAGCCGCGCTGCTCTCGCTGCACGCGCGGGTCGAAGGCGTCCAGCCCTCGGCGTGGGACCATCCCTCCCTGGTCCAGCTGTGGGGTCCCCGGTACCAGGTCTACGTCATCGCGAAGCGCGACTTCGCGCTGTTCTCGCTCGCGAGGTTGCCCGACAACGAGAAGGGCCGCCTTCGGGCGGAGCTGATGGCGGAACGGCTCCGGGCCCATCTCCGCGGCAGGCGGGCAACCGACCGCGAGGTCGGCCGCGCGCTCGGTATCGGCAACGAGCTCAGGTACGCCGCGACCACCGGCACGGTCGCCATCCGCTGGGGCGGGGCGAGGGCGCCTGAGGTCTGGACGGTCGCCGCCGCCGAGATCGATCCGGCCGACGCGCGTCGCGAGCTGGCACGACGCTATCTCCACGTCTTCGGGCCGGCCAACGCCCAGGGGTTCGCGCGCTGGGCGGGGATCTCGCGGAGGTCGGCGGCCGAGGCATTCGAGTCGCTCGGCGGATCGCTGCTACCGGTTCGCTCGCCACTCGGCGACGAATGGCTGCTCACGGACGACGAGCCCGCGATTCGCGCTGCCGAGACGGCCGCCGCGCCGGCGCGCCTGCTGCCGAGCGGTGATGCGTACTTCCTGCTCGACGGAGCGGACCGCGAGCTTCTGGTGCCGCGCGCCGACCAGCGGGAGCGTCTGTGGACGCCCCGCGTGTGGCCCGGAGCGCTCCTCGTCGATGGCGAGATCCGCGGAACGTGGAGACGGGCGCAGCACACGGTGCGGATCGACGCCTGGGCACGCCTTTCGCGTCGAGCGCGCGACGCGATCGAGGCCGAGGCCGGCACTCTGCCGCTCCCAGGGATCGACCGCCCGATCCAGACGGTCTGGAACACGTAGCCGCGCCGATGGAACCGCACATCGTCCGGCGGGGTACTACGCCTCGATGAGCCTTCGTTTCCTCGGCCCTGCGCTCGTCGCCTTTCTGACGACGCTCGAGGTCGCGGTGGTGCAGCCGCACGTCACGGCTCGGATCAAGACCGGGGCGAACCCCTGCGAGTCGGTGGCAGCGGCCAAAGCCGTCTGGGTTGCGAACGACGGAGCGGGGACTCTCGTGCGCATCAACCCCCGGAACAACCGGGTGACCGCCCGCGTCCGCGTGGGCCGCGGGGCCTGCGCGGTCGCCGTCGGGTCAGGTGCGATCTGGGTGGCGAACTACCGGACCGGCCTGCTCCTGCGGGTCGATCCGACGACGCGCAAGCTGCGGCGGGTCAGGGTCGGAGGCGGTCCGTTCGACGCGGTGGCGGCCGCCGGCGGCATCTGGACGACGGGGTTCGACAACGGCACGCTCGTCCGGGTCGACGGGCGCACGGCGCGCGTCACTCGCAGGATCGACGTCGGCGGAGCGCCGAACGGGCTGCTGTACCACGCCGGAGCGATCTGGGTGGGACTGGGTCGTGCCGCGACCGAGGTGCTGCGGGTCGATCCTCGCTCGGGCTCGGTGCGCCGGATCGACGTCGGCGTTGTGGCCCCGACCCACTTCGTCGCCACGAAGAGCGGCATCTGGGTGGTGAACGACGGCGACACGCTCGTCCTCATCGACCCGGCGAACGGACACGTCTCCAGGGTCGTGCACGTCGGTCGGACCCTCACGCAGCCCGCACTCGGCCCGGACGGCAAGCTGTGGGTCCCCGACAAGGAGATCGACACGATCTACCGGCTCGACCCGGCGACCGGGCGCGTGCTCGACTCGTTCCGTGGCGGTAATGGTGCCTTCCAGGCGCTGCGCGCCTTCGGCTCGATGTGGGTCACGAGCTATGCGGGCGCCGACGTCTGGCGCTTTCGCACCGGCCGTTGATCGGGAACACGCAGCACGCCGCGGAGTAGGGTCGGATTCGTGAGCTCCATCGACACCGTTCTTCAGCCTGCCGCCTCGCGCGACCAGGCGCGCGCGCTCTTCGGCCAGACGATGGGGCTCGTGGCGGTCACGACGGGCTTCTTCGCGCTCGGTGCCTACCTCGGGCGCGACCTTTCCTACGGCTGGGGCCTCGTCCTCTTCCTCGCAAGCTTCGGCCTACTGCTCGGCCTCAACGTCGTCGCCTCGCGCTCCGAGCAGCTCGCGATCGGCTTCCTCTTCGGCTTCGGCGCCCTCGTCGGGCTCGCAACGGCGCCGACGATCGCCTACTACGCCTCGACGAACCCGCAGTCGGTGTGGCAGGCCGGTGGCGCGACCGCACTGTTCATCGCAGGCTTCGGCGCGGTCGGCTACG
>DASPRN010000050.1:0-3364 GCA_035624425.1 Gaiellaceae bacterium
CCGGTCAGCAACACCGCCCGCACCCCGAGCTCGGCGCACCAGGGCTCGATCGTCAGGAAGTGCTGCTCGGCCAGCGTCTCGGTCGGCGCCATCAGCGCGCCCGAGAGGCCTGCCTCGACCGCCCGCAGCAGCCCGTAGAGCGCGACGACGGTCTTGCCGGAGCCGACGTCTCCCTGGAGCAGCCGCTGCATCGGCGCCTCGCCGCCGAGGTCGCGGTCGATCTCGGCGATCGCCTGCTCCTGGTCAAACGTGAGCTCGAACGGCAGGAGCCCGCGGTAGCGCTCGACCAGGTCGCCGGGCTCGCCGAGCGGCCGGGCCCGCGCCTGCTCGCGGCCCGTCCGTGCCCGCGCGAGGCCGACCTGGAGCACGAGCAGCTCGTCGAAGGCGAGCCGCCGCCGCGCCTCCTCCCCCTCCTCGAGCGAGCGCGGACGGTGCAGCACGACGAGCGCGTCGGGCAGCAGTGGCAGGCGCTCGGAGGCCTTCAGCGCGGCCGGCAACGGGTCGGGCAGGTCACGCGCGTGGACGAGCGCGCGCTCGACGAGGCCGCGTAGCCGCTTCGGCGTGACCTCCTCGCTCGCGGGATAGACCGGCGCGAAGTCGGCCGTCGCAGAGACGCCGTTCAGGTCGTAGGAGCGCACCTGGAAGCCGTTCCGATCGAGCTTCCCGCGCAGGCGCACGCGCGTGCCGGGCCGGAGCTTCTCCTGCAGCCACGCCTGGTTGAACCAGACCGCGGTGATCTCGTCGCTCGCGTCCGCGACTCGCGCCTGAACGATCGCCAGGTTCCGCCGCGGCCGCCGCACCGAGACTCCGCGAACCTCGCCCGCGATCGCCGCCTCCTCGCCGGCCATCAGGTCGGCGATCCGCCGCTCGGGCACCGCAGTCTCGTAGCGGTGCGGACGGTGCTCGAGGAGGTCGCGGACGGTGCGCAGCCCGAGCTTGGCCAGCTTCCTGCTCAGTGCCGGGCCGACGCCGGGCAGGCTCTCCACCCCCGCCGCGAGCGCTTCCGGGTGCGGGCGGACGCGTGGCGGCGGCCACGAACCGGGTCGGTCCAGGCCGGCAAAGCCCGCCGGACGCTCGGATGTTCCGGGCAGTGTCAGGGCGTGACGAGTATAGGAAGGCGCCCCGCCGGCTCAGCCCGGGCGCAGCCGCACGACGGCATCGAGCCCACCGCCCGGAGCCTCGCGCAGCTCGACCTCGCCGCCGTCGGCCACGACCAGCCGCCTGACGATCGCAAGCCCGAGCCCGAAGCCGGAGCCCTCGCCGCTCGCGCGCCAGAAGCGATCGAACGCGTGGGCGCGCTCCTCCGGAGCCATCCCGGGCCCCTGGTCGACCACATGCAGCTCGACCCAGTCGGCCGACGGGCGCGCAGCGAGCCGGATCGAGCCACCGCGCGGCGAGACCTCGAGCGCGTTCGCGAGCAGGTTGTCCAGCACCTGCCCGAGCCGCTCGGGCGACGCGCGCGCCGTGCGGGCTCCGTCGGCATCGCCGACGAGCTCGACCTCACGCTCCTCGGCCAGCGCCCGCCAGGCGCCGACCCGTTCCCCCACCGCGCGCTCGAGGTCGACGGTCTCCTCCGGCAACACGCCTGCATCGGCGCGCGCGAGCGCGAGCAGCCCCTCGACGAGCCGTCCGAGGCGCTCGACCTCGGCGAGCGCCCCCTCCAGCTCCGCGCGGCCGGGCGGAGCGACGTCGCGTTCCAGGTTCTCGAGTCGCAGCCGCAGGGCGGTGAGCGGCGTCCGGAGCTGGTGCGAGGCGTCGGCCACGAACGCCTGCTGCGACTCGACAAGGCGCTCGAGCTGCGCGGCCATCTCGTTGAAGGCCCGCGCGAGCTCACGCACCTCAGGCGGCCCGGTGTCCGTCGGGGCACGTGAAGCGAGATCCCCGGCGCCGGCCGCCGCCACCGCCTCGCCCAGCTGCAGCAGCGGCCGCGTGGTCGAGCGCGCCAGTAGCACGCCGACGAGCGCGACGACACCCAGGACGACCGCCCCGACCACCGCCAGGATCAGCCAGTAGTGGTAGACGCGATGGTCGACGGCCGAGGTCGGGTAGGTGATCCGAACTGCGCCGTTCACCTCGCCCGCGGCGGCGACCGGCACGGCCACGTAGAGGAGCTTCGTGTGCAGCGTCTGCGAGTAGCGGGTGCCGGTGGCGATCGCCCCGCTGAGCGCCGTGGCCACCTCCGGCCTCGACGCGAAGCTGCGAGGGAGCGGGCGCCGGGTGCTGGAGTCGACCAGGAGGCGGCCGTGGACGTCGACGACGATCACGCGTCCGCTCGTGCGCCGGCCGTACGTGAGCGCCAGGTTCTCGAGCGCACGCTGCGCGCCCGGGGTCGGCGCCGGCAGGAGCCCGTCCGCGATCGAGGCGATGTTGACGGCGTCGCGCTCGACCTTGTCCTCGAGCGCCGTCAGCGCGTTGCGCTGGTAGAAGACGCCGAGCGGGATCTCGAGGACGAGCAGGACGAAGAGCGCGAGCGAGAGGTAGCTCGCGAGCAGCCGGCGGCTCATTCGTCCGCGCGGAGGCGGAGGCCGACGCCGCGGACTGTCTCGATCCAGCCGGGGTCGCCGAGCTTGCGCCGCAGGGCGGCCACGTGGACGTCGATCGTCTTCGCCGACCCGTACCACGTCGTCTGCCAGACCTGCTCGAGGATCCGCTCCCTGCTGAAGACCACTCCCGGCTCCGAAGCGAGCAGCGCGAGCAGGTCGAACTCCTTGGGCGTCAGCGCCAGCTCCTCGCCGCCGAGCCTCGCGTGCCGGCCGCGGACGTCGACCTCGAGCTCGCCCACCCTGATCGCGCCGCCTGTCGGCGGGCGGCTCCGCCGCGTGACCGCCCGGATGCGGGCGACGAGCTCGCGGACGCCGAAGGGCTTCACCACGTAGTCGTCGGCGCCCAGCTCGAGCCCGACCACCCGGTCGACCTCCTCGCCCTTGGCGCTGACGACGATGATCGGGACGCTCGAGCGCGAGCGCAGCTCGCGGCAGATCGTGAAGCCGTCGATGTCGGGGAGCCCGAGGTCGAGCAGGACGACGTCCGGCTCCGCCGCCTCCAGCGCCGCGGCGCCGGTCGCGACGCGCTCGACCGCAAAGCCTTCACGCCGCAGCCCTTCCGAGAGCGGCTCGGCGATGGCGTCCTCGTCTTCGACGAGCAGCACGTCCATGGTCTTCATGGTCGCGCGTGGCCCCGGGCCTTGCATCGGGGTTCTGCGCGGACGAATGCGGCTTTTCCGCAGCTGCCCCGAACGGGGGAATCGCCCATCGCGGCGCAAGTTTTCGCGCCGGAGCCACTCCAGCCCGGAAACGCCCCGTGAGCGACCTTCCAAACCTTTACCTGCCGCTGGCCCGGGCCTTGCCGTGCCCCGCCTACGGTG
>DASPRN010000099.1:0-17308 GCA_035624425.1 Gaiellaceae bacterium
GGCTTCGCGCACCGTGGCGGCACGCTCTTCATGGCGTACCTCCGCAACAAGGAGACGCTCGCCGGCCGCGCCGCCTCCGTCCCGCTGTCGTCGCTCGGCGTGGAGAGCCTCGGATGACCGATCCGCTGCAGGCGCTGCTCGCCGCCGGCGCGGTGCCGGCGACGACCTTCCCGCCGACGAGCCGCTACACGTCGACGCCCGTCGAGGCGTGGGACCCGGGCGGGGGCGCGCCGGCGGTGCCGTACCTCGGCCGGCGCTTCTGCCCGCGGGGGGAGAGCCTCGCGCTCATCTACCAGGCGCTGATCGCCGAGGGCGACCGCCGCGACGTGCTCGGCTTCCGCCACCTCGGCGATGCCGAGTTGTGGTGGCAGCTCGCGGACGCGAACGACGCAATCGATCCGCGCGAGCTCACCGACACCGTCGGGAAGCCGCTCCGCATAACGCTTCCCGCCGGAGTTCCGGGGCCGAGCAGTGGCTAGCCCCGTCCGGGTCGAGCTCCTGATGGGGCCTGCCGTCCCCGTGACGCCGCCACGTGCGGTGATGGATGCGCTGCAGGAGATCAAGGTCGAGTCGGGGTCCGGTGAGACGCAGAGCGGCTTCGAGATCACGTTCAAGCTCTCGAACCAGTCGCCCCTGCAGACGTTGTTCCTGCTCACCGGCGGCTCGAGCATCCCGATCTTCCGCGTCGTGATCGCCCTGACGATCGGCGGCACCACGAGCGTCCTGATGGACGGCGTGATGACGCATCACGAGCTGCGCACCGATGGCAGCCCGACCTCGACGCTCGTGATCAAGGGCAAGGACCTGACGGCCCTCATGGACGTCATCGAGCTGACCGGGCTGCCCTACCCGGCGATGCCGCCGGCGGTGCGGGTGCTCGTCGCGCTGTCGAAGTACGCGGCGTTCGGCGTCATCCCGCTCGTGATCCCGAGCGTGCTCGAGGACGTCCCGATCCCGATCGACCGCATCCCGCGGCACCAGGGAACGGACTACGCGTACATCAAGTCGCTCGCGCACGACGTCGGCTACGTCTTCTACATCGACCCCGGGCCGACACCAGGGACGAGCAAGGCGTACTGGGGCCCCGAGCTCAAGGTCGGCTCGCCGCAGCCGGCGCTCAACGTTTCGACGGACGGCCCGCACAACAACGTCAAGAGCCTCTCCTTCACCTTCGACAAGGAGAAGAAGGAGCTGCCGGTCGTCTTCATCCAGGAGCCGATCAGCAAGGTCCCGATCCCGATCCCGATCCCGGACATCACGCCGCTCAACCCGCCGCTCGGGGTCGTGCCGCCGATCCCGCCGAAGATCACGTTCCTCAACGACACGGCGAACATGAACCCGCTGCAGGCGGCGATGCGCGGGCTCGCCTACGCCGGCGAGCACTCGGACTGCGTGTTCGGCACGGGCGCGCTCGACGTCCAGCGCTACGGGCACGTGCTGAAGTCGCGGCAGCTCGTCGGCGTGCGCGGCGCGGGCGACGCGTTCGACGGGCTGCACTACGTCTCGTCGGTCACGTCGACGCTGAAGCGCGGCGAGTTCACGCAGTCGTTCTCGCTCGCGCGGAACGCCCTCCTCTCGACTCTCCCCTCGGTGCCGTCATGAGCGACCTCCCGCAGCAGACGCGCTACTACGGCAAGTACCGCGGCACGGTCGTGAACAACGTCGACCCGATGCAGGTCGGGCGGATCCAGGCGATCGTGCCCGACGTCTCCAACATCGTCCCGACGTCGTGGGCGATGCCGTGCCTCCCGTCGGCCGGAATCAACACGGGCGTGTTCACGGTGCCCCAGATCGGCGCCGGCGTCTGGATCGAGTTCGAGCACGGCGACCCGGACCGGCCGGTCTGGGTGGGCGGCTACTGGGGCAGCGCGGCCGAGGTTCCCGTGCTCGCGCACCTCGTTCCGCCCGCCGTCAACGGGCTGACGATCCAGACCACGCTGAAGAACGGGATCGTGGTCAGCGACGTTCCGGGGCCGACCGGCGGGATCCTGATCCAGACGACGACCGGGGCGATGATCTCGGTCAGCGACGTCGGGATCGTGATCTCGAACGGCAAGGGCGCCGTGATCAGCATGCTCGGGCCGACCGTCGACATCAACGTCGGGGCGCTGACGGTGGTCTGATGCCGGCGCCCGCACTCC
This sequence comes from Gaiellaceae bacterium, assembly GCA_035624425.1. Taxonomy (GTDB): domain Bacteria; phylum Actinomycetota; class Thermoleophilia; order Gaiellales; family Gaiellaceae; genus AC-32. Next base: position 2,142 of record DASPRN010000099.1, read on the forward strand.
ACCTCGGCGCTGTCGTGCTCTGCACCCACGCCGGCACGGCGACTCCCGCCGCCCCGTTCCCGCGGGTGCTCCTCTCCGGGCAGCCGGCGGTGACGATCGCGTCACCGTACGTCATCGCGGGCTGCGCGCTCACCGGGACGGGTGCGCCGCCGTGTGCGACCGGGCAGTGGCTCAGCGGCGCGGTGCGCGTCCTCGCCGGTGGCGTCCCGCTGGCGACGATGGTCGGCGCCTCGACGTGCATCGTGCCCGGTACGCCGATGCTCCCCGTCACGGCCCAACCGCGGGTGCTCGTGACATGACGGTGAACGTCGACTTCCCGTACCACGTCGACGGCCGCGGCCGTACCGCGGACACGGGCGCGGGCGACCACATCCGCGACCTCGTCGAGCAGGTGCTCTTCACCGCTCCGGGCGAGCGGGTGATGCGGCCCGACTTCGGCAGCGGGCTGCTCACGCTCGTCTTCGAGCCCGGCGGGCCCGAGCTCGTCGCGACGACGCAGCACCTCGTCCAGGGCGCGCTGCAGCAGCAGCTCGGCAGCCTGATCTCGGTGGACTCGGTGCAGGTTACGCAGGACGAGGGAACGCTCACCGTCTTCGTCTCGTACGTCGTGCTGCAGAACCAGCAGCGCTCACAGGCGTCGTTCTCGAGGAGCGTCCCGTGAGGTACGCCTGTTGCGACGACCGGCGCCTGCGCGCGGTCAAGGAGGCCGGCGTGCTCAACGGGATCGAGTACGTCGAGGTCTCCGACTCGGATGCGCCGACGAAGGCACTGCGGCAGCGGACGCTCTACGTGCGGCTGTTGCAGCCGGCACCCGGCCTGACGCCCGAGGCGAACGTCGAGATCACCGGAGGGGAGCGGATCCGCACGGTCAATTCGTCGACGCCGCCTGCCGCCGAGGTGCCGGCGCTCCTCGCCGGGATCGACGATCCGTCGACGATCCTGCTCGTCCGCACCGATTCCACGGGCGACTACTCGACGTACACGCTGCGGCTCGTCGCCGGCGGCGGGAGCGAGCAGCCGCCCGCAGGCTTCGACCCGGAGCTCGTCGCCGTCGAGTTCTCGTTCAAGGTCGAATGCCCGTCGGACTTCGACTGCGCGCCCGGCTGCGAGTGCGCGCCGGTGCCTGTCGAGCAGCCGGCCATCGACTACGTCGCGAAGGACTACGACTCGTTCCGCCGGCTGATGCTCGACCGGCTGAGCCTGATCACGCCGGGGTGGACGGAACGGACGTCCGCCGACGCCGGCGTCGCGCTCGTCGAGCTGCTCGCGTACGTCGCGGACGAGCTCTCGTACCGGCAGGACGCAGTCGCGACCGAGGCCTACCTCGGCACCGCCCGCCGGCGCCCGTCGCTGCGCAAGCTGGCGCGGCTCGTCGACTACACGGTGAACGAGGGAGCCAACGCGCGCGCCTGGGCGCGCATGTTCGTCGCGGGGGAGGGCGTGCCCGTCGACGCCGGCACCGCGCTCCTGACCCGTGTGCCCGGCATCCCCGCGGTGTTCGAGCCGGGCGGCCCCGAGCAGCGCGAGGCACTCGCCGCCGGCGCCGAGACGTTCGAGACGATCGGGCCTGCAGTCCTCTACGCGTCCCACGAGCGCTTCGACTTCTGGACGTGGGGCGGCGCCGGCTGTTGCCTGCCGCGCGGCGCCACGTCCGCGACGCTCGCCGGCGACCATCCCACGCTCAAGGCGGGCGACGTGCTCGTGCTCGCGGAGGTCGCCGGGCCGGAGACCGGCCGGCCCGAGGACGCCGATCCGGCCAAGCGCGCGGCCGTGCGGCTGACGAGCGTCGTCTCGTCGACCGACCCGTCGGGCGGGCTCTTTGCCGACCCGCCGACCAATGCCGCCGTCGACGTCACGGAGATCGCCTGGGACGCCGCGGACGCGCTCTCGTTCCCGCTCTGCATCTCGGTCGAGGGGTTTCCGGGGCTCGTCGTCGGGGAGGCGTGGGGCAACGTCGTCCTTGCCGACCACGGCCGCACGATCGACGCCGAGGACCTCGGGGACGTGCCGCCGCCGGTGCTGAACGCCGTTGCGCCCGAGAGCTGCGACCCGTGCGAGCAGGCCGAGCCGGAGCCGGTGCCGATCCGCTTCCGGCCGACGCTCGCCGGCTCGCCTGTTACGCAGGCCCGCCCCGGTCCGCTGCAGGAGGCGGGGCGCGGCGACCTCACCCCCGGGCTCGCCGCCGACCTCGCCACGCTCTCCTTCACCCCCCTCCTGCACGACTGGCTTCTCGAGCGCGGCTTCCGCTTCACCGCCGGGCCGGCGGTCGTGCGCGGCGGCGACGACGCGTTCTCGGTCAGCGACGGCGTGACGGTCGCCGTGCTGCGTTCCGACGGCGCGACGCTGATCGCGTACGCGCGGCCGCCCGCGGCGGCTGCGACGATCGCGGACGACGTGAGCGCGGCGGGGCCGGCCGTCACGCTCGAGGGAACCCTGCTCGCCTCGACCGAGCCGTGGGCGCCGCAGGTCGATCTGCTCGGCTCGGACGGGGACGCGGCCGAGTTCGTCGTCGAGGTGGAGACCGACGGCGCGGCGACGCTCCGCTTTGGCGACGGCACCCACGGTCGACGGCCCGAGACCGGCACCGCGTTCACCGCGACCTACCGCGTCGGGAACGGCGTCGCCGGCAACGTGGGCGCGGGCGCGCTCGCACACGTCGCCACGCTGAACGGCGCGATCACCGGCGCGACGAACCCGATCGCGGCGGCCGGCGGCGTCGACCCGGAGACGGCGGATGCGATCCGGCGCGACGCGCCCGAGGCCTACCTCGTGCAGGAGCGCGCCGTGACCCGCGACGACTACGCAAGCGTGAGCGAGCGCAATCCCGACGTCCAGCGGGCCGCCGCCACGTTCCGCTGGACGGGCTCGTGGCACACGGTCTTCGTCACGGCCGACCGGCCCGGCGGCGCCCCGGTCGATCAGGACTTCAAGACCGAGCTCGAGGACTTCCTCGACCGGTACCGGATGGCTGGCTACGACCTCGACGCCGACGGTCCGCGCTACGTCTCGCTGGAGGTCGGCCTGCTCGTCTGCTGCGAGCCGGACTACTTCCGGGCGCACGTCCAGGCCGCGGTGCTCGACGTCCTCTCGAGCCACCTACGCGTCGACGGGTCGCTCGGCTTCTTCCACCCGGACCGGTTCACGTTCGGCGGGCCGGTCTACCTGTCGTCGGTCGTCGCCGCGGTGCAGGCGGTCGAAGGCGTCCAGTCGGTGGCGCCGCTCGTGTTCCAGCGCCAGCGTGACGACGCCTCGAGCGCGCTCGACTCCGGCGTGCTCGAGATGGGCAGGCTCGAGATCGCCCGGCTCGACGACGACCCGAGCTTCCCGGAGCACGGCGTGCTCGAGCTGACGATGGGCGGCGGGAAATGAGCGAGTGCGGCTGCTGCGCGGGGATCTCGCAGCGGACCCCGCTCGAGGTCGCGAACCGGCCCGGCCTGAGCGCAATCGCCTACCGCGTCGGCGTCCACTCGGACTTCTACGCGTCGATGGTCGCCGCGCTGACGAGCCCGGAACGCCCTGGGCTCGCGCAGCTCGGAACGCGCGACGACGACGACTTCACGATCGCGCTCCTCGATGCCTGGGCCGTCGCCGCAGACGTGATCGCGTTCTACACGGAGCGGCTCGCGCAGGAGTCGTACCTGCGCACGGCCGGGGAGCGGATCTCGCTGCAGGAGCTCGGCAGGCTCATCGGCTTCCGTCTCAACCCGGGCGTCGCCGCGCAGACCCACGTCGCCTTCGCCCTCGAGGCACCGCCGGACCTGCCCGCGACCGTGTCGCAGGACCCGGGCTCGGCACCGCCGGTCACGCCGGCGGCCGTCACCATCGAGACCGGGCTGCGCGTGCAGAGCATCCCCGGCCCGGGAGAGCAGCCGCAGACGTTCGAGACGGTCGAGGAGATCGAGGCGCAGCCCGAGTGGAACGCGCTCCCCGCGTCGACGACGGAGCCGCACACGTTCGTCCGCGGCGACACGGTCGCCTACTTCGCGGGCGTCAGCCTCAACCTGAAGCCGGGCGACGCGCTCCTGCTTGCGGGCGCCGACATCCTCGACGAGAGCTGGGACCTGCGGACCCTGACCTCCGTCGAGGTGCAGTCCGACCTCGACCGCACGGAGGTCGAGTGGGCGGAGGGGCTGGGCTCGGAGTCGCCGCCCGTCGATCCCGCGCCGGTACCGACGCCGTTCGTGCTGCGCAAGCGCGTCAACGTCTTCGGCTACAGCGCGCCGCGCTTCGACGGCATGCCGCAGGTGTTCCGTGACGACTACCGCGGCGGCATCGCCAAGAGCGACAGCGAGTGGCCCGACTTCGTCATCTCGCCCGCGAGCGGCAACGCCGTCGACCTCGACGGCTCGCATCCGGACATCGTCAAGGACTCGTGGGTCGTCCTCTCGCTGCCGACCAACCGCGAGCTCTGGCAGGTCGACTCGGTCACGGAGCTGTCGCGGGCCGAGTTCGCGGTCTCCGGCAAGGTGACGCGCCTGACCCTGAAGGGCGGTGAGAACTACTCGTACTTCTCCAAGGAAGTGCGCGACCTCACGGTCTTCGCGGTCAGCGAGCTGCTCACGCTCGTCGACCAGCCCGACACCAGCGAGGTGACGGGCGACACGATCGTGGTCGACACCGACGTCACCGGGATGGTGCCGCGCCGGCGGCTGCTCGTGCACGGCACGACGACTGCCGGCGAGGAGAACGTCGAGGACGTCGCCGTGAAGTCCGCGGACGTCGACGGGGACAAGTGGAGGCTCACGCTCACGGGCGACCTCTCGACCTCGTACGAGCGCGACACGGTCGTCGTCTACGGGAACGTGGCGCTCGCCACGCACGGCGAGACGGTGCAGCAGATCCTCGGCGCGGGCCAGGCGAGCGAGACGTTCCAGCGCTTCACGCTCGCACACGATCCGCTCACCTACGTCCAGTCGGCCACCGATCCCTCGGGCGCGGTCGACACGCTCGCCGTCAGGATCGACGGCGTCAGCTGGCACGAGGCGCCGACGCTGTTCGGCGCCGGCGCGCGCGACCGCTCGTTCGCCTTGCGCACCGACGAGGCCGCCGCGACGTACGTGCAGTTCGGTGACGGCGAGCACGGCTCGCGCGTGCCGACCGGCTTGAACAACGTACAGGCGACGTACCGCAAGGGGCTCGGCGCGGCCGGCAACGTCGACCCCGGCGCGCTCTCGCTGCTCGTCGACCGGCCACTCGGCGTCAAGGGAGTGAGCAACCCGTCGGCGGCGACCGGCGGCGTCGACCCGCAGGACGAGGCCTCCGCGCGCGTGTCGATTCCCCTCGGCGTCCGGGCGCTCGGCCGCGCGGTCTCGCTGCTCGACTACGAGGACTTCGCCCGCGCGTTCAGCGGCGTCGCGAAGGCGAACGCGGCCCTGCTGCCGCTGCGCGCCGGCCCCACGATCGTCGTCACCGTCGCGTTCAGCGGCGGCGACCGAATCGACGACCTCTCGACATCGCTCAGGACCTTCGGCGACCCGACGGCCGACGTGCTGGTCGTCGCCGGCACGACCGGGACGTTCAAGCTCGCGCTCAAGGTCGCGGTCGACCCGGACTACGACTCCGACACCGTGCTCGGCGGCGTCGAGACCGCGCTCCGCGACGCGTACTCCTTCGACGTCCGCGACTTCGTCCAGCCGGTCTTCCACTCGGAGATCGACGCGGTCGCGCACAGCGTCGCGGGAGTGCTCGCGGTCGACGTCGATCGCCTCTACACCGGCTCGACTGCATCGCTGTCCGAGCGCTTGCTCGCGCAGCAGGCAGCAGTGGGCACCGACGGGAGCGCGATTCCGGCCGGGTTGCTCGTGCTCGACGACGCGCCGTTCGACTGGCTCGAGGAGATGACATGAGCGGCAGCGGCCTCTACACGACCGAGGAGGTCTACCGGCTCCTCCCGTCCGTCTACCGCGTCCGCGACGTGGAGCAGGACGGAATCCTGCGCGAGCTCGTCGACGTCCTCACCACCCAGGTCAACGTCCTCGCGGAGAGCCTCGAGCAGGCGTACGACGACCAGTTCATCGAGACCTGCGCGGCGTGGGTCGCTCCGTACATCGGCGACCTCGTCGGCTACCGGACGCTGCACGGCGTCGTGCCGCAGGTCGCGTCCCCGCGCGCCGACGTCGCGAACACGATCCGCTACCGGCGGCGGAAGGGAACGGTCGGCGTGCTCGAGCAGCTGGCCCGCGACGTCACAGGTTGGCCCGCGCACGCGGTCGAGTTCTTCCAGCTCCTCGTGACGACGCAGTACATGAACCACGTCCGCCCGCTGGCTGCGGCGACGGCCGACCTGCGCTCCGCGGCGCAGCTCGAGCTCGGCGGGGCCTTCCAGGCCGGTGCGTTCGACCGCTTCGCGCACACCGGCGAGATGAGGCGCATCTCGTCCCGGTCGGGCCGCTACAACATCCCGAACGTCGGCCTCTTCCTCTGGCGCGTGCAGGCGCTGCGCCTCTCGGAATCGCCGCTCGTCGACGCCGACGGCGCGGGGCTGCGCTACCGCTTCGACCAGCTCGGGACCGACAAGCCCCTGTTCGCCGCCCCGCGGACCGAGACCGACATCACGCACCTGGCGGAACCGCTCGACGTGCCGCTGCCGCTTCTGCGCCGCTACACGGACGCGAGCCTCGCCGCGCTCTACGGCGCCGGCCTGTCGCTGTCGCTCGAGAACGTAGGGATCGGCGACGTGCACGTCTGCGACCTCTCCGACGACCCGGCGGTACCCGGGACCTGGGCGCACGAACCGCAGCCCGCGGACACGTTCGTCGCCGTCGACCCGGTGCTCGGCCGGGTCGCGTTCCCCGCTGCGCCCGCGGCCGGCGAAACACGCAGAGCGACATTCCACTACGGCTCGGCGCTCTCGATCGGCGGCGGCGGCTACGACCGCTCGCCCTCGCTCGAGAGGCTCGACCCGGTCGAGAACGTCTCCGGCGGCGATCCGCTGGGCCCGGCGCTCGCCGCGGTCGAGAGCGGGGGCGAGGTGCAGATCCTCGACAGCGACCCGTACGCTGCGCCGGCGACGATCACGGCGACCGCGGGAACCGTCCTCGTGCAGGCGGCGAACCGCGCGCGGCCGCTCCTTTCACGTGCGGACCAGGTCACGCTCGCGCTGGCTCCGAACACGACCGTCGTCATCGACGGCCTCATGCTCGCGGGCGGACCGCTCGTGATCGAGCAGTCCGCCGACACCGAGCCTCGGACGCTCGTCCTCCGCCACTGCACGCTCGTGCCCGGGATCACGCGCGACCCCGACGGCGAGCCGCACTCGCTGGGCCGCGCGAGCCTGATCGTCCTCCATCCCTTCGCGCAGGTGACGCTCGACCACTGCGTCGTCGGTCCGATCGTCGCGGTCGACGGCGCGGAGGTGAAGGCGAACGACTCGGTGCTCGACGCGTGCGGCCGCAACGAGGTCGCGTTCTGCGGGCGCTCCCTGGGCGGCGGCCTGCTCACCGTCTCCAGCGCTGCGGACCGCGAAACCGGCGACGGTCTTGCCGCGGGCGGCCACCTGACGCTCGAGGCTTGCAGCGTCCTCGGCAAGGTGCACGCCGAGCAGCTCGACGTCTCCGACTCGCTGCTGATGGCGGAGCTGGCCGGCGGCGACGCGTGGCAGTGGCCGGTGTGGGCCGAGCGGCGGCAGGTCGGATGCATCCGCTTCTCGTTCGTGCCGCCCGGCTCGCGCACGCCGCGCCGCTTCCACTGCGCAGGCGCCGACCCGGCCGAGCGCCCGTTCCACGCCTCGCTCCGTTACGGGGATCCCGGGTACATGCAGCTGCGCAGATCGACCGTCGACGCGATCCGCATGGGCGCGAGCGACGAGAGCGAGATGGGCGTCACGCACGAGCTCTACGCGCCGCAGCGCGAGAGCAACCTCCGGATTCGCCTCGACGAGTACCTCCGTTTCGGCCTCGAGGCCGGCTTCTTCTACGCCACGTGATGGATCGAGAAGGGAGATGACATGGGTGCCGACGTCAGCCGCGTGAGGTTCGACCCGCTCCGCGACTTCGCGGGCGTGGTCCTCCAGCAGGGACGCCTTCTGCTCGACGGAGATTTCAACGAGTACGTCGCCCTCCTCGACCGGCGGCTGCGTGCGGAGACGTGCGACCTCACGTCCTTCGGGCCCGACCCGGACCACGCCGGCGTCGCCTGGGTCCCGCGCCAGACCCCGGACGGCTTCCGGGTCACGGCCTCCGGCGGCGAGCTCACGATCGGTCGCGGCCGTATGTACGTCGACGGCCTGCTCGCCGAGAACCACGGCCTGCCGCAGAACGACCCCACGGGGTACGACGCCCTGCTCGACGAGCGCACCGGAACCGCCGACACACCGTACGACCAGCAGCCCTACTGGCCGACGCCCGACCCGTTGCCGAGCGGTGGCCCGCACCTCGCGTACCTCGACGTGTGGGAGCGCGAGGTCACCTACCTCGAGGACCCGGATCTCGTCGAGGTCGCGGTCGGCGTCGACACGACCGCACGCTGGCAGACGGCGTGGCAGGTGCGGCTGCTGCCGAACATCGGCACCGCGACGTGCGAGTCGAAGGACTCCGACATCCCGGGCTGGCTGGACGTGATCCAGCCGTCGGCCGGGCGACTCACGACCGCCACGATCGACGTCCCGCCGACCGACGACCCGTGCAAGCTGCCGCCGGTCGGCGGCTACCGCGGCCTCGAGAATCAGACCTACCGGGTCGAGGTGCACGACGGCGGTGCGCCTGGGACCGCGACCTTCAAGTGGTCGCGCGACAACGGCTCGGTGGCGATCTCGGTCGTCGAGATGGTCTCGACGACGGTCCTCCGCCTCGCGTCGGTCGGCAAGGACGACGTGCTGCGCGTCTCGACGGGCGACTGGGTCGAGATCCTCGACGACCACTACGAGCTCGGCCAGAAGCCGGGCGTGCTTCGCAAGGTGACGGTCGACGACGCGGAGCGCACGATCACGTTCACCGGAGCCATTCCCGCCGACCTGCAGCCCGCGGATGCGGATGACGCCGCCAAGCGCCACCTGCGCGTGCGGCGCTGGGATCAGGCGGGTGTCGTCAAGGACGGAGCCGGCGGGACGATCGTCGACCTCGGCAGTCCGGGAGCGGCCGGGGCGATCACCGTTCCCTCGTCGTCGGCGACGCAGGTCGTGCTCGAGAGCGGCGTCGTCGTCTCGTTCTCGGTTGCGTCCGGCGGCAGCGGCCGCTTCCACGCCGGCGACTACTGGATCTTCGCCGCGCGCACGGGAGACACGTCGATCGAGACCCTCGACGCGGCGCCACCGCTCGGCGTTCACCACCACTTCGCACGCCTCGGGACCGTGACCTTCCCGGGATCGCAGAGCGACTGCCGCCGCCGCTGGCCGCCCGAGGCGGGCGCAGGCGAGAGCTGCGCCTGCACGGTCTGCGTCACCCCGGAGTCGCACGCGAGCGGCGCGCTCACGATCCAGGCCGCAGTTGACCAGGTGAAGGCGGCTGGCGGCGGGACCGTCTGCCTCGAGGCGGGCAGGTACGTGCTGCGCGAGGCCGTGAACGCAGACGGCGCGCGTTCGCTGCGGATCCACGGCCAGGGGCCGGGAACGCTCGTCCTCGCGACGGGAACGGCGCTCACCGCCACGCAGACGCTGGCGCTAGCGGTCGACAGCCTCGCGATCCTGAGCGGAGCCGCCGCGGCCGCCGCGGTGCAGCTCCGGTCGGCGGCCCTCGCCGATCTCCACGATCTCGTCGTGCTCTCCTACGCGACCGGCGAGGGCGCAGGGGCCGGGATCGAGCTCAGCGGTCCGATGCTCGCCTCCTCGCTGCGGCGGAACGTGGTCGTCGCGCACACGGCGATCACGGCCGGAGGGGACGAGAAGCAGCTCGGAGTGCTGGCGGCGGCCTTGCGCGTGCAGGAGAACGTCCTCGTCGGGCTCGAGGGCGGGCTCGACCTCGGCGGCCGCGCTGCGTACATGTACTCCTGCCGCCTCGAGCGCAACGAGGTGCTCGCAGGGACGTCCGGCGGCATCGTCGCCACCGGTGCCGTGCTGTCGGGTGGAACGCTCGACGTGTCCGGCAACAAGGTCGCGACCTCGGGCGCGGGGATCACCGTCGGCCCCGACGCGGCGGTCGACTCGAACGTCGTCAACGCGCTCGCGCTCAGAGGAGCCGGCACGACCGGAAGCCTCGCCGGCGTCGGCACCGCCGCCGCGTTTGGGACGGACGGGATCGTCGTCGACGCCGGCGACTTCACGGTCCAGGCGGGCCACGTGCGCATCACGGGCAACCGCGTACACGACCGCTCCGGCACGGGGATCTCGCTCCGCACCGCGGTTCAGACGCTGATCGTCAAGGAGAACATCGTCAGCCGCGCCGGCGCGGGGATCCTGATCGAGAGCGACGGCAGCGCCGAGCGCGCTTCGGTCGACAACAACGAGGTGCTCGACGTCGTGGCGACGCGCGAAGGCGCGAACTCGGCGGTCGGCATCGGCCTCATGCACGCCGGCTCGGTCACCGTTGCCGGCAACACCGTCGCGCGGGTGGGGATCGACCTCGAGAACGCGATCCTTCGCGCCGGCATCTTCGTGCTGACCTCGCAGGACGTGCGCGTGACCGGAAACGTCGTCGACGGGGTCGGCCCGCCCGGCGGCTACCTCGGCCTGGGCGTCGGCGTCGCCGTCTTCGGCCCGTTCGAGGCAGCCTCGGTGTCCGACAACTCGTCACGCTTCAGCGCGGACCAGCCGGCGCCGTCGGAGGGAGTCTGGATCGCGCTGCTCGTCGAGTCCGTTGCGCAGGCGCTCGGCGTCGGCAACGAGGTGACCGCCTTGCCGGCGCACGACGGCGTGCTCGTCCTCGCCGGCGCGAGCGCGTACCTCGCGGCGGCCGCGCCGGAGCACGTCGGCCTCGCGTCGAACTCGCTGAGCGGCGGCGGGAACGACCCGACGTGTCTCGTGCGGATCGCCGGCGAGCTCGTCGCCGAGGGAAACCAGTGCGAGCACGTCGGGGGCGAGAGCCCGGTCGCGATGGACCTCACCGCCTCGGCGATCACCGTGTCGACGAACCGTGCGCGCGGCACGAGGGCGCGCATCGTTCTCCACGTCGACGGCAAGCGCTTCGCCGCGCTCGGAAACCTTGCCCCCGGTGGCACCCACCTCGGCAGCTCGCCGCTGCCGGCGCCCTGGGCGCCGCTCAACCCGACCGTCCCGTGACGACTACCTTGGGAGGCACGCCATGGCAGTGATCATCGTCGGCGAGGAGAAGAACTTCGCCGCGCTCAGGCCCCGACTCTTCACCGGCTCGGTCTCGACGAAGGCCGCCGGCCAGGTGTCGGCCGCGATCGAGGACGCAAACCCGGGCGTCGACCTCGGCAAGCTCGTCCCGGGAACGGTGCTGGAGATCCCCGACGGCCTGCCGCACGTCGCCGTCACGGGCGACCTCTCCGTCGATACCACGTCGAAGCAGGCCGTCGCAACGGTTCTCGACACCGGCGTCGCCGGCGTTGCGCAGCTCAGCGCCGACGCGCAGGCCCAGGCGACCGACGCCGCCGCGGAACGGAAGCGCCTGACCTCGGCGTTCGGCACGAAAGCGGTCAAGGCCGCGGCGAAAGGGGACGCAACCGTTGCCGCAGGAGTCAAGGCGGCGAAAGAGGCGCTCGGCACCGCTGCCGCGCAGGAGAAGGCACGGGAGGCCGCGCTTGCCCAGGCCGAGCAGGAGTGGTCGAGCGAGCTGGCCGCGCTCAGGTCGCTGCTGGCGCTCGAGTAGCCGGCCCGTCAGCGGCGTCCTCCGTGGCGGCGGATGTCCGTGCCGGATCACCGACGCCACTAACGGCGGCATCGGCAACTGGGACGAGCTTGTCAGGATCGGAGCTGGCAGGTCGGCCACCCGGCTCCGATGGCGCTCGGGACGGAGGCGGTCGGCACGGTCGCAGCCGCCGGCTCCCGCGTGGCCGAGGTGCGCGAAGGAGACGCGTGATCTGCTGGAATCGAACCGCACCTATCTGCGGGTTCCGCGGCGGTGGCGGGCGAGGTGGGCGCCTGTGCCTCGAGCGTTTCGGTGGTGCTGGGGGTCGGGTGGGCTGGGAGGAGCGCGAGCGCGACCAGGGCGCCGGCGGCGGCGATGCCGGCGGCGACGTAGTTGGCGGTGTGGAAGCCGTGGAAGAAGGCGGAGCGGGCGGCCTCTTGGACGGCCTCGGCGAGCGCCGGATGGCCGCCCTGGGCGAGAGCGTCTGCGGAGGTGAGAGCGCTGCCGACGGACCCGTGCGCGTTCGTGGCGACGGCGGCGGGCAGCCCTGGAGGGAGGTCGCTGGCGAGCCGGCTGGCGTAGAGCGAGGCGTAGACGCTTCCGATGACGGCGACGCCGAGGGTGCCTCCGAGGAGGCGCGTGGCGTCGTTGACCGCCGAGCCGACCCCGGCTTTCGCTTTCGGGACGACGCCCATGATCGCCTCGGTCGCGGGAGCGCTGGTCAGGCCCATCCCGGTGCCGAGCACGATCATCTGGGCCGCGATCGTGGCGTAGGTGGTGGAGGCGCTTGTGGTCGCGACCCAGACGTAGAAGGCGGCCATCAAGGACAGCCCGGCGGCGACGACGAGCTTGGTGCCGATCCGCACGGCGAGCCTGGTGCCGAGGATCGAGGAGATCGCGACGCAGCTGGCGACGGGGAGTAGGCGCACGCCGGTCGAGAGCGGGCCGTATGTTGCCCGAATCGCGGCTAGCGCAGCGACGCGGGTAACCCCTGTTGGGTGTAGCCATGTTCGAGCGCGTGCGACCCTGGTGCGGCTCAAGGCGGCCTGAAGCACGAATGGACGAGCATCAGATAGCGAAAGGCCTGCAAACGAGCCACTTCTTATCTCCAGCGCTAACTCCTTACCCGCGATTCAGCACAGACAACAAGAACTCGCGATTCGCAGGTATTTCTAAGCCCTCTTCCGGACTCGAACCGGAGACCCCCTCCTTACCATGGAACAACGAGCCGATGTCTCGGGTTGCTTCGGGTAGTCGTTCGTTGTCTTCACCACGCAACAGCCCAGATGCGCTACCTCAGTCGCAACTCGATACGACCCGATGCGACGGAGAGTGGTCCCTTACGAGTACCTGCTTCGGAAGTTCGCCGAGGGTCAGGGGCAAAGCGCCGGGGAGTTCTACACACCGCGCGAGGTGGCGATCTTGATCGCCCGGCTGCTCGACCCGGAGCCGGGGATGACTGCGTACGACCCTTGCTGCGGCTCAGGCGGCCTGCTGATCAAGTCCCACCTTCGTCTTCTAGAGACGCGCGGGGTGCAGACGAACGGGCGGTTGAAGCTCCCGCCCGAAGTTGAGCCGCTACACGTCTTCGGCCAAGAGATCAACCCGGCCACCTTTGCGATTGCCCGCATGAACGCCGTGATCCACGACATTGAGGCCGAGATCGCCCTGGGGGACACGATGAACCATCCCCGCTTCACCGACGAGGGAGGTCACCTTCGCCGCTTTGACTTGGTCGCCGCCAATCCAGCAACTGGCTCACTCAGTTCTTGCAGGACGCCGGGAAGGTGTCCGCCGCCGCCAACATCGTCCGCGCTGACCTCGACCTGCCGCCCCTTCACTAACGTCGGAGGACCTCAGCCACGCTCGGCCGTTTCAGCCTGGCCGCGATCTCGTACTGGCTCAGACCCTCGGGATTTGGACACGGCGGCGGGTCTCTCAATGTCTGCGGCTCGCGTTCCACTTGAACGTCTTGCCCAGGCAGATGGCAAAGTCCGAAAGCACGCCCGACGCCCTGTCCCCCCGGATCGTTCCGGTGAGGCCGATCCCATTGTCGAAACGCCCGGCTGCATCGAGGTCGGTCTTGTCCACGGATCGTCCACCCACATCGCCTTCGCAGCCGAGTGGTCCGAAGCTCCAGCCTGTCTCGATCACGCTGCTCCGGTAGGAGTTGAGCGTGAAGCAGACCACAACACGGCCTTTGGCATCCCTGCCGACGTATTGGATGCCCGGCTTCCTGCAAACGTTTTTCGGGGCGGGCGAGAGATTCCGAAGGGCTTGTGTCGTCAGCGGCTTCGTCGCGTGCGCGCTCCACTTGAATTTCTTGCCCTTACAGAAGTAGGAGTTTTCGATGATCCCCGAGGCCCGCGCGCCGCGGATCCTGGCCGTGAAGTTTTCCTCGATGACGAGCTCGGGGCCGCTTCCTACCGATGGCCCGGGAAAGTAGTTGGGTCCCGGCGAGCCCGGGCAACCCTTCCCGCGGATGAAGCGGTAGCCAATCTCGCGCCAGGTCCTGGCGTCGCTCGTCAGGGTGAAGCAGACCTCAACTCCCGGAGCGGTTACGCCGGCGTAGCGGATGCCCGGCTTCTCGCACCAGGGTGGGGCCGCATTGTTTCGGCCCGAGCCACCGCATCCAGTACCGAGAGACACCAAGCACGCACATATCAGCGCGCCACACCACGCGCTTCGTGCGCTATCGGAAGCCAATGCCTACCTCCGCTCCAGCTAGCTCCGCCTCGATGGGCGAAGGAGCAAAGTCACTCTAGTACTGCCCCGGAGCGCGGTCAACGCAGCGGTGTGGATGTAGGTAGAGAGGTGCCACGCGCACAGACACTTCGACCGATTCGTGAAGTCGGTCGATGTCGTGAACGCGAACGGCACCGGCATCAGGTCAGCACCCCTCCGACGAGCCGCTGCACGGCCTCGATCGCCTCGCGCTGCCGCCTGATCTCATCCTCAAGCTCGTCGGCGCGGTCGCGGGCGGCTGCGGCGGTGCGGTCACGGTCGGCGAGCAATCCGACGAGTTTGTCGATCCGGGCCGAGTGCTCCCCGGTCGAGGTCGTAGACGTGACCCCCTCGGGCGGCTCGTACGTCACCGCCCTTGGGATGGATGAAGTCAAAGGCGAAGGCCAGCAGGCCGCCGGGATTGCCGTAGTTGTGACCGCTGACGGGATCGTCCCAGTTGCCGTTCGCGAGCGCCCACTTCGTCATCGAGAAATGGGAGTCGATAGGCCGCCATTACTTCTGCGCTGACCTCGTCACTCGATCCGCCAGGTGACGCGAGGTCATCTGCGGGCCAGCGGCGGTTTCCCAGCTTGCAGGGAGGCGGGGCAAAGGAGAAGGCGTCAGCGCGCGCTCGACCAATCAACCCGCCGAGCTCGCGAGCTGGCATGACCGTATGAGTCGCGCTTCTGCCCCTTTACGTGTCTCTATCACCTCGGCCTCAGGGCTTCTCGCCTAAGCGTGACTTTGTTAGGGGACGTAAGC
>DASPRN010000117.1:0-2723 GCA_035624425.1 Gaiellaceae bacterium
GGACGAGATCGAGAAGGTGCGCAAGGACAAGGAGGCCTCGATCGAGGCCCAGGAGTTCGAGAAGGCCGCCGCGCTGCGCGACAAGGAGCGCAAGCTCTCGCAGAAGAAGCGCGAGCTCGAGGAGAACTGGCGCGCCGAGGAAGGCGGCGCCGAGCAGCCCGAGATCGGCGAGGAGGAGATCGCCGACATCGTCTCGATGTGGACGGGCATCCCGGTCTTCAAGCTGACCGAAGCCGAGTCGCAGAAGCTGATCCGGATGGAGGACGAGCTCCACAAGCGCGTGATCGGCCAGGAGGAGGCGATCGTCGCCGTCTCCAAGTCGATCCGCCGCGCCCGCGCCGGGATCAAGGACCCGAAGCGGCCGACCGGCTCGTTCATCTTCCTCGGGCCCTCGGGCGTCGGCAAGACCGAGCTGGCGCGCACGCTCGCCGAGTTCCTGTTCGGCGACGAGGACGCGATGATCCAGGTCGACATGTCGGAGTACATGGAGAAGCACTCCGTGTCCCGGCTCGTCGGCTCGCCCCCGGGCTACATCGGCTACGACGAGGGCGGCCAGCTGACCGAGGCGGTGCGCCGCAAGCCGTACTCGGTCGTCCTGCTGGACGAGATCGAGAAGGCCCACCCGGACGTCTTCAACATCCTGCTGCAGATCCTCGAGGACGGGAAGCTGACCGACGCCCAGGGGCGCAAGGTCGACTTCCGCAACACGATCGTGATCATGACGTCGAACATCGGCGCTTCGACGATCTCTAAGAACCAGACGCTCGGCTTCTCGGTCGGCGACGACAGCGGCCTCTCCTACGACGAGATGAAGGACCGGATCATGGGCGAGCTGAAGAAGGTCTTCCGGCCCGAGCTCCTGAACCGGATCGACGAGGTCATCGTCTTCCACAAGCTGACGAGGGAAGAGATCATGAGCATCGTCGAGCTGCTGATGAAGCGGCTGCGCGACCAGATGGGCGAGCACGAGGCCGCGATCGAGCTCACCGAGAGCGCCAAGGAGCTGCTCGTCGACAAGGGCTACGACCCGACGATGGGCGCCCGGCCGCTGCGGCGCGCGATCCAGCGCTTCATCGAGGATCCGCTGGCCGACTTCGTCCTCGGCCGCTCGCTCGAGCCCGGCTCGACGATCCTCATCGACCGCAAGAACGAGGACGAGGTCGACATCACCATCATCCCGGGCGAGATCACGCCCGAGAAGGTCACCGTCCCGCCGGACGAGCCGCAGGACTCGGCCGACGACGCGCCGGACGAGTAGCTCCGCCGCGCCGCTAGCCTGAGCCCGTGCCTCGGCGGCTCCACGACCGGCCGGTTCTGGCCGCGCTTGCGGGCGCGCTCGCGATCTCGTTCTCCGGGATTCTCTACCGGGTCGCGCACGTATCGCCGACGACCGGCGCCCTGTACCGCTGTGTCTGGGCGCTGCCGGCGCTCGGGGTGCTCGCGTTCCTGGAGAACCGGCGCTACGGGCCGCGGCCGCTCAAATCGCGCGCCCTGGCCTGGCTCGCCGGGCTCTTCTTCGCGATCGACCTCGTCGCCTGGCACCAGGGGATCGAGGAGGTCGGCGCCGGCCTCGCGACCGTGCTCGGCAACCTCCAGGTCGTGCTGGTCGGGCTGCTCGCCTGGGCGATTCTGCGCGAGAAGCCGCCTGGCCGGTCCCTGGCGGCGATCCCGGTCGCGCTCGTCGGCGTGGTGCTCATCTCGGGCGCGTTCGAGCACGGCGCGTACGGGCGCAACCCCGGCCTCGGCGTCGCCTACGGGATCCTGACCGCGCTCGCCTACTCGGGCTTCCTGCTCGTCCTGCGCGAGGGAAACCGCGACTTGCGCCGGCCGGCGGGGCCGCTCTTCGACGCCACACTCGTCTCGGCCCTGGGCACGATCGCGATCGGCCTGGTCTGGGGCAATCTCGACTGGACGCCGAGCTGGTCGGCGCAGGGCTACCTGATCCTGCTGGCGCTCAGCTCGCAGGCGCTCGGCTGGCTGCTGATCTCGATCACGCTCCCGCGCCTGCCCGCGGCGCTGACGTCGGTGCTGCTGACGTTCCAGCCGGTGCTCTCGGTGCTGTTCGCCTGGGCGATCCTGAGCGAGTCGCCCTCCGGGCTGCAGCTCGGCGGGGTCGCGCTCGTGCTCTCGGGGCTGCTGATCGTCTCGGCCGGCCGCCGGCAGGAACGGCGGCCCGAGCCGGGCTACGTCCCGGCGGTCGAAGTCACGGAATAGGCACAGTCTGCGTCCGCTGCCGCTCGTAGGCTGAACGGGTGGCAAGGACGGCGACCCAGTTCGCGTGCACCGACTGCGGCTACTCGGCCGGACGGTGGTTCGGCAAGTGCCCGTCGTGCGGCGCCTTCGGCACGCTGGTCGAGGAAGAGCCCGCGGGCGCGGCGGCCGCGTCGCGCCCCACGCTGCGGCTCGTCGACGTCGAGGCCGAGCAGGGGGAGCGCATCGCCACGGGAGTCGCCGAGCTCGACCGCGTGCTCGGCGGCGGGCTCGTGCCCGCCTCGCTCGTGCTCGTCGGCGGCGAGCCGGGCGTCGGCAAGTCGACGCTCCTCCTGACGGCTCTCGGCTCGATCAGCGCGGCGCGGACGGCGCTGCTGATCACCGGCGAGGAGTCCCCCGCGCAGGTCAAGCTCAGGGCCGACCGGCTCGGAGGCGCGGCGAACGTCGAGATCCTCCCCGAGACCGAGCTCGAAGGCGTCTGCGCGACGCTGGAGGCCGTCCGGCCGGAGGTC
>DASPRN010000129.1:0-22882 GCA_035624425.1 Gaiellaceae bacterium
TGCGAAAGAGCCCAAGGCAGGACACCGTGCCTCGCTCCTGCCGCGCGGACGTGGCGACTTCCTGCGCCAGGTGGCGATCTGGCTCGGCTTCGTCGTCGCCTACCAGGTCGCGCGCGGCCTTGCGGATCGCGGAACGCCGGAAGCGCTCGCGAACGCCCGCCGCGTGATCCACGTCGAGCGGGACCTGCACGCGTTCTTCGAGCCGGACCTCCAGCGACGGGTCGTCGAGAGGGGCGGCATGCTCGTCCACGCAGTCGACTGGACCTATTGGCTCTCGCAGCTCGCCGTCGTCGGTCTCGCCCTGCTCTGGGTCTACCTCCGCCGCAACGACGCCTACCTTCGGTTCCGGAACACGCTGATGGTCACCAACACGATCGGGCTGATCGGCTACGTCGCGATGCCCACCGCGCCGCCGTGGCTCTTTCCGCAGCTCGGCTTCGTGGACACGCTGGCACGCTCCGAGCTGGTCAACCACAAGACAGGCCTCGTGACTGCTCTGGCCAATCCGTACGCATCCATGCCGAGCCTGCACGCAGCCGACGCCTTGATCATCGGCGTCACCCTCGCCGGTGTTGCGCGGCGGCCGATTGCCAAGGTGCTGTTCCTCCTCTGGCCGGTCTGGGTCTGCTTCTCGCTGATCGCTTCCGCCAATCACTTCTGGCTCGACATCGCAGCCGGCCTGGCGCTCGCGGGAGCCGGGGCCTTGATCGTCCGGCTTCTCGAGCGGCACGGCCTGGCCAGCGCTCGCTAGAGGACGCTACCGGTGCTGCGGAGGCTGCGGGACGCGCGGGTTCGACTGGGGGAAGGTCGGCTTGTCGAGCTGCCACCGGAGCTCCGAGCGCACCGAGATCACGCCCGGCACACGCGCAGCGAAGCGCTCCAGGAGCTCGGCGTGCGCCTTCTGCTCGACCTCTCCCGCCAGCGTCACCTCGCCCTCCTCGACGGTGATGTCGAGCTTCTCCGCGTTCAGCCAGAGCGTCCCGACGGCGACGTCCTCGCGCAGCTCACGCGCGATCTCCTCGTCCGAGCGGACAAACGCACGCACGAGGTCGGCCCGGGTGACGATGCCGACCAGTGTGCCGTCCTCGGTCATGACCGGGAGCCGGTTGATGCCGCGCTCGGACATCAGCCGCGCCGCCTGAGCGACATCGCGCTGCGGCGGAACCGTCACCGCGGGCGAGGTCATCGCCTCCCCGGCGGTGCGGGCACGTTTCTTCGCGCTCGGCTGGTCCCGCCCGCGCAGCCGGGCGAACGCGCCGGGCATGGGCTCGGCAGCTTCCTTCGCGAGGATGTCCGCCTCGGACACGACGCCGGTCACGTGTCCGTCCTCCACGACCGGAACCCCGGAGATGCGATGCGATGCAAGCGTCTCCGCGACCTCCTTCAGCGGCGACCGGGATTCGATCGTGATCACGTCCCTGGTCATGACGTCTTCGACCTTCATCGTCGTCACCTCCTCGTGGCTGTCACCAGCATGCCGCCGTCCCCCACGACCTGCATCGGGGACAAGCCCCATTCTCGACTACGGAAGAGTCCGAAGGGTGGTAGCCGGTCGCGGTGCCGGCCGAAGACAGCCCCGCGTTCAAGCGACCACGCCGTCGCGCTCGAGCCCCGCGATCTCGTCCTCTCCGTAGCCGAGCTCGGCAAGCACCTCACGCGTGTGCTGGCCGAGCAGCGGCGGCGGCAGCGGGTCGGCGCGTGGCCCGAGCGGCGAGGCGACGAGCGGAAGCCGGCCGACCGTCGGGTGCTCCACGGTCACGATCTCGGCCTCGGCGAGCGCCTCGCCCACACCTCGCACCTTCCCCGCCGGCACACCCGCCGCGTCGAGCCGGCCGATCCACTCGTCCGCCGTGCGGCCCGCAAACGCCTTCGTCAGCTCGGCCACGAGCTCGTCGCGGTGCTCGACCCGCCCCGGGTTCGTCCGGAACCGCTCGTCAGCGGCGAGGTCGGGCCGCTCGACCGCCTCGCAGAGGCGCTGGTAGAGCCCGTCGTTGGCGCTCCCGACCGCGACGGCGCCGTCCGCAGCGGCGAACGTCTGGTAGGGGACGATGCTCGGGTGGGCGTTCCCCAGGCGGCTCGGCTCCGCGCCCGTCAGCAGCGCAGACTCGGCGACGTTCACGAGCGCCGAGAGCGCCGTGTCGAGCAGGGAGATCTCGATCCGCTCGCCGCGGCCCGTCTGCGCGCGCGCAAGGAGGGCGGCCAGGATCGCCGTCGCCGCGGCGTATGCGGCAAGGACGTCGACCACGGCGACGCCGACCTTCATCGGCTCCCCTTCCGGCTCGCCCGTGATCGCCATCAAGCCGCTCTCGGCCTGCACGACGAAGTCGTACCCCGGCCTCCCGAGCGAGCCGCGCTCGCTGCCGAAGCCGGTGATCGAGCAGTAGACGAGCCCGGGGCTCTCACGCGCCAGCTGCTCGTAGCCGACACCGAGGCGCTCGGCCGTTCCGGGCCGGAAGTTCTCGACGACTACGTCGGCGGAGCGCGCCAGGCGCTGCGCGACCTCCTGTCCCTCTCCCCGCCCAAGGTCGAGCGCGACGCTCCGCTTGCCGCGGTTGACGGCCAGGAAGTAGGCGCTCTCGCCGCCCACGGTCGGGGGGCCCCAGGCCCGCGTCTCGTCACCCTCGCCGGGCCGCTCGACCTTGACGACGTCGGCGCCCAGATCCGAGAGCAGCATCGTGCAGTACGGTCCCGCGAGAACGCGGGAGAGATCGAGCACGCTGATCCTGTCGGCGGGCAAGCTAGAGAAAGGTTTGCAGCTCACGCCGCTCGAGCTGCAGGCTGATCGTCTCGGCGTCGTCGTCGATCGCCTCGATCGCGCCTGCCGGAACGATGAAGTGGCGCCCGTAGCGACCTCTAGCGCGGACGGCCAGCGCGTCAGGGCGGGTCGCCGCCCTCCCGTACATGGGGCCTTCGACGAGGCCGACGCGGCGCCCGTGCGAATCGGCGACCAGGAACCCGGCCGTCTCTCGTTCCGCAAGCATCCAGGCGAGGATTCCAGGCGGGCGTCCCGCGCGCATCAGCGCCGGCCGCTCGGGCGTTGCGGGGAACTACTGGCCCGGATCAGCGAACGCACCGATGGCGCCCTCCCCCGGCCGGGCCATGATGGAACTGCTCAGAGCACAGGTCGCAAGTAGGACGAAGCTCCATCGGAAAGGCCACAGGAAGAACCCACCCGAAAGCCTCGACCGACAGAGCAGACGAAAACGACACTGACTCTCCGAAGGTCACGAGAAGGCCCCGCAAGGGGCCTTCTCCTTTCTACGAGCCGCTGCGCACGGTATAAGCAGGGCAGATGCGCGCCGCTCGCGACGCCTGGAGCCAGGCCCGTGGCCTTCTCGCCGGCCGGATTGCCATCGTGGTCCTCGTCGTGCTCGCCGTCGCGAGCGCGGGCACCGGCGCCGCCTACGCCTACGACCGCAGCCATAACGACGTGATCGCAAACGGCGTGAGAGTCGACACGATCGACCTCGGCGGGCTCTCGGAAACGCAGGCGCGCGCCAAGCTCGAGCGCGGCCTCGCGCCGCTGCGTCGACCTCTCGTGCTGCGCTACCGCGGCGGGCAGTTCGTGCTGAGGCCGCAGTCGGTGGACTACTCGCTCCAGATCGACGCGACGGTGCAGCGCGCGCTTGCAGTCAGCCGGCGCTCCTGGTTCGTGCCGCGGGCCTGGCGCGACCTGACCGGCGGCAAGGTGCAGACGAGCCTGCGACCCGTGGTCGGCTACTCGGGCCAGGGGGTCGCGCGCGCGGTCCGCAAGCTTCAGCGCCGGATCAACGGCCCACCGCTGAACGCCAGGATCGTCCCGAGCGCACACGGCGTCACGCTCTACCGGAGCCATCCCGGGAGGACGGTCGCGACCGGCCCGCTCTGGCACGCGATCGAGCGCCGGCTCTCGACCCCGGCCGCCTCGCGCACGCTCAGGGTGCCGGTCGTCCTGAAGGCGCCGTGGCGAAGCGCGAGCCAGCTCCGGAAGCGGTACCCGTCGTTCATCACGATCGACCGCGGCGCCTTCAAGCTCCACCTCTTCAAGCACCTGCGTCTCGTCCGCACCTATCCGATCGCGGTCGGGCAGGCCGGGCTGGAGACCCCGGCCGGGCTGTACCACATCCAGGACAAGTCGGTGAACCCGTCCTGGCAGGTGCCGCTCAGCGCCTGGGCGGGCTCGCTCGCCGGCCGGCTCATCCCGCCCGGCCCCGACGACCCCATCAAGGCGCGCTGGATGGGGCTCTTCAACGGCGCCGGGATTCACGGCACCGACGAGACGTGGTCGATCGGGCACGCCGTCTCGCACGGGTGCGTCCGGATGCTGATCCCGGACGTGACCGAGCTCTACGATCGCGTGGCCGTCGGGACCCCCGTGTACATCGGCGACTGACCGGCCGTTCGCCGCAGATAGCCTCTCGGTGTGGCGACCAAATCGCCGCTCTCGCCGCTCACCCGCTCCACCAGCCAGCCGCGCCGCCGGCGTCGCCGCCGGCGCGGTCGGTGGATCTTCCTCGGAGTCGTCGTCGTCGCGGTCCTGGCGCTCGGCGCCGCCGTGCGGGAGTGGTCAGGTGCCTCGCTGACGGCGGATGCGACGGCGCTCGCACGCGTCCAGGTGCAGCCGTTCGGGGGAACGCTCGTGAGCGTGCAGGCGTTCGGGCCCGACGGGCGGATGATTCCGCTGACGGTGCAGGGCGGACGCCTGACGCCGCGAACGCTGCTGACGCCGGGCGAGGCCGTCTCGGTGGTCGTCGTCGTCCGCCGGCCGGGCTGGCTCGGGTGGGCGCTCGGCAAAGAGCACCGCGAGCGGTTGTCGCTGCGTGCCCCGGTCGCAAGCCTCGGCGAGCGCTGGCTGACGGTCCGTCCCGGCGAGGCCGTGCGGGTGACCTTCGATCAACCGGTGAGCGCGGTCGCCTACGGAAATCGGCGGAGGCGCAGGCTGAACGGGCCCGTGCTCACGCTCCGGCACCGAGCCGCCGCAGGCACGGTTGCGGTCGCGGCGGCGGCGCGTTCCTGGGAACGGCTGGGCACACCGGTCGCGGTGAGCTGGTTCCCGCCGGCAGGCTTGCCGGTGGCGGTGAGCGACCCGGCGCCGGGCGCAGGGGTGGTTCCGGCCGATCCGATCCGGCTGACCTTCTCGACGACGGTCGACCAGGCGCTCGGCGGAGCGCTGCCGAGGATCAGGCCGCGCACGAGCGGGCGCTGGCGCCGGCTCGACAGCCATACGCTGCTCTTCGTGCCCTCGGGTCTCGGCGCGCCCTTCGCCACCACGCTGCGAGTCGAGCTGCCGCGCCGGGTGGCCGTCGCTAGCCGGTCGGGGCGCAGCCTGCGGACGGCTCGGAGCATCGCCTGGACGGTGCCGCCGGGCTCGCTCCTGCGCCTGCAGCAGCTCCTGGCGCAGGCCGGTTACCTGCCGCTCGAGTGGACGCCGGCCGGCGCTCCGGTCGGGCGCACCGCACCGGCGCAGGTGCTAGCCGCGATCAACCCGCCCAGGGGCCGTTTCACCTGGCGCTTTCCGAACATCCCCCCGGAGCTTCGGGCGCTGTGGAGCGAGGGCAGCCCGAACCAGATCACGCGCGGGGCCGTGATGATGTTCCAGGACACGCACCGGTTGACCGTCGACGCGCTTCCGGGAAGGCAGGTCTGGCACGCGCTGCTCACCGACGCGATCGCCGGCAGGCGCCGCACCGCCGGCTACAGCTACGTCTACGTGCACAGCAGCGTGCCCCAGTCGCTCACCCTGTGGCACGACGGCCAGGTCGTCCTCAGCTCGCCGGGGAACACCGGCGTACCCGCCGCGCCGACGAAGCTGGGCACGTTCGCCGTCTTCGAGCACATCCCGGTCGGGACGATGAGCGGGACGAATCCGGACGGCTCGCACTACAACGACCCCGGCATCCGCTACATCAGCTACTTCAACGGCGGGGACGCCATCCACGCCTTCAACCGCGCGTCGTTCGGGACACCTCAGAGTCTCGGCTGCGTCGAGCTCCCGCTGGCCGCCGCGGCGAAGGTCTGGCCCTACACGCCGATCGGCACGCTCGTCACGGTCGAGAAGTAGCCCGCGTGCGGGCCGCGGCCGAATAGGAGTCGGCGGCGACAGGCTCCGAATGCTCGACACCCGCCGCCGCGTAGGCGTCGTCCTCGTCGAGCGTCTCGTGCTCCAGGAGCGCAGTGGCGAGCGAGTCGAGCTTCGCGCGGTTGTCGTGTAGCAGCGCGAGCACCTCCTTGTGCGAGGACTCGACGATCCGGCGGACCTCGTCGTCCACGATCTTCTGCGTCTCCTGCGAGACCTCGGCCGCGCCGGGCAGGAACGGCCCCGAGCCGTCCCGCGGGAGCACGGCGACCGGGCCGATCGCGGAGCTCATCCCCCAGCGGCCGACCATCTGGCGCGCGATCTCGGTCAGCTGCTCGATGTCGGACTCGGCGCCGGTGCTCGTCTCGCCGAAGACGACCTCCTCGGCGGCGCGGCCGCCCAGCGCGACCTTGATCCTCGCCATCACCTCCGGCTCGCTGTAGTTGAACCGGTCGCTCTCCGGCGCCGCGAAGGTGACGCCGAGCGCCATGCCTCGCGGGATGATCGAGACCTTCCGCACCGGATCGGCGCCCTCGGTGAGCATGCCGACGATCGCGTGGCCGCCCTCGTGGTAGGCCGTGCGGCGGCGGTCCTCGAGGCTCATCATCACCTGCCGCTCGGCGCCGAGGATGATCCGCTCGAGCGCGTCGGTGAAGTCGGCCTCCTCGACCATCTTGTGCGCGCGGCGCGCGGCCAGCAGCGTCGCCTCGTTGACGAGGTTCGCAAGGTCGGCGCCGACCATCCCGGGCGTCGTCGACGCAATCCGGCCGAGGTCCACGTCAGGCCCCAGCGGGACGCTGCGCGTGTGCACCTTCAGGATCGCCTCGCGGCCCGCGCGGTCGGGCGGGCTCACGGTCACGCGGCGGTCGAAGCGGCCCGGGCGGAGCAGCGCCGCGTCGAGCACGTCGGGCCGGTTGGTCGCGCCGATCACGATCACGTTCGTGGACGAGTCGAAGCCGTCCATCTCGGTCAGGATCTGGTTCAGCGTCTGCTCGCGCTCGTCGTTGCCGCCGCTGAACCCGGCCACGCCGGAGGTGCGCGAGCGGCCGATCGCGTCGAGCTCGTCGATGAAGACGATCGCGGGGGCGTCCGCCTTTGCCTGCGCGAACAGATCGCGGACGCGCGAGGCGCCGACACCGACGATCGCCTCGACGAACTCGGACGCGGCGATCGAGTAGAAGGGGGCGTTCGCCTCGCCGGCGACCGCCCGCGCGAGCAGCGTCTTGCCCGTGCCGGGCGGGCCCGAGAGCAGGACCCCGTGCGGGATTCGCCCTCCGAGCTGCCGGTACTTCTCCGGATGGCGCAGGAAGTCGACCACCTCGCTCAGCTCCGCCTTGGCCTCGTCGATTCCGGCGACGTCGGCGAAGGTGACGCGGTCGCCCGACGGCTGGTAGCGACGGGCGCGCGAGCGGCCGAAAGAGCCGAGCGCGTTCTGCACGTTGCCCGCGCGCCGGACCAGGAAGAAGAGCAGCAGCACGAACAGGATCGTCGGTCCGAAGCCGAGCAGCAGGTTCTCCCACCAGGGCGCGCCGGTCTGGAGGGGCTTCGCGTTGACCACCACCTTGTTGTCCTGCAGGAGGCGGGAGAGCGCGTTGTTGTTCGCGAACTCCGGGATCTCGGTGCGGAAGCGCAGCGTCGGCTTCGACCCGCCGTAGCGCTCCTTGTGCGTGAACGTCCCCTGGACGGCGGTGCCCTTGGAGGTGATCTGGCTGACGTTGCCGGCGCGCACCTGGTCGAGGAAGAACGGGCTGTAGGGGACCCTGACCCGCGAGGGCGGCTTCGTGGCGCGCGAGGAGAAGTACAGGTTGAACGCGAGCAGCAGGAGCCCGAAGAAGATCCAGGCCCGTGGAATCTTGAAGCGCGGCCGCTGCGAGCCGGTCGGCGACGAACCGCGCGGCGCCGGCGGCGGGCTCGCGTCCTTGCGCTGGTCCTCACGCGCTGCCACGAACCATGCACCCTAGCGCCGCGCGGCGCGCAGGGCTATGCCTGCCGGGCCTTGAGCCGGCGGCGGTAGGCGCGGGTCTTGTGGCGGCCCCCGCAGAGGAGCATCGAGCACCAGCTCGCCGAGCGGTTGCGCGAGTAGTCGTGGAAGATCCAACGGCAGTTGCGGCAGGCCTTGAGCCTCGACCAGCTGCCGTCGAGCATCGCACCCAGCGCGACGGCGACGATCCGTCCGAGCGCCCCGTCGACGCCGTGCGCGTACGGCTCGAGCCTGACCATGCCGCCCTCGTCGAGCTCGGGCGAGAGACGGGCGGCCGCCGCGGCGGCGTTGAAGGTCGAGACGGCGTCCGCACTCAAAGCCCTGCCGTTGTTGGCCTGGAGCAGGGCCCGGAGCGCCTCGCGCAGCTCGTGCGCCCGGGCGAGGTCTGCCTCGCCGAGCGGCCCGTCGGCCGGCAGGCCCGCCTCGCGCAGCCAGCCCGCCAGGTCGGCGGGCGTCGAGAGCCATTCGCGCTCGTTCTCGAGGTCGGTGGTGTTCACGAACCGCTGGACGATCGCGAGCGGCTCGGGGGCCGCCTTCGGCACGTCGTATCGCGGCATGGACACTAGTATAGTGCTGACGATGGTTTCTTCTCTGGTCAGATGCCTGGTTTAGGCACCTTCGTCAGTCATTTACCGGTGACGGCGAGACGAGGCGGCGCGGTGCTCAGGCTCGCGCGGAAGCGGCTCCGGCGAGGCGGCGGCCGCTACCTGCTCGTCGTGCTTGGCATCGCCGTGGCCGCGGCCGTTCTCGCCGGGGTGGACGGCGCCGGCCTCGCCGCGGGCGACCGCAGCCTCGGCCGTGCGGTCCTCGCGATCGACCAGGCAGACCGAGGCGTCCGGGTCGACTGGAGCGGGATCCCGTCGCAGGGAGCGCCGTCCTTGGGGGCTCTCGACTCCGAAGCGCAACGGGCCCTCGCACGGCTCCCGGGCGGGCGGCGCGCCCGTGTGCTGTTCTTCCGCGAGAGCGAGATCGGCGGCGCGCTGACCGACCTCGCCGCGATCGACAACGTCGGCCGCTGGGCCCGCGTCCGCAGCGGGCGGCTTCCGCGGCCCTGCACGCCCGCGCGCTGCGAGGTCCTCCAGCTTGCCGGCGCGGGGCCGCTGCCGCACCTTCCCGGCCTCCACATTGTCCGCGTCGGGCGCGGCTCGGTCACGTCGCGGTTTCCGTTCGGCCCGCTGCTCTCGAGCTCGAGCCAGCGGTCGATCCTGACGAGCTCCGCCCGTTACCACCAGCCGGCCCAACCCCCGTTCCTGCTGGCCGACGGCGTCGCGGGGCTCGCTTCGACGCGGCTGCTGGCGGACTTCCAGCGCACCTACAGCTGGCTGCTGCCGCTCACCGAGTCGAGCGTTCATCCCTGGACTGCGGATGCCTTCGCGGCGCAGACCGCGCAGGCCCAGTCGGACCTGGATGCGCACGGCCAGGGGTTCCTGCTGACGGCGCCCGCCGAGCAGGTCACGCAGGCGGCCGCCACCGCGCGGGCTGGGCAGCGACGGCTGCTCCTGCTCGGCGGGGCCGGCGCGGCGCTGCTGCTCGGCTTCGTCGTCCTCGCGGCGGCGGCCGGGCGGCGGGAGGCCCAGGCGAGCGCTCGCCGGCTGAGCTGGCTGGGCGGCGGCAGGTGGCAGCTCCTCCTGCTCGACGGGACGGAGGCGGCGGCGATCGCCGTGCTCGGAGTCGTTCTCGGCTGGGCAGCCGGGACCGCCCTCGCCGCAGGCGCCGCGCACCGGCTCGGGGACGCAGCCGGCGCGGTGCTCGACCACTCGGCGCTCTCGGGCGGGGCTGCCGGTCTAGCGGCCCTGCTGGCGGCCGGAGCCGCGCTCGTGCTCGTTCTCACCCGCCGCAGCCCGGATCTCGCCTTCGGCGGCGTGTCCCTCACGGTCGTCGACGCGCTCGCGCTCGGAGCGCTGGCCGCGATCGTCCTCGGTGCGCTCCGCGGCGAGGCCGACGCCTCGGCGCTCGCGCGAGGCGGCGGAACCGGCGTCTTCCTGCTCCTCCTGCCCGGCCTGGTCGTCTTCGTGGCCGCGGTCGCCGCGGCACGGCTCCTCTACCCCACGTTGCGCCTGCTCGAGCGGCTCGCACGCCGGGCCTCGCTGCCGGTTCGGCTGGCCGCGACCTCTCTCGCCAGAAGCCCGGGACGCGCGGCGATCGTCGTCTCGTTTCTCGTCGCGAGCTTCGCGCTGGCGCTGTTCGCATCCGCGTACCGCTCGACGCTCGCGCAAGGACAGGCCGACGAGGCTGCCTACGCCGTCCCGCGCGACGCGATCGCGCGCGAGAGCCTCGACAATCTCGTGCCGGTCTCGGCGGCCGCGGCGGCGAGCGCGTACCGGCGGCTCGGCGACGCGGCCCCCGTCCTGCGGCAGAGCGGCGACGTCTCGGGCCTGACGACCTCGCAGGGATTCACGCTCCTCGGGATCCCGCCCGCGATCCTTCCCGGGCTGGAAGGCTGGCGCGGCGATTTCTCGGCGCTCTCGCGGACGGAGCTGGCGCGGCGCATCGCTGCCGGGCCGAGCGCGATGCGCGGGGTCAGGCTCCCTACGGGAGCGCGGACGCTCGAGCTCCCCGCCACCGTGAACGGGACTCCGCTCGACCTGAAGGCGACGGTGATGAGCGCCCGCGGGCTCTTCACGACGCTCGACCTCGGCACTGTCCGGGGGAACACGACTCTCCGAGCCCCGCTCCCGCCTGCACTGCGCGGCGGCCTTCTCGTACGGCTCTCGTTCCTGCGCGCGGGAGGGCTGCCGATCGGGACGAACGCCGGGCTCGGCGCGCAGCCGAGAACCGAGGGCACGCTGCGCCTCGGCGCCCTCCGCGCGGGCGGGCAGACGCTCACGACGGACTACGCCGAGTGGACGGGCGGCGAGGGAGTCCGGGCCACGGGGTCGACCGTCCGCTACCTGTTGACGCCGGACTCCGGGATCGCGATCGGCGTCTTCCGCCCGCGCCAGCCGACGGACGGGCGAGCGCTCCCGGCGGTCGTCTCGCCCGCGCTCGCCGCTGCGGCGGGTCGCCACGGCCTGCTCCCGGCGATGGTCGAGGGCGAGCCGCTGCTCCTGCGCGTCACCGGCGTCGCCTCGCGCTTTCCGACCGTGCAGGGCGACGTCGTGGTCACGGACCGGACGGCCGTCTCGACCGCGCTGAACACGGCCGCACCGGGAACCGGCGTGACCGACGAGATGTGGATCGACGCGCGGCCCGGGAGCTCCCCGCAGGCCCTCGCGCGCGCGTTGCGGCGGCCGCCGTTCACGAGCCTCGACGTGAGCACCCGGCGCGACACGCTCTCGCGGCTGCGCACCGACCCGCTCGGCCGCGGGGCGGTGCTCGTCCTCGGCTCGGCCGCGCTGGCGGCCCTGGCGCTGGCCCTCGCCGGCGTCCTGCTGGCGCTCGTCTTCGACCTTCGCGACGAGCGCGGCGAGTTGTTCGACCTGGAGTCCCAGGGCGCCGAGCCGCGCGCGCTTCTGCGCCACCTGCGCCTGCGCTTCCTGATCTCCATCTGCTTCGGGGTCGCGGGCGGGCTCGCAGCCGGGACGATCCTGGGCGCGCTGACGGTCGGGTTGATCCGACTCACGGCGGGCGCGGGAGACCCCCTGCCGCCGCTACGCCTCGCGGTCGACTGGCCACTCGTGGCGATCGCGCTGGCCGCGTTCCTCGCCGCGGCGCTGCTGCCCGCGTTCGCGCTGACCCGGGCCAGGTTCCGGGAGGCGTCGTGAGAGCGGTCGAGATCCGCGACCTCTTCCGGGTCTACTCGACCCCGGAGGGCGACGCCGCCGCGCTGCAGGGCCTGACGCTCGACGTCGACGAGCGCGAGCTGGTCGTCGTGCTCGGGCCGAGCGGCTCCGGCAAGACGACGCTGCTGCGGACCGTCTCCGCGCAGGAACGGCCGTCCGCCGGGGTGGTGCGCGTCTTCGGGCGGGACGCGGCGCGGTTCTCGGGGCGCGAGCGCTCGCGGATCCTCGGCTATGTGGACCAGCACTACGAGCGGGCGCTCGCCCCCGAGCTGACGGTGCGCGAGCTGGTTGCGCTGCCGCTCGAGCTGCGGGGCGCGCGGCGGCGGGACGCCGTGGCGCGGGCGGATGCGCTGCTCGAACGGGTCGGCCTCGCGGAGAAGCGAGCGGCGCGGCCGGGCGAGCTCTCCGGTGGCGAGCAGCAGCGCGTCGCCCTCTGCGCCGGCGTGGCGCACGAGCCGCAGCTCCTGCTCGCAGACGAGCCGACCGGCGAGCTCGACGGCGCCAGCGCCGCGCGCGTCTACGAGCTGATCGGCGAGCTGGCCCGCGAGCACCGCTGCTCGGCGCTGATCGTCAGCCACGACCAGGCGTCCACCGAGATCGCCGACCGCGTCGTCCACATCCGGGACGGGCGCCTCGCCGCCGAGAGCGGCCCCTCGGGGAACGGCGCCTCGATCGTCGTCGGCCGCGGCGGCTGGCTGCACCTGCCCGAGAAGCTGCTGCTGCAGGCCGGGATCGGCTCGCACGCGGTCGCGGCGGTCGAGAAGGGGCGCGTGGTCGTCGCGCCGGCCGGCGGCAAGGTCGTCCCTGCTCCCGTCGAGCGGCGCGTCGACGGCGGCCGGGCCCCGGTCGCAGCCGGCACCGTCGCCGAGCTCGGCTCGCTCTCGAAGCGCTTCGGACGGTCGCTGGTGCTCGACGGGCTGGACGCGAGCTTTGCGGCCGACCGCCTCGCGGCGGTGACCGGCCCGTCCGGCTCGGGGAAGACGACCCTGCTGAACCTGATGGCCGGGCTGGAACCGCCGAGCGCCGGCAAGGTCATGGTCCTCGGGCACGAGCTGACGAGCCTCGACCGGGCAGCGCGCGCCCGCCTCCGCGCCGCGTCGATCGGGTTCGTGAGCCAGCAGTCTGGCCTGGTGCCGTTCCTCGGCGCTCAGGAGAACGTCGAGCTCGGCCTGGCCCTGCGCGGCCGGGCGCCGAACGAGCGGCCAGGGCTCGCGCTCGAGGCCCTGAAGGCCGTCGGGCTCGAGCACCGAGCCGGACAGCGGGTCTCGCGGCTCTCGAGCGGCGAGCAGGCGCGCGTCGCGCTCGCCCGCGCGGTGGCGGCGCGTCCGGCCCTGCTCCTCGCCGACGAGCCGACCTCCCGGCTCGACGAGGCCAACGCCCTCGAGGTCGCGCTCCTGCTCGCCCGCCTCGCCCACGAGCTCGGGATCGCCGTCGTCTGCGCGACCCATGACCGCCGCGTGATCGACCAGGCCGACGACGAGCTGGCGCTTTCCCACTCCTAGGCGTCGCTCGCGACGCCTAGCCTGAGGGTGCGCGGGTTTGCCGCGCACCCGTCTGAAACGACCGGTCGACACCATTGTGGATAGCGACGCACGCTCTAGGCCTCGAGCTGCGCCAGCCCGTGCTCGAGCAGCCGGTAGGCGCGCTTCAGCTCGGAACGGAGCTCGCGCTCTGCTGCGGGGCCGTTTCGCCCGGCGAGCGCGTGGGCCCGCGCGTTCCGGAAGTGCTGCCACTGGACGGTGACGAGCACGTTGGCCGCGACCTTCGCGTCGAGCGCATCGACCCCGAGCTCACTCTGGATGGCGCCGGCGAGCGCGTCGGTGAAGCGGGCCATGACCTCCAGCTCCTTGGCCTGGAGGGCCGGCGACTCCTCGATGATCCGCGCGAAGATCGCGAAGCCCTCACTGCAGAGCCGCCCGCACCCGGTGACCTGCAGGCGCTCAAGCGCCGCTGCGACCGACTCTCCCGGGCGGCGGTTCCGGACCGCCTCGACGAGCGCTCGCTCCCGCTCGGGAACCTCGTCGAAGAAGAGGTCCTCCTTGGTCGGGAAGTAGTTGTAAACGGTCTTTTCGGACACCTCGGCCGCCGCTGCGACTTCGGCTACGGTGACGTGATCGAAGCCGCGCTTGACGAACAGCCCCATCGCCTTCTCGGCGATCTCCCGACGGGTTCGGAGCTTCTTTGTCTCTCTCAGGCCCATGGTCCGATTGTAGTCGAATCGTTACATTTGCAGAAAAATTCTAGTTGCTGTAATTTATAGCCACCTCACCGGACGAAAGGAGTCTGCTTGCTCGCCCGCCTCGCACACGTCGTCGCTCGTCATCGCTGGAAGGTCATCGTCGCCTGGCTCGCGCTCACCCTCTTCGGTGGGTACGCCGCCGGTCAGGTCTCGAAACGCTGGTACCAGAGCTTCTCGATCCCCGGCCGCTCGGCCTACGAGACCAGCCAGCGCACGCTGAAGACCTTCGGCGTCGGCGTCCGCCCGCCCAACGTCGTCGTCTTCCACACGAACGGCGACGCGACGAAGAGCGGCGCGATCCGCGCGGCGACCCAGCGAGTGGCCAGGGCCAACCCGGCCGCGCTGACGAGCTCGTACTACTCGACCGGCAGCCTCGCGTTCGTCTCGCGCGACCGCCACACGACCTTCATGGAGGTCTACCCGCCCGGCTTCGCCAAGTTCAGCACCACGAGCGGCGCGAAGGAGACGCGAAAGCTCGCTGCGGCCGGCCTGCCCGCGGGAACGACGGTCAACGTGACCGGCCACGACCCGCTCGAAGAGGCGAGCGCCAACGGCGGCAGCGGCGGCCCGAGCGTGCTGCTCGAGGCCATGATCGGCGGCCTGGGCGCGCTGGTGATCCTCCTGTTCGTCTTCGGGACGCTGCCGGCGGTGCTGATGCCGATCGTCGTCGCCGTCGCAGCGATCCTGAACACGTTCACGCTCGTCTGGGGGCTGACCTACATCACGAACGTCTCGATCATCGTCCAGTACCTGATCGCGCTGGTCGGCCTGGGGGTCGCGATCGACTACGCGCTGCTGATGATCTTCCGCTTCCGCGACGAGCTGCGCGAGGGCGAGGACGTCGAGACCGCGCTCGTCGAGACGATGACGCACGCGGGCCGCTCCGTGATCGTCTCCGGCACGACGGTCGCGATCGGACTGCTGTCGCTGGTCGTCCTCCCGCTGCCGTTCATCCGCTCGATGGGGCTCGGCGGGATGCTGATCCCGCTGGTGTCCGTGCTGACGGCGATCACGCTGCTGCCCGCCATGCTCTCGGTGCTCGGCGCGCGGATCAACAGTGTTCGCGTGATGCCTAAGCGGTTCGCCGACAGAGGCCATCCCGAGGACGGGCTCTGGGGCCGCTGGGCGCGGCTCGTGCTTCGGCACCCCTGGCGTGTGGCTGCGATCGGAACCGCGATCGTGGTCGTGCTCGCCGGGATCGGCACGCAGCTGACACCCGGCGAGGCGCAGCTGAAGAACTTCCCGGGCACCGGCTCCGCGATCGCCGGCCGTCAGGCGCTTGCCGCCGCCGGGATCAGCCCCGGCGTGATGAAGCCGTTCAACATCCTCGTCAAGCCGGGGGGCGACCCGCAGCGGATCGCCGCGCAGTTGCGGAGCGTCGACGGCCTGGCGGGCGTGGTCGCCCCGAGCGACTGGCGCCGGAACGGCAGCTCGATCGTCGAGGCGTTCCCGGCGATCGACGGTGCGGCACCGGGGATCCAGGGGACGATCAACCGCGTGAACACGAGCCTGGACGGCACGCGGGCGTCGCTCGGCGGCACCCCCGCGGTCGACCGCGACTTCATCCACGCGATCTACGGGAACTTCGGCTACGTGCTCGCGTTCGTGCTGATCGTCACGCTGGTCCTCCTCGCGCGGGCCTTCCGCTCGATCGTGCTGCCGATCAAGGCGGTGATCCTCAATCTCCTCTCGCTCGCGGCGGCCTTCGGCATCGTGGTCTTCATCTTCCAGGAGGGCCACGGCTCGTCGCTCTGGAACATCAACGCCACACAGGCGATCCCGGCCTGGATCCCGCTGATGATCTTCGCGTTCCTGTACGGCCTCTCGATGGACTACGAGGTGTTCATGCTCTCGCGCATGCGCGAGGCCTACGACGAGACCCACTCGACCAACCGCGCGATCGAGCTCGGCCTGTCGCGCACCGGGAAGCTCGTCACCAGCGCCGCGCTGATCCTGTTCTTCGCGTTCCTCGTGCTCTCCTCGAGCCCTGGCTACGAGATCAAGCCGTTCGCCATCGGCCTCGCGGCCGGAATCATCTTCGACGCCACGGTGATCCGCGCGCTGCTCGTGCCGGCCCTGATGCGCCTGATGGGGCAGGCCAACTGGTGGATGCCGGACTGGACGCGAACGGTGCTCTTCCTCCCGAAGCCCGAACGGGCGCCGGAAGCCGCCGCCGAGAACGTCTGACACGGTTCGTGCTCCGAGGCTGAGACGCCTTGCGGGTTTCCCGTAGCGGGAGCCGGGATCGCCCCCGATGCCCGGCTCCTTCGCGTGGGCGAAAGTGAAGGGCAAAGGAGGTGCAACATGAGCCATCGGATGCTCGAGAGCAGCCGAACGGGACCGTCGCTCACACAGGTAACGGTGGCGGAGGCCATGCACCCCGGCGTCCTCACCTGCCCGCTCGAGACACCGCTGGCGACGGTCGCGCGGATGATGGCGAGCTACCGGATCCACGCCGTCGTCGTCTTCGGTGAGGAGTCGGACGACGTCGAGGGCTCGCAGCTGTGGGGCGTCGTCTCCGATCTCGACCTCGTCAGCGCAGCGAGCGCGGGCGACCTCGAGGAGCGAACCGCTGGCGGGACCGCCATCACGCCCGTCGTGATGGTCGCGCCGGACGACACGCTGGCACACGCCGCCCAGCTGATGAGCGAGCACGAGATCGCCCATCTCGTCGTCGCCGAGCCCGACTCGGCCCGGCCGGTGGGCGTTGTCTCGACGCTCGATCTCGCCCGGGTGCTGGCAGCAGCGGCGTAACCGCCATGAGCGCCATCGCCGTCGTCGGCTATGCGCATCAGACGAACTTCGAGCTCGTCGAAGCTTGGCGTGCGCTCGGAATCGACGCCCGCCTGATCCCTCCCGCGGACGCACTTTCCGAGCTGGCCGCCGGCGACCTGGCGCTCGGGCGGCTCGACGTCCTGCCAACCCTCGACGGCGTCGAGCCCGGCCTGCAGGTCCTCGAATGGCTCGAGCTGAATGGCGTGACCGTACTGAACTCCGCCCGGACCCTGCTGGCGGCGCACGACAAGCTGCTCACGGACGCGCACCTCACCGCGGCAGGGGTAGCGCATCCGCCGGCGATGCTCGCCGAGTCGGCCGACGACGTGCGGCTGCTCCCGTTCCCGTACGTGGTGAAGCCGCGCTTCGGCAGCTGGGGCCGGGACGTCTATCGCTGCCGCACGACCGCCGAGCGCGAGGCGTGTCTCGCGGTCCTCGGCACCAGGAGCTGGTTTCGCGCGGACGGCGCGATCGTCCAGGAGCTGCTGCCCTCCCAGGGTTACGACCTGCGGGTGATCGTCGCGGGAGGCACCGTGGTCGGCGCCGCCGAGCGGGTCGCCCGGGCGGGTGAGTGGCGCACGAACATCTCCCTCGGAGGCTCGCTCCGGAAGGCCTGGCCGTCCCCCGAGGACTTCAGGCTCGCGATCGCGGCCGCCGCGGCCGTCGGCGGCGACGTGCTCGGAGTCGATCTGTTCCAGACCCTCCACGGCCGGACCGTCCTCGAGGTGAACGGCGCGGTCGAATTCGACCGCCGCTACTCGCTGCCCGACAGCGATGTCTACGCGGCGGTCGCCGAGGCGCTCCAGGTGGGCCCGGGCCCGCTCGCCGCCGTCGAACCCGCCTAAGACAGGCACTCCGCAAGCTTGCGCCGCAAGCTCCGGTCCCCGCTCTCCAGGCGGGTCTGCTTCGCCACGAGGAACAGGCTCAGGAGCGCGCGTTCACGAGGCGGCCCGTTCCGCGTGCGGCCGGCCGGCGACGCCATGCTCGACGGCGGCTGCGGCGACGGCCGAGGCGACCGCGGGCGCGGCCCGGCGGTCGAAGACGCTCGGGATCACGTAGTCGGCCCCGAGGTGGTCGGGCTCGACGACGGACGAGAGCGCATGCGCCGCGGCGAGCTCCATCTCGCGCGTGATCGTGCTCGCGCGCACGTCCAGCGCGCCCCGGAAGACACCCGGGAAAACGAGCACGTTGTTGATCTGGTTCGGGTAGTCGGAGCGCCCCGTGCCGACGACGGCGACGAGGTGCTCGATCTCCTCGGGCGCGATCTCCGGGGTCGGGTTGGCCATCGCGAAGACGATCGCGCGCTCGGCCATCGAGCGAACGCCCTCGGCTGAAACCGCGCCCGGCGCGGAGAGGCCGATGTAGACGTCGGCCCCCGCGAGCGCCTCGTCGGCGCTGCCTCGCAGGCCGGCGGCGTTCGTCTCCGAGGCCAGCGCGGCCTTGAACTCGTCCAGCCCCGGCCGAGCCGGGTGGAGCACGCCGCCGCGGTCGCAGCAGACGACCTCGCCCGCTCCCGCCGAGAGCAGCATCCGCGCCGTCGCCGCGCCGGCCGCCCCCGCGCCGGTGAGCACGATCCGCACGTCCTCGAGCCGCTTGTCGACCACCCGCAGCGCGTTGAGCAGCGCGGCGAGGACGACGATCGCAGTGCCGTGCTGGTCGTCGTGGAAGACCGGGATCGAGAGCTCCTCGCGCAGGCGCGCCTCGATCTCGAAGCAGCGCGGCGCGGAGATGTCCTCGAGGTTGATCCCGCCGAAGACCGGCGCCACCGCGGCGACCGTCCGCACGATCTCGTCCGGGTCGGTGGTCGCCAGACACAGCGGCCAGGCGTCGATCGCGCCGAACTCCTTGAAGAGGATCGCCTTGCCCTCCATCACCGGCAGCGCCGCCTCGGGGCCGATGTCGCCGAGGCCGAGGACGGCCGTGCCGTCGGTGACGACCGCGACCGTGTTCTGCTTGACGGTCAGGTTCCAGACCTTGACCGGGTCGGCCGCGATCGCCTTGCAGACGCGGGCGACACCGGGCGTGTAGGCCATCGAGAGGTCGTCGCGCGTCTTCAGCGGCGCGCGGGGCGTGACCTCGAGCTTGCCGCCGAGATGGAGCAGGAACGTCCGGTCGGAGACGTGCTCGACCTCGATCCCCTCCACCGCGCGGACGGCCTCCACGATCCGCCCGATGTGCGCCTCGTCGTCGGCGAGCACCGTGACGTCGCGCACCTTCTTGCCGCGCTCGACCCGCACGAGGTCGATCGCGCCGAGCAGCCCGCCGGCCTCGCCGATCGCGCTCGCCAGCCGGGCGAACGACCCCGGCTGATTGTCCAGGTGGACGCGAAGCGTGGCGCTGAACGAGGCGGACGGGTGCATGCCTGGAGTCTCGCCCGCGTCGGCGGAGCGGCCATCCGCGCCCCTACCGAATCTTCCTGCGGCTTTTCCGCACGCGGTTCCGCACCCTGATGGCTCCCGGGAAGCGCCGAGTGAGGTTGAATTCGTGCACGTGCTTTCCGACGCCCCCCACTCCGCCGCCGACCTCGGCGAGCGGCTGGGCCTGCTCCCGGAGGAGCTCCAGCCCTACGGCCGCCGCGCCGCGAAGATCGAGCTCTCCGCGCTCGAGCGCCTGGCCGGCGCTCCCGACGGGCGGATTGTCTCCGTCACCGCGGTCACGCCGACCAAGGCGGGCGAAGGCAAGACCACCACCGCGATCGCGCTGACGGAGGCGCTGGGAGCGATCGGCGCGCAGCCGGTGCTCTGCCTGCGCGAGCCGTCGCTCGGCCCGGTCTTCGGGATCAAGGGCGGCGGCACCGGCGGCGGGCTCGCACAACTCGCGGGGATGGACCTGGTCAACCTCCACTTCACGGGCGATATCCACGCGATCGGCGCCGCCAACAACCTGCTCGCGGCGATGCTCGAGGCGCACCTCCTGCACGGAAACGCGCTCGGCGTCGACCCGCACTCGATCACCTGGCGCCGCTGCCTCGACATGGACGACCGCGCGCTGCGCCAGATCGTGGTCGGCCTCGGCGGCCGTACCAACGGCACGCCGCGCGAGACGGGCTTCGACATCACCGCGGCCTCCGAGGTGATGGCGATCGTCGCCGTCTCGGAGGACGCGGCCGACCTTCGCCGGCGGCTGGACGCGATCACGGTCGCCACGACCTTCGGCGGTGAGCCGGTCACGGCCGGACAGCTCGGCGCCGCCGGCTCGATGGCCGCCTTGCTCGTCGACGCGCTCAAGCCGAACCTCGCCCAGACGCTCGAAGGGCAGCCGGCGCTCGTCCACTGCGGGCCGTTCGCCAACATCGCGCACGGCAACAACTCGGTTCTCGCCGACCGCCTCGCGCTGAAGCTCGGCGAGGTCGTCGTCACGGAGAGCGGCTTCGGCGCCGACATGGGCTTCGAGAAGTTTGTGGACATCGTCTGCCGCGGCCGCGGCCTGGCGCCGAGCGCGGTCGTGCTGGTCGCGACCACCCAGGCGCTCAAGCATCACGGCGGCGATCCCGACGGCGGCGTCCCGGCGATCGAGCGCGGCGCGGAGAACCTCGCCGCGAACATGAACATCGTCCGCGAGATCGGGATCGACCCGGTGGTGGCGATCAACCACTTCCCGGGCGACGAGCAGGTCGAGCTCGACGCGATCCGCAGCCTCTCGCTCGAGCTGGGCGCGCTCGGGGTCGAGGAGAACGACGGGTTCGAACGCGGAGGCGAGGGCGCCGTCCAGCTCGCCGAGGTCGTGATGGAGGCGGTCCGGCAGCCGGTCGAGGTCCGGCCGCTCTACGAGCTCGACGAGTCGATTCCGGCCAAGATCGACGCGGTCGCGCGGCGCGCCTACGGGGCCTCGGGAATCGAGCTCTCACCGGCGGCGGAGCGGCAGGCGGAGGCGCTGGCGGCCGCGGGGCTCGACCGGCTCCCCATCTGCATTGCGAAGACGCACCTCTCGCTCTCCCACGACGCGAGCCTCGGGGGGACGCCGACCGGGTTCACGCTCCCGGTCCGCGAGCTGCGGCCTTACACCGGCGCCGGCTGGATCGTCGCGCTCTGCGG
Organism: Gaiellaceae bacterium; assembly: GCA_035624425.1. Lineage (GTDB taxonomy): Bacteria > Actinomycetota > Thermoleophilia > Gaiellales > Gaiellaceae > AC-32. Next base: position 20,807 of record DASPRN010000129.1, read on the forward strand.
CGACATGCAGACGATGCCCGGCCTTCCGGCCGAACCTGCGGCCCTCGGCATCGACGTCGATTCCGCCGGTCACATCACCGGGCTCCGATAGCGTCCCCGTCGTGAGGCTGCTCGTCCTCGGCGGGACGAAGTTCCTCGGCCGGGCGGCGGTCGAGGCGGCGCTCGCGCGAGGCGACGAGGTGACGCTCTTCAACCGCGGCGAGACGAATCCCGAGCTCTTCCCCGAGCTCGAGAAGCTGCGCGGCGACCGCGACGGCGACCTGTCGGCTCTCGAGGGCCGCGAGTGGGACGCCGTGATCGACCCCTCCGGCTATGTGCCGCGCGTCGTGCGGGCTTCCGCCGAGCTGCTGCAGGGCTCGGTCGGCCACTACCTCTTCGTCTCGAGCGGCTCCGTCTATGCCGAGCCGTACGTCGCCGGCTTCGACGAGAGCGCGCCGCTGCAGGAGCTCGAGGATCCGCAGAGCGAAGAGGTCATGCGCGACTACGGAGCGCTCAAGGCCGCGTGCGAGCGGGTGGTCGCCGAGGTGTTTCTCGGCGCGCACGCGAGCGTGCGCGCGGGCCTGATCGTCGGCCCGAACGACCCGACCGGACGCTTCACCTACTGGCCGCTCCGGGTAGCCGGCGGCGGCGAGGTGCTCGCCCCGGCGCCGCCCGAGCGGCTCGTCCAGCTGATCGACGTTCGCGACCTCGGAGCCTGGCTGGTCGAGGCCTGCGCCTCGCGGGCAACCGGCGCGTTCAACGCCACCTGCGAGCCGGTCTCGTTCGCGGCGATGCTCGCCGCCTGCGGAGAGGCCGACGTCGTCTGGGCCGAAGAGGGCTTCCTGCTCGAGCAGGGCGTCGAGCCGTGGTCCGACCTCCCGCTCTGGCTGGCCGGAGCCGACGAGCCGTTCCTGCAGATGAGCGTCGCGAAGGCTGTCGCGGCAGGCCTGCGATTCCGGCCTCTCGAGGAGACCGCGCGCGACACCCTGGCCTGGGCGCAGGAGGCCGGAGAGCAGCTCGTCACGGACCGGGGGCTCAGGCAGGGCCGCGCGGGGCTCGATCCGGCCCGCGAGGCCGAGCTTCTGCGGTCCTGGTCTACGGCTCGCAGCTAGCGTCGTCGTCGGCCTGAGGAAGGCGCTCGAGCAGCTCGCACAGCGACTCGAGCTCCTCCGCGGAGTAGCGCTCCGAGAACACGCTGCGCACCGAGACGGAGTGGCTCTTGCCCGCTTCGCGAAGCTTCTCGAGCCCCGCGTCCGTGAGCTGCGCGTAGGTGACGCGGGCATCGCTCTCGCATGAGGCGCGCTCGACGTAACCGCTGCGCTCGAGCCCGACCAGCAGCCGCGTGATCCCCGACGGCGTCAGGAGCACCTCTTCAGCGAGGTCGACGCGGCGCAGCCGGTGCTCGGGCGCGCGGGCGAGTCGCAGCAGCACCTCGTAGTCGCTCAGCGTCAGGCCGTGCTCGGCGACGAGCTCTGCGTTGAAGCCGCGGGTGGTCGCGGCGTGTGCGCGCAGTAGAGCCGCGAAGGCCGCGAACTCTTGAACTGCTTGTGTGCTCAATACTTGACGACTCAATCTTTCTCCGCTATGATTGTTGACGACTCAAGTATACCCGAAAGGAGCAGACAGACCAATGTCCGCAGTTGCAAGCACAACCATTCCGGCCGGCACCTGGGCCATCGACCCGGTTCACACCACGATCGGCTTCCAGGTGACCGACACGAGCGACCTGTTCAGCACGATCGTCGGGCGCTTCACCGGTTACGAGGGGCGCATCGAGGGCGGCGAGGAGCCGTCGTTCGCCGGCACGATCCGTGTCGCGAGCATCAGCACCGACAACGATCAGCGCGATGCGCATCTGCGCTCGCCTGACTTCCTCGACGCCGAGCAGCACCCGGAGATCCGGTTCCGCTCGACCGCCGTCGAGCCGACGGGCGAGGACGCGTTCCGCGTCCGCGGCGAGCTGACCATCAAGGACACGCCGTTCGAGATCGAGCTCGACGGGCGCCTCCGTGGCGTCGGCACCGGCAAGGCCGGCGACGAACGCCTGGTCGTCGACGCCAACGGCGCCTTCGATTGGGGCACCACCACCGTCCAGAT
>DASPRN010000021.1:0-21725 GCA_035624425.1 Gaiellaceae bacterium
AAGGGCTTCTTCAAGCCGATCACGAACGAGTCGAGCTCGAAACTCAACCTCGTCCACGCCGGCGACCTGATCAAGCTCGGCTTCGGCCTGAACGGCAACCAGGGCCTCTCGATCGGCAGCTTCAGCTCCTCGCCCGTCTCCTGTCCCTCCTGGACGCCGCACTCCGTCAAGGCAGCGGGAGCCGGCACCCAGACCGGGCTCGTCTACGGGGCCAGCTCGGGCCACTACTACTACGGCTGGCAGACCAGCTCCGCCTGGGCGGGCACCTGCCGCCAGTTCAGCCTGCAGCTGAACGACGGCACTGTGGCGCACACGGCGATCTTCCAGTTCTTCGCCTAGTGCCTGCGATCCGGGGAGTGGCTCGCGCCGCTCCCCGGATCCACCTCAGTGGTGCCAGGGCCGAACGGCCCCGACGTAGCCGAACAGGTACGAGGGATCTGACAGCGACGAGATCTTGACCACGTCGCCGGTGTGCGGCGCCTGGATGAAGGCGCCGTGGCCGACGTAGATCCCCTCGTGCTGCGGACCGCGCGAGCTCGGCTCGAAGAAGACGAGATCGCCGGGCTCGAGGTCGCTCGGCGGGACGCGCGCGCCCTCGTACCACTGGGCGCCCGTGTAGTGCGTGAGATCGATCCCGAGCTGGGCATAGACGAACATCGCGAAGCCGGAGCAGTCGAAGCCGGTGATCGGATCGGCGCCGCCCCAGCGGTAGGGGACGCCGAGGTAGCGCTCGGCGATCGCGACCGCGCGCCCGCCGATCGGGCCGTTCGAGGGCGGCGGCGTCAGGAACTCGGGGAAGGCCTCCGGGAAGCCGGTGCTGGCGCCGTGGCCGGAGACGCCGAGCGACAGCCAGGAGAGCCGGGCCTGCTTGTGGTGGGCGGGCGGCTGGGCGGCGCGGGCGAGGCCGATCAGGAGCTGCGTGCCGGGGTCGAGGCCGCTGGAGGTGTCGCCCGAGACGACGCGCAGGCCGACGACGCCGCTGCCCTCGCTGGGGACGACGGCCTCCTGCAGGACGACCAGGTAGCTCGCCGGGCCGAGCGGGACGAGCGTGTTCGGCTTGCCCGAGACGAGGTGGCCGTCGACCTCCAGCCCGCTGACGAGCGCCCCGCGCAGCCCGTGTGCGGGGACGAAGATATGAGCCACGTAGACCTTGCCGCCGGCGACCGAGACCCCGCGCAGGTCGACCCCGCGCGCGCTGCGGGTGGCCGAGTCGACGCGAAGCGTCCAGCCGGCGTCCTGGACGCTGGCGAACGAGCCCTGGCCGGCGCTGGCGACGAGCTTCCCCGACGCGTCCCGGATCTCGGCGATCCCGGCCGCGAGGCTCGCGTGCGCCCGGGCGGGTAGCGCGCAGACGGCCCCGACCAGGACGAGCGCGGCAAACAGACGCCGGGACACGGCGAAATGGTTGCACAAGTAGTCGGCTACGGGTGCGCCGCGTGCACCCAGTGCGGACCGCCCCAGCTGAGGTCGTACGGGTAGTGGTGGATCACGTGCGCCCAGACCGTCCAGGCGATCCAGCGCGAGGTCCCGTAGAAGAACGCGGCGCGGTAGAGCGCGAGCAGCGCGCCGCGCGGAACCCAGCGGTTCATCCACGGCCAGAAGGCATCGGCGCGGTAGATGACGCCGTCGAAGTAGGAGCCGGTCACCACCCGCCAGGCGTAGAAGCCGTAGACGATCCAGACCAGGTCCCACATCGACCCGAGCCCGCTGAAGTAGGCGGCCGCGTCGGTCGTCCGGCCGGTCTGGCCGGCGTAGGCCCAGGCGCCGAGGTGGAAGTGGTACGTCCACGGGAAGAGCAGCATCGTCCCGACCGTGTCGCCCGTGTCCGTGAGCGCGTGGGCGAACTGGCCGATGATGAAGCTCACCCCCCAGAGCTTGCTCCCGAAGACCTTCCAGATGACGAGGCCGATCGCGATCCCGTAGATGAACGAATGGGTGAAGCCGAAGCCCGGCCAGCCGCGGTGGAACTGGGCCGGGTTTGTCGCCTTCAGGTCCCACGGGCCGAGGTGGACCCCGTAGACGAACCACTTGGTCATCATGTCCGGCGCGTACGAGCCGATCAGCAGCGGCACGAACGCGATCTTCAGGTTGAGGTGCTTCTGGAACGCGTACGGCTCCATGTCGTGGGCGGCCCAGCTCACAGGCCGGCCTTCTGACCGATGACCCGACGACAGCGCTGCAAACGTCGCCTCAAGCCCGTCTCCTGGCGAGCATCGGGACCGCCCAGGCGGCGATCACCACGTAGGCGACGGCGACCCAGAACGAGTAGAGGAAGTCGGTCACGGTCACGCCGATCGCGATGTAGACGGCGGCAGCGAGGCAGTAGCCGGCGAAGACCCGCAGATCAGGGCGGCGAGGGACCCGTTCCCTCAGCGATCGCAGTCGCACGTCCGCTCGCCGAGCACGATCAGCCTCCCGCAGGAAGCGCAGACCTGCCCGCCGCGCCGGAGCGCCTTGCGCAGCCCCGGCAGCGCCAGCACGCCGGCGAACGCTGCCGCGAGAAGGACGGCGGCGACTTCGGGGTCGAGCATGTGGGAGAGGCTAGCTTCCGAGATCCGAGCGTGCGCCGCCTCCGTATGAACGGGCATGAAGAGAACACTCAGCCTCATAGCCCTCGCTCTTGCCGCCGTCGCTCTCAGCGCCTGCGGCTCGAGCTATGGCAACGCGAAGAGCGGGGGAAGCCCGGCGGCCTCCGGCTCGACGACGTCCGACACGGTGGCGCAGGCATCGGTCTCCGGCACGGGGACGGTGCTCGTCGACGCGAAGGGCTTCGCCCTCTACAGCCCGTCGCAGGAGAAGGGCGGGAAGATCCTCTGTACGGGGAGCTGCACGAAGATCTGGGTGCCGCTGACCCTGCCGGCTGGCGAGTCCGCTCCCACGGCAGCCTCCGGCCTCAGCTCCAAGCTCGGCACGGTCATGCGCCCGGACGGGCGGGCCCAGGTGACCTTCAACGGGCTGCCGCTGTACACGTTCGCGCTCGACCATTCGCCGAAGAGCGTTGGAGGGAACGGCGCCTCGGACAGCTTCGGCGGCACGAGCTTCACCTGGCACGTCGCAGCGCCCGGGAAGACGTCATCCGGCACCTCTGGCGGCGGCGGCTACTACAACTCGGGCGGCGGTTACTGACCCTCTCCGCGCCGGGCGGCCGCTAGGCTCACCGCGTGTGCTTCGAGCTGGACTCGTCACCGCCGATCCCGGCGATCTCCGGCGCGGCCGTCACGCACCGGGAGCTCGAGCTCGAGGCTGCCGACGGCAACCGGCTCGCGGCCTTCGCGGCCCTGCCGGACGAGCCAGAGCCGGCCGGCGTCGTGATCCTTCCCGACGTGCGCGGGCTCTACCGCTTCTACGAGGAGCTCGCCCTGCGCCTGGCCGAGCGCGGCTACACCGCGATCGCGATCGACTACTTCGGCCGGACGGCGGGAGCGGAGAAGCGCGGCGACGAGTTCGAGTACGCGGAGCACGTCGGGCAGACGAAGCCGGAGACGATCCAGGCCGACGTGCGCGCGGCGGTCGAGTGGCTGCGTAGAGAGGGCGTCCGCGACGTCTTCACGCTCGGCTTCTGCTTCGGCGGCCACCACTCCTGGCTCGCCGCCGCGAGCGGCCACGGGCTCGCCGGCGTGATCGGCTTCTACGGTAGGCCGGGCGAGCGCGACGGCCACCCGGGGCCGCTCGAGCGCGCCTCCGAGCTGGCGGCGCCGGTGCTGGCGCTCCAGGCGGGAGACGACCAGAACATCACCGCCGAGCAGAACGCCGCCTTCGAGCAGGCGCTCCGGGACGCCGGCGTCGAGCACGAGCTCGTCACCTACGAAAGGGCGCCGCACAGCTTCTTCGACCGCAAGCAGGACGAGCACGCCGAGGCCTCCGAGGACGCCTGGAGGCGTGTGCTCGCGTTCCTCGGCGACCATTCGACGGCCAGTTCTTCCTAGACGTTCCTGGATCCAAGACTAGGTCGAATTCTGACCTATAGTCGAGAAATACCCTCGTCTACCTCGACTTCGGATCCGAAATATGCAACAATGATCGCCGTGACGCGGTTTCTCCTCCGATTGCGCCCCTGGGCACGAGAGCGCTCGAACGGCAACGGCGCCCTGCTCAGGCCCATCGCGGATAGCGCCGACCGCGCTCGCTACGTCGTCACCGCCGCCGAGTCGGCACCGTGCACGTGCCCGGACTTCTGCGAGCGCGACCACGAAACCGACTAGTTCCGTGACAGCCGTCTTCGCAGCCGAGTTCGCGGCCTCTTCCGGCACGCGCTCGAACGAGATCCTGAGCGACGACGCGCTCGCGTTCGTCGTCGAGCTCGAGCGCCGCTTCGGCCCTCGCCGGCTCGAGCTCCTGGAGCGCCGGGCGGACCGCCAGCGGCGCCTGGACACCGGGGAGCTGCCGGACTTCCTGGCAGGAACGCGCGAGATCCGCGAGAGCGAGTGGACGATCGAGCCCGTCCCGCCGGACCTGCTCGACCGGCGGGTCGAGATCACGGGCCCCACCGACCGGAAGATGGTCATCAACGCGCTCAACTCGGGCGCACGGATGTTCATGGCCGACTTCGAGGACGCCAACTCGCCGACCTGGCGCAACATGGTCGAAGGGCAGGCGAACCTCGTCGACGCGATCGAGCGGACGATCGACCTCGCCACGCCGGAGAAGCACTACCGTCTGAACGACGAGGTGGCAACGCTGCTCGTGCGCCCGCGTGGCTGGCATCTGACCGAGCGCCATCTTCGAGTCGAGGGCGTGCCGGTCTCGGCGAGCCTGTTCGACTTCGGCCTCTATCTCTTTCACAACGGCAAGCGCCTCGTCGAGAAGGGCACCGGGCCCTATCTCTACCTGCCGAAGCTCGAGAGCCACCTCGAGGCGCGGCTCTGGAACGACGTCTTCGTCCACACGGAGAGGTCGCTCGGGCTGACGCCCGGGACGATCAAGGCAACCGTTCTGATCGAGACCGTCCTCGCCGCCTTCGAGATGGACGAGATCCTGTGGGAGCTGCGCGACCACTCTGCGGGGCTCAACGCCGGTCGCTGGGACTACATGTTCAGCGCGATCAAGAAGTTTCGTAACCGTCCCGAGTTCGTCCTTCCCGATCGGAACAGCGTGACGATGACCGCGCCGTTCATGCGCGCCTACACGGAGCTGCTCGTCAAGACCTGTCATCGCCGCGGCGCCCACGCGATGGGCGGGATGGCGGCGTTCATACCGAGCCGCAAGGATCTCGAGTTGAACGAGCGCGCGCTCGCGAAGGTGGGCGACGACAAGCGGCGCGAAGCCGGCGACGGGTTCGACGGCACCTGGGTGGCCCATCCCGACCTCGTTCCGACGGCGAAAGAGGAGTTCGATCGCGTCCTCGGCGAGCGGCCGAACCAGCTCGAGCGGCAGCGGCCCGAGGTCTCGGTCAGCGCCGCCGACCTGCTCGACGTCGCGGCCACTCCCGGCGAGATCACCGAAGAAGGGCTGCGCAATGACGTGAGCGTCGGGATCCAGTACCTCTCGTCGTGGCTCCGCGGAACCGGCGCGGCTGCGATCTACAACCTGATGGAGGACGCGGCCACCGCCGAGATCGCGCGCTCGCAGGTGTGGCAGTGGGTCCGGCACGGCCGCTTCGACCGTGACCGCGTCCGCGAGGTGATCGGCGAGGAGCTGGAACGGCTGCGGGCCGAATTCGGCGACGAGGTGTACGACAAGAGCCGCGCCGGTGATGCGCGGGAGATCTTCGAGCAGGTCGCGCTCGGCGAGTCGTTCGTCGAGTTCCTGACCCTGCCGGCCTACGACTACCTGGAAGGGAGCGAGGAATGAGCACCAACGGAAGCACGCACAACGGCCGGTGGAAGGGAATCGAGCGGCCGTACACGCAGGAGGACGTCGAGCGCCTGCGCGGCACCGTCCACGTCGAGCACACACTCGCCCGCCTGGGCGCGGAGCGGCTCTGGGAGCTGCTCCATACCGAGGTCTTCGTGCCCACGCTCGGCGCGCTCACGGGCGGCCAGGCGGTGCAGATGGTCAAGGCGGGGTTGAAGGGGATCTACCTGAGCGGCTGGCAGGTCGCTGCCGACGGGAACCTCGCCGGGCACACCTACCCCGACCAGAGCCTGTACCCGTCGAACAGCGGGCCGGCGCTCGTCCGCCGCCTGAACAACGCCCTGCTGCGGGCCGACCAGATCCACGCAGCGGAGGGGGAGACGGACACGTACTGGCTCGCGCCGATCATCGCGGACGCGGAGGCCGGCTTCGGCGGCCCGCTGAACGCGTTCGAGTTGATGAAGGCGTTCATCGAGGCAGGCGCGGCCGGCGTGCACTTCGAGGATCAGCTCTCGTCCGAGAAGAAATGCGGCCACCTCGGCGGCAAGGTGCTGATCCCGACCGCGCAATTCCTGCGGATGCTCGGCGCGGCCCGGCTGGCCGCCGACGTCTGCGGCGTCCCGACCGTGCTCGTCGCGCGCACGGACGCGCTCAGCGCGACGATGGTCACGAGCGACGCCGACCCGGCCGACGAGCCGTTCCTGACGGGCGAGCGCACGCCCGAGGGCTTCTTCCGTGTCCGCGAGGGCCTCGAGCCGGCCATCGCCCGCGGGCTCGCGGCAGCCCCGTACGCCGACCTCGTCTGGTTCGAGACGGCGACGCCCGACATGGGCGAGGCGCGCGAGTTCGCGCAAGCGGTCCACGAGCAGTTCCCCGGGAAGCTGCTCGCCTACAACTGCTCGCCGTCGTTCAACTGGCGCGCGCACCTGGACGACCGCGCGATCGCCGGCTTCCAGGAGGAGCTGGCCGAGCTGGGCTACAAGTTCCAGTTCGTCACGCTGGCCGGCTTCCACTCGCTGAACGCCGCGATGTTCGACCTTGCCCGCGGCTACGCGCAGGAGGGCATGAGCGCCTACGTCCGGCTCCAGGACGAGGAGTTCGCGCTCGAGGAGCATGGGTACAGCGCCACCCGGCACCAGCGAGAGGCCGGAGCGGGATACTTCGACGCGGTCATGCAGGCAGTGAGCGGCGGCAAGAGCTCGACGCTCGCCCTGGAAGGATCGACGGAGGCTGCCCAATTTCGGAGCTGACGACCGGCGAGCTGGCCGGGGGCACGAAGGCCGACGAGATCGCGCTCGCGCTCGAGGACGCGATCATCTCCGGCGAGCTCGCTCCCGGCACCGTCCTGCGCCAGGAGCAGCTCTCGGCCCGCTTCCAGGTGAGCCGCACGCCGGTGCGGGAGGCTCTCCGCCGCCTGGCTGCGACCGGGCTCGTCTCCTTCGTCCCGAACCGCGGCGTGCGCGTGCGCACGATCTCGCGGGACGAGCTGCGGCAGGCATTCCTCGTCCGGGCGGAGCTGGAGGCGCTGGTCACGGAGCTGGCGACTCCGCGGATGACGAAGACGGGGCTTGCAGCGCTCGCGGCGGCAGAGGAGCGCTTCGCCGAGCTGACCGAGCAGCTGCTCGACCGAAGGCGAAGCGAGCGTGAGCGGACGGAGCTGACCGCCGACTGGGTTCGGGCGAACTACCGCTTCCACGACGTCATCTACGAGGCCGCCGCCGTGCCGCTCGTGGAGGGGATCGCGAAGAGCGCGCGGCGGACCTTCCTGAGCCGCTGGCGCCCCGGTGGCCCGGAGATCGACGACCTCTACCGGCAGAACGTTCACCAGCACCGCGCGATTCGCGACGCGATCGCCGCCCGGAGCTCGGCAGGTGCTCGGGCTCTCGCCCACGAGCACGTGCTCCATTCCGGCCGCCTGCTCGAAGTGATCCTCGCGCATCGCGGCGCCCAGCCGGCCGAGCACCGGGTGGTCGGCGCGTAGAGGCGCCGGGGAGAACGCGCAGCCCTCGGCACCGCTCTCCTTGCAGCCGTCCGGGAGACCCGCGAAAGTAGCACCGTGAAGAAGTCGGACCGGCTCCTCGTGGTCGGCGGAATCGTGGTCCTCCTGCTCGTGGCCGTGGCCGCGCTGGTCGGCTTTGCGGCAGGCCACTACACCACGAAGACGACGACGGTCGGCACCGTCACGACGAGCTCGGCCGCGGCGGTCGACCCGAAGGTGGCCGCCGGAGCGCACGCGTTCGTCCAGTTCGCCTGCGCCCAGTGCCACGGCCTGAACGGCTTGGGCGGCGTCTCGCCCGACGTGCCCGCGCTGACGACCGCAGGCAAGGCGCTGACCGTCGACCAGTTGACGCACATCATCAACCACGGCCTCGGCGAGTCGGCGAACCCGACCAAGCCGTACATGCCGGTCTGGGGCGCGGTCATCTCCGAGCGCCAGGTCTCGGAGCTCGTCGCCTACATCCGCGCCGGCCTGCCGAGCGTGTCCGACGCGACCCCGCCGGCGGTGCCTCAGAACCAGGGAGAGGCGGTCGCCGGCGCCGTGCTCTACGTCCGCGACGGCTGCATCAACTGCCACGGCCCGAACGGCCTCGGCGGCGTCCCGAACCCGCTCTCGGAGGACAAGACGATCCCGCCGCTCTCGGGCGGCGACTTCCGCTCGGAGTTCAACACGGACAAGAAGATCGAGGACGTGATCCGCAGCGGCAGCGTGATCGGCCAGGCCCCGATCGTGAGCATGCCGCACTGGGGCGGGATCCTCTCGCAGCAGGACCTGAACGCGCTGGTCGCGTACCTGAAGACGCTCAAGGGCTAGCAGATCCGCGGGAGCGGGTCGCCGACCAGCATGTCGACGATGCGGCCGCCGCCGAAGGCGGTGTCGAGCACGACCAGGCCCTCCGGCTCGGGCCGGATCTCGCCGATGAGCGCAGCCTCCGCGCCGAGCTGGTGGGCGCGTAGGCGGGCGAGCGCGTCGTCCGCCGCCTCGGGCGCGACCACGGCGACGAGCTTGCCCTCGTTCGCGACGTAGAGCGGGTCGATGCCGAGGATCTCGCACGCGCCGACGACCTCGGGCCGCAGCGGCAGGCTCGCCTCGTCGAGGGCCACGGCGAGGCCGGCCTCCTGCGCGAGCTCGTTGAGCGCCGTCGCGAGGCCGCCGCGGGTCGGGTCGCGCAGCCAGCGCACCGCTCCGCCGAGCTCGAGCAACGAGGCGGCCAGCTCGTGCACCGGCGCGGTGTCGCTCTCGAGCTCGACCTCGAGCTGGAGCTCCCCGCGGGCGATCATCACGGCCATGCCGTGGTCGCCGAGGGTGCCCGAGACGAGCACGCGGTCGCCTACCTCGACGCGGCCTGCACCCAGCTCGACTCCGGGCGGCACGACGCCGATCCCGGCGGTATTGACATAGAGGCCGTCGGCCTTGCCGCGCTCGACCACCTTCGTGTCGCCGGTCGCCACGGGCACGCCGGCACGCTCGGCCGCCCGCGCCATCGAGGCGGCGAGCTCACGGAGGCGCGCGACCTCGAAGCCCTCCTCGATCACGAACCCGGCCGACAGCGCGACCGGCCGCGCGCCCGCGACGGCGAGGTCGTTGACGGTCCCGTTCACGGCCAGCTCGCCGATGTCTCCGCCGGGGAAGACGATCGGCTTGACCACGTAGGAGTCGGTCGTGAACGCGAGCCGCGAGCCGTTCAGGTCGAGCAGCGCCGAGTCGCCGAGCGGGTCGAGCAGCGGATTCGACAGCTCCTCGAGGAAGAGCTGCTCGACGAGCGCCCGCGTCGCCTTGCCGCCCGCGCCGTGCGCGAGCGTGACCAGCTCGTCCTTGAGTCGCGGTCTCAAACGGGGACGGCGAGGCGCCCGTAGTTGTAGTAGGCCGCGCAGGCGCCCTCGCTCGAGACCATGCAGGTGCCGATCGGCCGTTCAGGCGTGCAGGCAGTCCCGAAGACCTTGCACTCCCACGGCTTGATCGCGCCGATCAGGACCTCTCCGCACTGGCAGGCCTTGGGGTCCTCGACGCGGTCGCCGGGAAGCTCGAAGCGCGCCTCGGCGTCCCAGTCGGCGAGCTCGGGCCGGATCCGCAGCGCGCTCCGCTCGATCCAGCCGAGCCCGCGCCACTCGAAGGTGTCGCGGAGCTCCATCGTCTCCTCGAGCGCGGCGAGCGCCCGCGGGTTGCCGTCGCGCCGCACGACCCGCGTGTACTGGTTCTCGACCTCGCAGCGGCCCTCGCGGAGTTGGCGCAGCAGCATCACGACCGCCTGGAGGATGTCGAGCGGCTCGAACGCCGTGACGACCACCGGCCGGCCGTACTCCTCGACGATGAAGTCGTACGGGCGCGTTCCGATCACCGTCGAGACGTGGCCGGGCGCGATGAAGGCGTCGAGGCGCAGGCCCGGCGAGTCGAGGATCGCGCGCAGCGGCGGGCCGATCGTGACGTGGTTGCAGAAGGCGGAGAAGTTGCGGACGCCCTCGGCGCGTGCCCGCAGCAGGGTCAGCGCGGTCGCGGGCGCGGTCGTCTCGAACCCGATCGCGAAGAAGACGACCTCGCGGTCGGGGTTGCGCCGGGCCAGCTCCAGCGCGTCGAGCGGCGAGTAGACCATCCGCACGTCTGCACCGCGGGCCTTCGCCTCGAGCAGCGAGCCGCGGCCGCCGGGCACGCGCAGCATGTCGCCGAACGTGGTGAACATGACCTCGGGCCGCTCGGCGAGGGCGATCGCGTCGTCCACGCGGCCCATCGGGATCACGCAGACCGGGCAACCGGGGCCGTGGACGAAGTCGACCTCGTCCGGGACGAGGTGCTCGACCCCGTGCTTGTAGATCGCGTGCGTGTGCCCGCCGCAGACCTCCATGATCTTGACCTCGCGGCCGGGCTCGGCCAGCGCCTCGATCTCGTGTGCGAGCTTCTGTGCCAGCTGGCCGTCGCGGAACTCGTCGACGTATTTCACGAGAGCTTCTCCAGGGCGATCCCGGCGTGGCAGAGGAGCGCGTCGCCGGGCTCGACCGGCTCGACCAGCTCGATCCCGACCTGCTCCCGCCGGCCGTCGACCTCGACGGTCGCGTTCGGCCCGTCGACCTCGACGACCCGCGCCTGGACGGCCTGGTCGGAGCAGGTGATGCAGTCGTCGCGGCTCACGTCGCGCTCGCGCGGATCTCGCGCACCTCCTGCTCGTACGCCTCGCCCATCTGCTCGAGCAGCGCCAGCGTCTCTCGCGCCTGCTCCTCGTCGATCCGGGAGAGGGCGAAGCCGACGTGCACCAGCACCCAGTCGTCCACCTCCGTCTCGGGGCAGAGCGCGATCGAGACGTTGCGCCGCACGCCCGAGATCTCGGCCTTCGCGATGCCTGCGTCCGCGTCGACCAGCTCGACGATCTGGGCCGGGATGCCTAGGCACATGCTGCTCTCCTCGCTGCGACTGCTGCCTGGCCGTAGCTTATGCCGCCGTCGTTCGGCGGGACCAGCCGGTGGGAGAGGACGCGGAAGCCGAGCGCCTCGAGCCGGGCCCGCGTCGAGCTCAGCAGCCGCAGGTTCTGGAAGCTGCCGCCGGAGAGGACGACCGTCCCGGGCCCGCCCGCCTCGGCGGAGGCCGCCGCCGCCGCGGCCGCCACCGTCTCGTGGAACCGCGCCGCCACTTCCTCCCGCGACCGTCCGGCCCGAAACTCCAAGTAACACTGTGTTACAAGGTCGGTTGGGTCGCCGAAGCGCCACGGGTAGGGGTCGGCAGGGGTCTCGCCGGCGAGCTGCTCGAGCTCGACGGCGGCCTGGCCCTCGTAGGTCACCCGCTCGCGGACGCCGAGGACCGCGGCGACGGCGTCGAAGAGCCGGCCCATCCCCGAGGCGAGCGGCGGGCCGAGCTTGAGGCTCTCGCGCACCTCCTCCCACTCGTTCCACGGCACCGGCAGGGCGGCCCGCTCGAGGTGGACGGCGGCCGTGCGCCAGGGCTCGCGGATCGCCGCCTCGCCGCCGGGCAGCGGCACGGGCTCGAGCCACGCCACGCGCTCGAACCCCGCGAGGTCGCAGTGCAGGAGCTCGCCGCCCCAGAGCGTGCCGTCCGTCCCGTAGCCGGTCCCGTCGAAGACGAGCGCGAGCGCCGGGCCGCACTCTCCGTGCTCGGCGAGGCAGGCGGCCGCGTGCGCGTGGTGGTGCTGGACGCCGACGAGCTCGGCGTCCTGCTCGAGCGCCCATTTCGTCGCGAGGTACTCCGGGTGGAGGTCGTGCGCGACCAGCTCCGGCTCGACCCCCAGCATCGAGAGGTAGAGCTCGAGGTCGCCGCGGAAGGCGCGGTAGGCGGCCTCCGAGTCGAGGTCGCCGAGGTGCGCGGAGAGGAAGGCCTCGCCCTCCCGCACGACGCAGAAGGTGCTCTTCAGCTCGGCGCCTGCCGCGACGAGGGGCAGCGCGCGATCCGGGAGCGGCAGCGCGGCCGGCACGTGGCCGCGCGAGCGGCGAACCGGGAAGCCGGCCCGGACGACCGAGTCCTCGCAGCGCCGGTGGATCGGCCGGTCGTGCGAGAGGAAGAGGTCGGCGATCCCGCCGAGCCGCTCGCGGGCGTCCTCGTCGTCGAAGGCGATCGGCTCGTCCGAGCGGTTGCCGCTCGTGAGCACGAGCGGGCGGCCGAGGTCGGCGCAGAGCAGGTGGTGGAGCGGCGAGTACGGGAGCTCGAGGCCGAGCCACGGCGTCCCCGGCGCGACCGACTCGGCGACCCGCGCGTCTGGCCGGCGGCGCACGAGGACGACTGGGCGGGCCGGCGAGCGCAGCAGCTCCAGCTCGGCCTCCGAGAGCTCCGCCAGCGACTCGGGCTCGGCGGTCAGGACCGCGAACGGCTTCTCCTCACGGTGCTTGCGCGAGCGCAGCACGGCGACGGCGGCCTCGTCGGTCGCGTCGCAGGCGAGGTGGTAGCCGCCGATTCCCTTGACCGCGACGATCTCTCCGGCACGCAGGGCGCCCTCCGCCTCCTCGAGCGAGGGCTCGAGGTGCGGCCCGCAGGCCGCGCAGCAGGTCGGCTCTGCGTGGAAGCGGCGGTCGTCCGGGTCCTCGTACTCGCTGCGGCAGTCTCGGCACAGCTCGAAGGCGGCCATCGTCGTCCGCGCGCGGTCGTAAGGCACCGAGCGGACGATCGTGAAGCGCGGCCCGCACTGCGTGCAGTTCAGGAACGGATAGCGGTAGCGCCGGTCCGAGGGGTCGAACAGCTCGCGCAGGCAGTCGTCGCAGGTGGCGACGTCGGGCGGGATCAGCGCGGTCGCGCCGGTCGGGACGCTGGCCACGACCCTGAACGAGCTCTCGCCGGCCGGCTCCAGCGGCTCGGCCGTCACCGAGTCGACGCGGGCGAGCCCCGGCGCTTCGGTGCGGAGCCCCTCGGCGAAGGCCGCGAGAGCCGCCTCGCCGCCCTCGGCCTCGACCACGACGCCCTCGCCGTCGTTGAGCACGAACCCCCCGAGCCCGTGCCGCCGGGCGAGCCGGTGGACGAACGGCCGGAAGCCGACACCCTGGACGACGCCTCGGACCCGGAAGCGGCGGCGGGTGACGACGGCGGCCATGTGCGCATTGAACCGCGCAACACCGCACCCGGAATCGGGGAACGCACGGATGTAGGCTCGGGCAGACGCCGCGACCCTGACCGTGATGCCCGTGCCCGAGACACGCGTGATCGAGCCCGCCGCTCTGGAGGCGCTCGTCGTTGCCCTTCGCGGGCGCGGCTTCCGCGTCCTCGGCCCGACCGTTCGCGACGGCGCGATCGTCTACGAGGAGCTCGAATCCGCGGCCGAGCTGCCGGTCGGCTGGACCGACTCCCAGGACGGCGGTCACTACCGGCTGGAGCGCCGTGCCGACGAGGCGCGCTTCGGCTACGCGGTCGGCCCCCACTCGTGGAAGCAGTTCCTGCTCCCGCCGCGGCTCAAGCTCTGGCGGGCGCAGCAGAACGGCGACGGCGCGCTCGAGGTCGAGGAGGAGCCGCTGGACGAGACGCCGCTCGCCTTCCTCGGCGTCCGCTCCTGCGAGCTGCACGCGATCGCCGCCCAGGACCGCGTCCTCATGGGCGGGCGCTTCGTCGACCGCGACTACGCGGCGCGGCGCGAGGACACCTTCCTCGTCGCCGTCAACTGCTTCGAGCCGGGCGGCACCTGCTTCTGCGTCTCGATGGGAACCGGTCCGAAGGCCGAGCGCGGCTACGACCTCGCGCTGACCGAGATCCTCGAGGGTGAGCACCGCTTCCTCGCCGAGGCCGGCAGCGAGCGCGGGGCGGAGGTCCTGGCCGAGCTGCCCGGCCGCGAGGCCGCCGCCGAGGACCTCGAGGCGGCCGGCGCCGCGGTCGAGGGCGCGGTGCACAAGATGGGCCGGCAGCTCGACGCCACCGACCTGCACGGCCTGCTCAGGCGCAACCTCGAGCACCCGCGCTGGGACGACGTGGCCGAGCGCTGCCTCACCTGCGGGAACTGCACGATGGTCTGCCCGACCTGCTTCTGCACCACCGTCGAGGACACGACCGACCTCGACGGCGGGGCCGAGCGCACCCGGGTCTGGGAGACCTGCTACTCGGTCGACTACTCGTACATCCACGGCGGGTCGATCCGGCCGTCCGGCCGCTCGCGCTATCGCCAGTGGCTGACGCACAAGTTCGGCACCTGGCACGACCAGTTCGACAGCTCGGGCTGCGTCGGCTGTGGGCGCTGCATCACGTGGTGCCCCGTCGGGATCGACGTGACGGAGGAGCTGACCGCGATCCGCGCGACGGACGGAGAGGAGGCTCGCGATGGAGACCATTGAGACGCTGCTGGAGGAGGTACCGGTCTTCCACGGGCTGCCGCCCGCGGACCTGGCGCTGATCGCCGGCTGCGCGAAGAACGTCCATTTCGCGCAGGGCGCCGTCCTCTTCCGAGAGGGCGACCAGGCCGACACCTTCTACCTCGTCCGCCACGGCAGCGTCGCGCTCGAGACGTATGTGCCCGCCCGCGGGCCCGCGATCATCGAGACGCTCGAGGCCGGCGAGGTCGCGGGCTGGTCGTGGCTGTTCCCGCCCTACCGCTGGCACTTCGACGCGCGCGCCCTGACCGGGCTGCGGGCCACGGCTTTCGACGGCGCCTGCCTGCGGGGCAAGTGCATGGACGACCCCAGGCTCGGCTACGAGCTCATGTCCCGCTTCGCCCAGGTGCTGATCGAGCGCCTGCAGTGGACAAGGCTCCGGCTTCTCGACCTCTATGGCCGCGACGGCGACTGAACTGCACGGGCCGATGGCCCCGCGGCCCTTCGCCGTCACGCGGAGGCGGCGCGAGACCGAGGACACGTGGACGCTCGAGCTCGAGCCGACCGGCGACGGCGAGCCGCTGAGCCTCGCGCCAGGCCAGTTCACGATGCTCTACGCCTTCGGCTCGGGAGAGGTCCCGATCTCGGTCTCCGGCGACGTCGAGGGCCCGCTCGTGCACACCGTGCGCGCGGTCGGTGCGGTGTCGCAGGCGATCTGCGCGGCGAAGCGCGGGGCGGTGCTCGGCGTGCGCGGGCCGTTCGGCAACGCCTGGCCGGTGGAGGCCGCGCTCGGCGGCGACGCGATCGTGATCGGCGGCGGGATCGGACTCGCGCCGCTGCGGCCCGTCGTCCACGAGCTCCTGCGCCGCCGCGCCGAGTTCGGCGAGGCGGCTGTGCTCTACGGCAGCCGCCGGCCCGGGGAGCTGCTCTACGGGAAGGAGCTCGGGCGCTGGGCCAAAGACCTCCAAGTCGATCTCACCGTGGACGCGGCCGACACGAGCTGGACCGGCAAGGTCGGCTTCGTCGCCAAGCTCGTCACAACGGCGCGCTTCGACCCCGCCGCGGCGACCGCATTCGTCTGCGGGCCGGAGATCATGATGCGCACGTGCGCCGAGGCCCTGCTCGAGCGCGGGGTCGCCCCCGAGCGGATCCACGTCTCGATGGAGCGGAACATGCAGTGCGGGCTCGGCCATTGCGGCCACTGCCAGCTCGGCCCGACCCTGATCTGCCGCGACGGCCCCGTCTACCGCTGGGACGAGGTCGCGCCGCTGATGGCGGTGAGAGAACTGTGACCACGAAGAAACCGAAGCTCGCAGTCTGGAAGTTCGCCTCCTGCGACGGCTGCCAGCTCTCGCTCCTCGACTGCGAGGACGAGCTGCTTGCGCTCGCGGGCGAGGTCGAGATCGCCTACTTCCTCGAGGCGCGGCGCGCGACGGTGAAGGGCCCGTACGACCTCTCGCTCGTCGAGGGCTCGGTCACGACCGAGCACGACGCCGAGCGCATCCAGGAGGTGCGGCGGGCCTCGAAGAAGCTGGTCACGATCGGCGCCTGCGCGACCGCCGGCGGGATCCAGGCGCTGAAGAACTTCGCCGACGTGAAGGACTTCCTCTCGGTCGTCTACGCCTCCCCGGAGTACGTCTCCACGCTCGCCACGTCAACGCCGATCTCGGCCCACGTCCCGGTCGACTTCGAGCTGCACGGCTGCCCGATCAACAAGCGCCAGCTGCTCGAGGTGCTCACGGCCTTCTTGGCCGGGCGCCGCCCGAGCATCCCGACGACCAGCGTCTGCACCGAGTGCAAGCGCCGCGGGATCGTCTGCGTGATGGTCGCCCACGGCACGCCCTGCCTCGGCCCTGTGACCCACGCCGGCTGCGGGGCGCTCTGCCCGGCCTACGACCGCGGCTGCTACGGCTGCTTCGGGCCGATGGAGACGCCCAACACGGTCTCGCTGACCCGCCAGCTGAAGGTGCTCGGCCTCGGCGACGCGGGCGTCGAGCGGGTCTACCGAACCTTCAACGTCGAAGCCTTCGAGAATGCGCGGGCGGATGGCCAGGGCTAGGACGAGGACGATCAAGACCGACTACCTCGCCCGCGTCGAGGGCGAGGGGGCGATGCGAGTCACGATCGCCGGCGGCGTGGTCGAGGAGGTCAAGCTCGACATCTACGAGCCGCCCCGCTTCTTCGAGGCGTTTCTGCGCGGGCGCGCGTTCACCGAGGCGCCCGACATCACCGCCCGCATCTGCGGGATCTGCCCGGTCGCCTACCAGATGAGCGCGTGCCACGCGATGGAGGACGCCTGCGGGGTCGAGGTCGGCGGCCAGCTCCAGGCGCTGCGCCGGCTCCTCTACTGCGGCGAGTGGATCGAGAGCCACACGCTGCACGTCTACATGCTCCACCTGCCGGACTTCCTCGGCTACGAGAGCGCCATCGAGCTGGCCCGCGACCACCCGGAGACCGTCGCGAAGGCGCTCGAGCTGAAGAAGATCGGCAACGAGGTGATGACGGTCGTCGGCGGGCGCGAGGTGCATCCGATCAACGTCCGGGTCGGCGGCTGGTATCGCGCGCCGCGCAAGAAAGAGCTGCAACCGCTCGTCGAGAAGCTCGAGCGCGCACGGGAGATCGCCCTCGAGACGGTTCGCTTCACGGCTGCGCTCGACTTCCCGGACTACGAGCAGGACTACGAGCTGGTCGCGCTCGACCGGGCCGGCGAGTACCCGATCGACCTCGGCCGGATCGTCTCCAACCGCGGGCTCGACATCGCGGTCTCCGACTACGACGACCACTTCGTCGAGGAGCACGTCGCGTGGTCGAACGCGCTCCACTCCCAGCTTCGCGAGCGCGGCTCGTACCTCTGCGGGCCGCTGGCGCGTTTCGCCCTCGGCGCGGATCGCCTCACGCCCGTCGCGGCCGAGGCCGCAAGGGAAGCGGGGCTCGAGCCCGGCGAGCGCAACCCGTTCCGCTCGATCGTCGTCCGCTCGGTCGAGCTGGTCTACGCCGCGGACGAGGCGCTCCGCCTGATCGCGGAGTACGAGGAGCCGGACGCGCCGGCGGTCGAGGTCGAGCCGCGGGCCGGCGTCGGCTACGGGTGCACCGAGGCGCCGCGCGGGATCCTCTACCACCGCTACGAGCTCGACTCCGACGGGACGATCCTCGACGCGAAGATCGTCCCGCCGACCTCGCAGAACCAGCGCACGATCGAGGAGGACCTCCGCGGCGTGGTCGAGCGCTCGCTCGACGCCCCCGACGACGAGCTGGCGCTGCTCTGCGAGCAGACGATCCGCAACTACGACCCCTGCATCTCGTGCGCGACGCACTTCCTGAAGCTCGAGGTCGAACGGTCGTAGTCGGGATCGGGAACGCCATGCGTTCCGACGACGCAGCCGGGCTGGCCGTCGCCCGGCTCCTCGAGGGCCTCGAGGGTGCCGAGGTGCTCGAGCGCGAGGGCGAGCCGACGGGCCTGCTCGACGCGTGGGAGGCCGCGGACACGGTCTGGCTCGTCGACGCCGTCTCCTCCGGCGCCGAGCCGGGGACCGTGCACCGCCACGACGCGAGCGAGCAGGAGCTGCCGGCCGCCCTCTTCCGCACCTCGACGCACCACTTCGGCCTCGCCGAGGCGGTCGAGCTGGCGCGGGCGCTCGGGCGGCTCCCTGAGCGGACGGTCGTCTACGGGATCGAGGGCGCGAGCTTCCGGACGGGCGAGACGCTCAGCCCCGAGGTCGAGGCCGCCGTAACGCGCGTGGCCGATACCGTCCGCGAGGAGGTGGCCGAGTGCACGAGAAGGCGCTGATGGACGACCTGATCCGCAAGCTCGAGGCGGAGGCGCGCTCCGAGGGCGCCCGGCGCGTGACCCGCATCCGCGTGAAGCTGGGCGCGCTCTCGCACTTCACCGAGGCGCACTTCCGCGAGCACTTCGAGCACGCCGCGCGCGGCACGGTGGCCGAGGGCGCCGTGGTCGAGGCCGAGCTGCGCACCGACCCGACCGAGCCCAACGCGCAGGCCGTCGTGCTCGAGTCGATCGAGGTCGAGATCTAGGAGGGCGTTCCGAAGAGGGCGGCCGGCTCGGAGTCGGGGGAGGCGTGTGTGACGGCGACGACACCGGCGGCGGCCAGGCCGAGCAAGCCGGCGACGGCGTAGATCGCCCGGGGGGACAGCGCGACTGCGACGACACCGCCGAGCAGGAACGAGACGCCCTGTGCGCCGCCGAAGATCGCGTTGGCGGCGGCGGACACCCGGCCACGTGCGTCGTCGGCCTTGCGTGCCATGAGCAGCGTCGACAGACAGGTCCCGGCGTAGCCGTTCCCGATTCCGCCGAGCACCGAGAGGGGAACGAGGATCCACACGGCCGGCGCGACGGCGAACCCGGCCACCATGGCGCAGGCGAGCGCCGCCCCGGCAATCGTCGCCCGTACTTGCCCGCGTTCCACCGTGACGCGGCCGCCCGCGAGCGCTCCTGCCACCATGCCCGCCATCCAGGAGGCCTCCGTCACGCCGTACCAGACGCCTCCGGCGTCGAGTGTGTCGCGGACCAGGTACACGAGCACGACGTCGACCATGCCGACCAAAAGGACGACGAGCGCCACGCCGGCGAGCAGGGGAGCGAGGACCCGGTCGGCCCGGAGGATGGCGAAGCCGCCCCGGGCCCGGCTCGACTCGTCGACGACCTGCTCTGGCACACGGCGCGTGCGGACGAGGGCGGCGGCGATGGTCACGACGACGTACGTGGCGGCGTCGACCGCCACCGCAACGCCCGTGCCGAACGCCCCGGCCAACAGGCCGCCGACCGCCGGGGCCGCGACGAGAGCGAGGACGCTCAGGGACTGCTGGGCCGAGATTGCCTCGGCCAGGTGGTCCTCGCCGACCACGCGTGGGACGAGGGCCGACCAGGTGGCGGCGGTCACCGACGCGGCTGCGCCCAGCACGACGACGAGCGCCACGATCGGCACGACCGAGTGGAGGAAGATCAGCGGGATCGTGGCGGCCACCTCCACCAGGCCGCCCCCGACGAGCAGCCGGCGGCCGATAGCGCGCTGCATCTGCAGGATCCCCGGGACATCCGGGCGCTCGCCCATCCGGCCCGGATGGCGATCATCGACGCGCTTGCGTCGGGGGACGAGCTGACGGCGACCGAGTGTGCCGAACTCACCGGGTTGAGCCCGAGCGCGACGGCATATCACCTCAAGTTGTTGGAGCGCTACGCGCTCGCCGAGCGCGCCCCTGCTCGGAACGACGGGCGGGAACGGCCGTGGCGGGCTACCGCAGGCCGGAGGCTGGTCGACCTCGACATCTCCACCCCGGCCGGGGCTGCTGCTACGACGGCCGTGGGTCGCGCCTACATCGACCGCAGCCGGGCGCTGGCGGAGGCGTTCGTGGCGGCCGGGCACGAGGAGCCCAAGGAGTGGCGGGACGTCGCGTTCCTGGCCAACGCCGACCTCTGGCTGACCGTCGAGGAGACCCGAAAGCTGACCGCCGCCCTCGCCGCCGTCCTCGAGCCCTACCGGGGCCGAACCCTCGCCGACCGCCCCGCCGGCACTCGCCGTGTGCGAATTATGAACATGATCTTCCCCCACCGGAGGCGCTGACCGGAGCCCCCGGATACGGGTTTTCGAGCAAGCGGCTCAGTGGCGCCACCGATGGCGGCGCGCGCCCGCTCCGCCAGGCTGACCGTGGGCCGCGTATTCGGCGCGGCCGCAACGGAAAGGAGCCGCCATGGCAACTCTCGAGAAGGCGGTGCTCTACGAGGCTCCGGGGCTTGCTGGCAGCCCCGTCGAGCTGAAGGAGCGCTACGAGAACTTCATCGGGGGACACTGGGTCGCCCCGATCGAGGGCCGCTACACGGAGAACGTGACGCCGGTCACCGGCAAGCCGTTCACCGAGGTTCCGGCCTCGACAGCAGAGGACATCGAGCTCGCGCTCGACGCCGCCCACGCCATCAAGGACGAGTGGGCCGAGACGTCGCTCGCCGAGCGCTCGAAGGTCCTGAACCGGATCGCGGACGCGATCGAGGAGAACCTCGAGATGCTCGCGGTCGCAGAAAGCTGGGAGAACGGCAAGCCGGTCCGTGAGACCCTCGCGGCCGACATCCCGCTCGCGGCCGACCACTTCCGCTACTTCGCCTCGGTGATCCGGGCGGAGGAGGGCGGCATCTCCGAGATCGACAAGGACACGTACGCCTACCACTTCAAGGAGCCGCTCGGAGTGGTCGGCCAGATCATCCCGTTCAACTTCCCGCTGCTGATGGCAGCGTGGAAGCTGGCACCGGCGCTCGCGGCCGGGAACTGCGTCGTGCTCAAGCCGGCCAGCCCGACCCCGTGGTCGATCCTCAAGCTGATGGAGCTGATCGAGAAGATCGTGCCGCCGGGCGTGATCAACGTCGTCAACGGGCCAGGCGCCGAGATCGGCAAGGCGCTGGCCTCGAACAAGCGGATCGCCAAGATCGCCTTCACGGGCGAGACCGTCACCGGGCGCCTGATCATGCAGTACGCGGCGCAGAACATCATCCCGTCGACGACGGAGCTCGGCGGAAAGTCGCCGAACATCTTCTTCGCCGACGTGATGGCGGAGGACGACGACTTCCTCGACAAGGCCGTCGAGGGCCTCGTGCTCTACGCCTTCAACAAGGGCGAGGTCTGCACCTGCCCGTCGAGGGCGCTGATCGAGGAGTCGATCTACCCCGAGTTCATGCAGCGGTGCCTGACCCGGATCGAGCAGATCCGGCAGGGCGACCCGCTCGATCCCTCGACGATGCTCGGCCCGCAGGTCTCGGCCGCGCAGCTCGAGAAGATCGAGAGCTACGTGAAGATCGGGCTCGAGGAGGGCGCGGAGCTGCTCACCGGCGGCAAGCGGGCCCACTTCGAGGGTGAGCTCGAGGACGGCTTCTTCTTCGAGCCGACCGTCTTCAAGGGCCGGAACGACATGCGGATCTTCCAGGAGGAGATCTTCGGCCCGGTGCTCGCGGTGACGACGTTCAAGACCGAGGCGGAGGCGCTCGCGATCGCGAACGACACCCTCTACGGCCTCGGCGCGGGCGTCTGGACCCGCGATCAGACCAGGGCGTTCCGGATGGCGCGCGGCATCAAGGCCGGGCGGGTCTGGACGAACTGCTACCACCTCTATCCCGCGCACGCGGCCTTCGGCGGCTACAAGGTCTCGGGCGTCGGGCGTGAGAACCACAGGATGATGCTCGACCACTACACGCAGACGAAGTGCATGCT
>DASPRN010000022.1:0-13548 GCA_035624425.1 Gaiellaceae bacterium
CCGGCCACGCTCCTCGCCGGTGAAGACGTTCGCGATGATCGAGAGGGTGGCGGGCGCCGTGGGCATCGGTCTCGGCCCGCTCGCGGGCGGCCTCCTCCTCGAATGGTTTTCCTGGTGGATGGTCTTCATGATCAACGTGCCCTTCGCGGCACTCGCCCTCCTCCTCGGCGTGCGCCTGGTGCCCGAGAGCCGCGACCCGCACCCTGGCTCGTTCGACCTGCTCGGGGCCGCCCTCTCGACCGCGGGCTTCACGGTCCTCGTCTACGCGATCATCGAGGCGCCATCGCGGGGCTGGAGCTCCGCGCTGGTGCTCGAGTCGCTCACGGCGAGCGTCGTCCTGCTGGCCGGGTTCCTGCTCTGGGAGCTGCGCTCGGCCGAGCCGATGCTCGACCTGTCCTTCTTCCGCAACGCGAGTTTCAGCGTCGGCACAGCGTCGGTCAGCATCGCCTTCTTCGGCCTGATGGGCGGAAGCTTCGGCCTTACGCAGTACCTGCAGTTCGCGCACGGCTACAGCGCGATCCAGGCCGGCGGGATCATGAGCTCGATGGCGCTCGGCCTGATGCTCGGGTCCGGCTCCTCGAGCGGGGCCGTCTCCCTGCTCGGGACGTCGCGCGTGGTTGCCGCTGGGCTGGGCGGCCTGGCGGTGCTGCTCGCGGTGCCGCTGCTCTGGGACACGAGCACCGGCGCGCCGGTGCTCGTGGCGTGGTTCTTCGGCCTGGCGCTGACGGTCGGATGGGCCATGGCACCCGCGACCGCCGCGGTGATCGGCGCCGTGCCGGCGGCCAAGTCCGGTGTCGCCTCGGCCACGAACACGGTTTCGCGCATGGTCGCGGGAGCCCTCGGCGTCGCGGTCATGGGCTCGCTCGTGAGCTCGTTGTACTCGAACGAGGTCGGCGGCAAGCTCGACAGCCTCCCGTCCGGGGCCCAGGCGCAGGCGGATAACTCCGTCGGCGCGGCGAGCGCGATTGCGGCCCACCTCCCGCCCGAATTCGCCTCGCGCGTTCTTGCTGTGAGCGGCGATGCCTTCACACAGGCGATGGGCTACGGCCTCCTCGTCGGAGCCGGCTGCGCAGCCGTAGCGGCCTTGCTGGTGCTCCGGTTCCTGCCGGCTCATGTAGCCCACGAATCCGAGTCCGAGGTGATCGAGGCAATCCCGCAGGAACAGGCCGCTTAGGAAGAGCAGATGGAACCGCCGACCGAGAGCCAGGCGCACGAGCTCACGCTGACGTTCGACGAGTTGGTGCTCGTGTACCAGTCGCTGCAAGCCGTGAAGACACTCGGCACGCTGCCACCCGAGGACGAGCTGCTCGACGACACGATCCACGCGGTCGACCAGGCGCTCGACATCGTGCTCCGGGCTCATCGGGTCTCCCTGCTCGTCGCAGCTGAGCCGCGGTCCTGATCGGCACCGCCGAGCGGTCCCTACATGCCCATCGCGTGGTACCCCGAATCCACGTAGAGCGTGGTGCCGGTGACGTTCTTCGCGTCCTCCGAGAGCAGGTACGCGGCGGCCGCGCCCACGTCGTCGGCCTCGATCGGGCGGTGCAGCGGCGAGCGCTCCTCGACGATCGCCTCCATCGTCGGGAAGCCCGCGATCGAGCGCGCGGCCAGCGTCCGCACCGGCCCGGCGGAGACGGCGTTGACGCGGATGTTCTTCTGGCCGAGGTCCCACGCGAGGTACTGCACCGAGGAGTCCAGCGCCGCCTTGGCGACGCCCATCACGTTGTAGTGCGGCACCGCCCGCACCCCACCGAGGTAGGTCATCGTCAGGATCGAGCCGCCGCCGCGCGCCTCCATCAGCGGCTCGGCCAGCCGGGCGCAGGCGACCAGCGAGTAGGCCGAGACGTCGAGCGCCATCCAGAAGCGGTCGCGCGGCGTGTCGGTGAACCGCCCCTCGAGATCCTCGGCCGCGGCGTAGGCGACCGAGTGGACGAGCAGGTCGAGACCGCCGTCGAACGCCTCGCCGACCTCGCCGAAGACGCGCTCGAGGTCCTCGTCGGAGCGCACGTCGCAGGCGGTGACGAGCGGCGAGCCGACCGACTCGGCCAGCTCGCGGACGTTCTTCTCGATTCGCTCGCCCTGGTAGGTGAACGCGAGCTCGGCCCCACCGGCGGCAAGCCTGCTCGCGATCGCCCACGCGATCGAGCGGCGGTTCGCCACGCCGAGAACGAGGCCGCGTTTGCCTGCGAAAACTCCCTCCACGCGAGGTCGAGTTTACGGCGATTCTCCGCTACTCTGACCGGACTTGCGCCGCGCACTCGTCCTCCTCGTCCTCCCCGCGGCGCTGATCCTCACCGCCTCGGCGAGAAGCAGAACGGCCGCGCCGGCAAAGCCGGCACGGCCTCAAAGCCGCATCGCAAGCGACGCCTTGGCCAAGCTGGAGCGCATTCGCCTGCCGCGCGCCGGCGACCGCGTGCTGCCGCGAATCCGGCACGGCGTGATCCGCATCCCCGCCGGCCACACGTCCGACCGGGTGACGGTGATCGTCGACCTGCAGGCGCCGCCGCTCGCGGTCGCCTACGGGCACGGGCTCGACGCCGCCGGGCAACCTCGCCCGCTGAACGTCCACAGCGCGACCTCACGCGCCTACCTGGCCCGCCTCGCCGGCCTGCAGGCGCGGGCGGCCACGCAGATCCGCCGCGCGATCCCGCAGGCGCACATCGGGCTCCGCTACCGGATCGTGCTCGACGGCCTCTCGCTCCGCCTCCCATACCGCGCCCTGCCGACGCTCGCGCGCCTGCGGGCCGTCAAGAAGGTCTACCCGAGCCTCGGCTACCACCTGGACACGAACAAGAGCCCCTCGGTGATCCACGCCGACCAGTTCTGGGCGAACACCGGCGGCTTCGGCCAGGGGATCAAGATCGGCGTCGTCGACGACGGGATCGACCAGACCAACCCCTTCTTCAACCCGGCCGGCTTCTCGTACCCGGCCGGCTTCCCGAAGGGGAACACGAAGTTCACGACCCCGAAGGTGATCGTCGCGAAGTCCTTCCCGGGGCCCGGCTCCGGGAAGCTCGGCAAGCTGCCGCTCGTCCGCACCCAGTCGTTCCACGGCACGCACGTTTCGGGGATCGCGGCCGGCGTGCAGGGGACGGTCGCCGGGCCCGGGCCCGACCACCCGCTCGTCAGCGGCCTCTCCGGGATCGCGCCGCGCGCGTGGCTCGGCAACTACCGCGTCTTCAACGCGCCGGTGCTGACCGGCGGCTACGACGCCTTCACGCCTCAGATCGTCGAGGCGTTCGAGTCCGCCGTGACCGACGGCATGAACGTCATCAACTTCTCCGGCGGCGGGCCGGAGGTCGACCCCACCGCCGACGCGCTGATCGAGGCAACCGACAACGTCGCTGCCGCCGGCGTCGTCCCGGTGATCTCGGCCGGGAACGACCGCGACGACTTCGGCATCGGCTCGGTCGGCTCGCCGAGCAACGCGCCCGACGCGATCTCGGTCGCGGCGGTGTCGAACCTGCACGTCTTCGGGCCCGAGATCACCGACACCGCGGCGGGCGCGCCGGCGAGCGTCCAGCACATTCCGTTCGCGTACAACCTCCAGGTCCCGACAGGCTGGCAGCAGTTCGACCAGCTCCTCCAGGACGTCGGCACGATCACCGGCACCGACGGCCATCCTGTCGACCGGCAGCTCTGCGCGCCGCCCGGCTTCGACCCGAACGACGGCACGAAGAGCCCGCTTCCGGCCGGCTCGCTCGGCGGACTGGTCGCGCTCGTCTCGCGCGGCGGCTGCACGTTTACCTCGAAGGTCGAGCGTGTCCAGCAGGCCGGCGGCACCGGGGTGATCTTCGTGGACAACCGCTTCGGCGAGGCGAACTTCCTCCCGATCCTGCTCGGCGTCCCAGGCGGGATGATCTCCGACCTCGACGGCGCCAGCCTGCGGACGTTCATGGACGCGCACGGCGGCCGCACCACCTTCCGCGCCACGGGCCAGAACAACCCGCTCGAGATCCAGACCGGACGCAGCGGGATCGTCACCAGCTTCTCGTCCGCGGGCCCGACGAACTTCACCCACGTCCTGAAGCCCGACCTCGCCGCGCCCGGCGGGCAGATCCTCTCCTCGACGCTCACCGAGTTCGCGGGCTCGAACTTCGCGGTCTTCGACGGGACGAGCATGTCGGCCCCGCACGTCTCCGGCTCGGCGGCGCTCCTGCTGCAGCAGCACCCGGCCTGGACGCCGCAGCAGGTCAAGTCGGCACTGATGACGACCGCCGGCCCGGCCTGGGGCAACACGACCCGCACGCAGGAGGCCTCGGTGCTGCTCGAGGGCGCCGGCCTCGTCAACGTCTATGCGGCGAACAGCCCGAAGCTCTTTGCCGACCCGAGCTCGCTCTCGTTCGGCTTCCTGAACACCGCGCACGCCAACGCGCGCAAGGCGCTGCTGGTCTCGCTCAGCGACGCCGGCGGCGGGGCGGGAACCTGGACGGTCTCGATCGACGCCCAGTCTGCGAGCCCGGGTGCCACGGTGACGCCGGGGGCCGCGACCGTAAGCGTCCCGCCGGGCGGGTCGGTCGACGTGCCGGTCGCCGCGGCCGCGCCGATGTCCTCGCCGCGCGGCGACAACACCGGCTTCGTCGTCTTCCAGCGCGGCGCCGACCGGATCCGGGTCCCCTACTACTTCTCGGTCGTCCTGCCGCAGATCGGCCGCGCGCCGCAGGTCACGATCAAGCGCGATCAGCTCGGCGACACGAGCAAGGGCATCGACTTCGTCGACGTGTACCGCTTCCCGTCGTTCCCGTTCGGCGCGCCGCCGAGCTACACCGGGCCCGGAATGCACGAGAGCGGCGCCGAGCACGTCTACGCCGTCCACGTGAACACGCACATCGCGAACGCCGGCGCCGCCATCACGGCCGAGGGGCTCAACGCGCTTCCCGAGCCGTGGTTCCTCGGCTCGCTGAACGAGGACGACG
The DNA here is from genome assembly GCA_035624425.1 of Gaiellaceae bacterium. Taxonomy (GTDB): domain Bacteria; phylum Actinomycetota; class Thermoleophilia; order Gaiellales; family Gaiellaceae; genus AC-32. The sequence continues at coordinate 4,917 of DASPRN010000022.1, forward strand.
TCCAGGGCTACCCGGGCACGCCCGTGAACGTGAACGGGCTGACCTTCGAGTACCAGTTCGACAACCAGGCGGCCGGGATCGAGTTCCCGCGCGAGGGCCGCTACTTCGTCGCCGTCGACTCGCGCGCCGACCCGTTCACCGACCAGAGCCTGGCCGGGCCGTACCGGCTCCACTTCTGGCAGAACGACGTCACGCCGCCGCACATGCGTTTCCTGACGACGCGCGTCAGCTCGGGCCGGCCGGCTCTGGCGGCGATCGTCAAGGACAAGGGCGCCGGGATCGACCCGCTCTCGCTCGTCGTGGGCTACAAGGGCGCCCTCCTGCTGGCCTCGCTGTACGACCGGAGCACGGGCCTCGTGGTCTGGATCCTGGAAGGGGCGCCGAAGATCCCGGTCGGCAAGACGGCGGCGATCGCCGTGGCCTCCGACTACCAGGAGTCGAAGAACGTAGACCAGGCGGGCGCGAACATCCTCCCGAACACGGCGTTCAAGCAGCTGAAGCTGCGTGGGGTCGCGCGTCCGGTGGTGACGTGGCTGCTGCCGGCCCACAACGCCTGCGTCGCCAGGACGGCGTCGCTGATCGTGAGCGCTGGATCGCCGAAGCGCGTGCGGACGGTCGTCTTCTACGACGGCCACCGCAAGATCTCCACCCAGAAGACGGGCTTCTTCGGGCTCTACGCCGCGACCTGGCGGACGGGCAAGGCGGGGGCCCATGGGCACCACGTGCTGCGCGCGGTCGTGACCGACCGCAAGGGCGCGCACGCGCAGGCGCGACAGGCCGTCCGCGTGTGCCGCAAGTAGCGGTTGTAACCGGCGGCTCGAGCGGCATCGGGGCGGCAACCGCCCGGAGACTGGCCGGGCGCGGCTGGCATTGCGTCCTGATCGGGCGCGACGAGGAACGGCTCCGCGCGGTAGGGGAGCCGATCGGCGGCGAATGGGAGACCTGCGACGTCGGCGACCCGGAGGCGGTCGAGCGCACGGCTGCGGCGATCGGCGAGCGCCACGAGCAAGTCGGCCTGCTCGTCAACAACGCGGGGATCCCCGGCCGGGGCGGCTTCCTGCGCGCATCGCCCGAGACGATCGAGCAGGTGACGCGCACGAACTACCTCGGCTGCGTCTGGTGTCTGCGCGCCTTCCTGCCGCTGCTCGAGGCGGCCGCGCCCTCCGACGTCGTCAACGTCGTCTCGGTCGCAGGAACCGTGGCGTCGGGCTCGGCCGGGCCGTACACGGCGTCGAAGCACGCACAGCTCGCGTTCTCGCGCGCGACTCGCGCCGAACTGCAGCCGCTCGGGATCCGCGTGCACACGGTCCTGCCCGGATTCGTGGAGACGCCGGGCTTCCCGCAGCGCTCGCGCTTCTCGAACCGCTTCCTCCGCACGCTGATCGCCGAGCCCGAGCTGATCGCGGAGCGGATCGTCGCCGCGGTCGAGCACGACCGCCGCGAAGTGGTCGTCCCGCGCTTCTACCGGATCGCTCCGTTGGCGCAGGCCCTCGTCCCCGGGCTGGTCGCCCGGGCGGGCGCGCGAGGAGTCCGCCCCTCTGGGGACTAGAATCCGGCCATGGCGGAGGGGCTCACAACCGAGGAGGTCACCCGCGTCGCCGAGTTCCGGGCCGCGCTGCGGCGCTTCCTGCGCACGACCGAGCGCAACGCCCGCTCCGCCGGCCTGACACCCCAGCGCTACCTGCTGCTGCTGATGATCAAGGGCGCCCAGGACAAGAGCGGCAAGTCGACGGTGACCGAGCTCGCCGAGCGACTGCAGCTCGCCCAGTCGACGGTCACGGAGCTCGTCCGCCGGGCCGAGGACGTCGGCCTGCTCGAACGCGAGCGCTCTCCTGACGACGGGCGGGTCGCCTTCCTGCGCCTGACGCCCGAGGGCGAGCGGCGGCTGGAGCGGTCGTTCACCACCAACGAGGCCGAGCGCCAGGCGCTGCTCGAGGCGTTCTCGTCCCTAAGAGGCACGCCGCTCGGGGTCTAGCGATGCGCGTCGAGATCCACTACTGCCCCACCTGAAGCGGCTACGACACACGGGCCGCGAGTCTCGCGGCCGAGCTGAGCGGGGAGGGGTTCGACGCCGAGGCGATCCCGGGCAGCAAGGGCCAGTACGACGTGATCGCCGACGGCGAGCTCGTCTTCTCGAAGGCGGAGACCGGGCGCTTCCCCGAGGACGGCGAGGTGCTCGCCGCGCTCGCTACTTCTTGATCGGGTTGCCCGCGGGCAAGAGCACGTACCAGGCACCAAGGTGAGCCATGGAGCCAGGTCTTGCTGTGAGAGTGGCGGCGTCAGCGCTTCTCGAGCAGGTACCAGCCGAGGTCGGCGGTGTAGCCGCGTGGGGCCAGCGTCTTCGCGCGCTCGCGGGCCTCGCCCTCGCAGCCTGCCAGGTCGAGGTAGGAGTCGAGCTCGCGCCGCTCCTGCTCGTACTCGGCGCGAATGAGCACGAGGCCGTTCGACTCGAACAGGCCGCGCAGGTCGACGTCGGCCAGGGTGCGCGTGTGGGTGGGGTCGCGGGCCTGCTCGAAGCGGTTCAGCTCGACCGCGGCCAGCGGGTCGACAGGCGCGATCTGGTCGACTACGAGCAACCGCCCGCCCGAGCGGGTGACCCGCACGAGCTCGGCCATCGCCAGCTCCGGCCTGGGCAGGTGGTGAAACGTACGCAGCGTCCCGGCCAGGTCGAACTCGCCGTAGCCGAACGGCAGCGCGGTCGCGTCGCCCTCGACGAAAGTCGCGTTCGGGACCTGCGCGGCCCGCTTCCGCGCCTGCTCGAGCAGCTCGGGGACGACGTCGACGCCGACCACCTCGCGCACGTGCGGCGCGAGGGCGAAGGCCAGCGCTCCCGTGCCCGTGCCGGAGTCGAGCGCCCGCTCCTCGCCCGTGGGTGCGAGGAAGTGGACGATCTTCTCCTCGAGCTCCGCGGCCCGCGCGTCCTGTAGCTCCGCTATCCGTTCAGCCGTCCTGCCGAACCGCTCGCGCGTTACGTCGTGCATAGTCGAGCGCCTCCTCTTTGGTGGCGATCGTACCGGCCGCGCGCTCTTCCTCGATCTCGGCGAGCAAGCGGCCGATCTCCGGGCCAGGCGGGAGGCCCAGCTCGTCGCCGCGCAACAGCGGCGCTGCCGGATCGGCGTGGCGCGCCTCTTCGACGGCACCCGCAAGCTCGTCCGCGCCGAGGAACGCGAGCGCGTCGAGCGCCCACGGTTCCGTCGCGCGGCGGAAGCGGTGAATCGAGCGCGCGTCCCCATCTGGCCGCTCGGCCCGCAAGAGCGCCCGCGCGTAGCGGCGGAGCTCGTTCGAGACCGGCAGCCGGCGCAGGTTCTCGCCGAAGGCAGCGACGAGGCGGTAGTCGGGCGAGTCGACGCGGTCGAGCCGGTCGGTGATCGCACCGCCGAGCGGCTCGAGCAGCCCGAGCTCGTCGAGACGCCGGTAGCCGCCGGACGAGAGGCGGCGCAGCTCTGCGAGTGTCCGCTCGCCCGCCGGCCGCGTGACGAGGGCGGCGTGCTCTCGCACCAGGCGCTCGGTTTCGTCATCCAGCCGCAGATCGAGCTCGTCCTCGAGCCGGACGGCGCGCAGCAGCCGGAGCGGGTCGTCCTCGAAGACCGACTCGCGGACCGCGCGCAGGCGGCCGGCGCGGAGGTCCTCCTCCCCGCCGAACGGGTCGACGGGGTCGCCCCCGGCCAGCGGGCGGGCGATCGCGTTGAGGGTGAAGTCGCGGGTCGCCAGGTCGTCCTCGACCGAGCCTGGAAGCGGCGTGAAGTCGACCGTGCGGCCGCCCTCGAGCGCAACCCGCCAGGCGCCGAAGCGCTCCGAGAGCGGGAAGGGCGCGCCGCCCGAGCGCTTCGCATAGGCCCGCGCCGCGCCGGCCGGGTCCCGCACCGCGATGTCGAGGTCGACCAGCTCGCGCCCGAGCAGCTCGTCGCGGACGGCGCCGCCGACGACCCACGCCTCCTCCCCGGCCAGCACCTCGCGCGCGGCCTCAAGCATCCACGACCACCCGCCGCGCCCGGCGCGGGTCGGAGACGACGCCCGTCGTGAGCTCGTAGTTGATCGTCCCGGCAACCGCGGCGTGCGTCTCGGCCAGAACGCCCTGCCCGAGGATCGTCACCGGCGCGCCGACCGGCTCCTCGTGCTCGAGCTCAATCGCGAAGGCGTCCATCGAGACCGTCCCGACGACCGGGCGCAGCTCGCCGCCGACGCGCACCTCCGTCCCCGTGAGATCGCGCCGGAACCCGTCGCCGTAGCCGACCGGCACGAGCCCGATCCAGGTCGGCCGCTCGGCGACGAACCGGCGTCCGTAGCCCGCGCTTTCGCCCGGCTGCAACAGCTTCACCTGCGCGAGGTAGCTGTGCCAGGAGAGCGCCGGCTCCAGCCCATCCGCAGCCGGATCCCCGCCGAAGGGCGAGAGCCCGTAGAGCGCGATCCCGCAGCGCGCGGCATCGAAGCGGGCCGAGGGCATGCGCAGCGCCGCGGCGCTGTTGGCCGCGTGGCGCATGAGGTCGGAGTAGGACTCGGTCGCCTCGCGGAAGCGCTCGACCTGCTGCTCGGCGAAGGCCGGGTCGGTGTCGGCGGTCGCCAGGTGCGTCATCAGGCCGACGACCTCGGCCGAGAGCGCCGGCAGCTCGGAGAGCCCCCAGCGGCCCATGCCGGTGTCGAGCTTCAGGTGGACGCGCACGCCCTCCGGAAGCTCCTCGTCCCAGACCGCGAGCTCGAGCTTGGCCTCCCGCGCCTCGGCGACCTCGCGGCTCGACGACGTCGGCCCCATGACCAGGATCCGGACGAGCGAGAACTCGCGGCGCAGCTCGAGCCCCTCGGCGACGGTGGCGACGCAGAGCGCACCGGCGCCCTCGTCGACTACCGCGCCGGCGACATCGACCGCGCCGTGGCCGTACCCGTTCGCCTTGACGACCGCCCAGAGCTGCGCGCCTTCGAGCACGCGCAGCAGCGTCCGCGCGTTCCGCCGGACCGCGCCGAGGTCGACGGTCAGCTCAGACCGGTGCATCCTCGCCTCCCGCCCCGCCCTGCTGGACGTCGCGGAGCCAGAGCTCGAAGAGCGGGTCGACGAAGACCGTCCGCCCGTTCTCCTCCTCGAGCTCGCCCTTCGCCAGCAGCGAGCGCACGGCGTAGTGCGCGCCCGACTTCTTCAGGTCGACGGCGCCGAGCGCTCGGGCGCCGTAGGGCGCGTCGGGGAAGAGCGCGACCGCCCGCAGAGCCCGCTGCTCGTTGGCCTCGAGCCCGCGCCAGAGGGCGTCGAACTCGGCGGCGACCTGGTTCCGCGTTCGCGCGAGCGCCGCCTGCCAGTCGTCCTCGTCGGCGGCCTTGCCCGGGTCGACCTCGTCCCAGAGCCGGTGCGCGAGCAGCATCGCCCGCTGCGGATGCCCCTTGCCGGTCGCGAGCAGCGCGTCGAGGACGCGGTCGGCGCCGCGCCCGGTGCGCGCGAAGCGCTCGGCGATGTAGGCGGCGATCTCGTCGTCGGGAAGGCGGCCGAGCCGCAGCGGCTCGGCCTGGCCGTAGAGCGGTCGTCCCTTGACGTCGAACAGCTCGCGCATCATCCCCGGCTCGGAGCCGCAGAAGATGTACGAGGCGACCTCGCCCTGGTGCTGGATGTGGCTGCGGAGGAGCTTGTCGAAGTCGCCGACCTTGACGATGTCCTGGAACTCGTCGAGCGCGACGAGCACACGGGAGCCGCTGCGCTCGGCGACGCGCTCCGGCAGGTCGAGCAGCGCGTGGAGCGCGGGCAGCGGGTCGGTCCGCGGCTCGAGCTGGAGCTTGACGGAGATACCCGGCGCGCCGAGCGAGAGCCCGAGCCCGGTCGTGCGCAGGATGCTCTCGATCGTCTTGCGGATCGGGCCGTGCAAATGCGCGTAGGCGCGCTCGATCCGGATGGTGACGTCCGCGAAGCTGAGCACGCCGTAGAGGTCGACGAGCACGGGCACTAGCTCGCCGCCGCGCGCGGCCTCGGCGAGCGCCTTGCGGAGGAGGCTCGTCTTGCCGAAGCGCCGCGGCGCGTAGAGGCGGACGTAGTGCCCGCCGCCGGCCAGCGACAGCAGCTGGCTGATCTCCGGCTCGCGGTCGAGCACGTCCTCGGGCGCCACCGGCCGCGAGTAGACGAAGGGGTTGACGTCGGCCACGTCCTCACGCTAGCAAGCTGGTTCGACGGAACTGAACCAATCGGTTCGAATGGACTGAACCGGCTCAGCGGTCGAGCACGAGCGGGAGCGCGCCGATCAGGTCGCTCGCGACGGCGCCCGCCTGCGGGACCTCTCGCGAGGCGAGCTGGTGGGCGGTGGCCGCCGCCGCGGCCGCGAGGCGGGCCTCGAGCCCTTTGGCGAGGAACGCGGCCACGATCCCGGTCAGGACGTCGCCGCTGCCGGCGGTCGCGAGCGCCGGCGTGCCGAGCGAGCAGACCCAGACGCCCTCGCCGGGCGCGGCGACCAGCGTGTCGGCGCCCTTCAGCAGGCAGACGCAGCCGAAGCGTTCGGTCACGCGGCGAGCGGCCTCGAGCCGGTGCGCGGCAACCCAGCTCGAGTCCTCGCCGAGCAGGCGTGCGAGCTCGCCCTCGTGCGGCGTGAGCACCGTCTCGCCGGAGCGTGAGAACGGCTCGAGCCCGAAGAGCCCGTCCGCGTCCACGACGACCGGGACGTCGAGCTCGGCCAGCAGCCGCGCGACCACCTCGTGCGGACCGTCGCCCCGGCCGAGCCCCGGCCCGAGCGCGACCGAGCCCGCCTTCCGGGCGAACTCGGCGATCGGCTCGACGGCGCGCGGCGAGATCCGGCCGTCCTCCTCGGGGCAGGCAAGCTTGACCGCCTCCAGCAGCCGCTGCTCGAACACGGGCAGGGTCGAGCTGGGCCCCGCGACGGCGACGTAGCCGGCGTCCGCGCGGAACGCGGCCTCGGCGGCGAGGCTCGGCGCGCCGGTCAGCCCGCGCGAGCCGCCGACGACGAGCACCGTCCCGGCCGAGTACTTGTTCTGGTCGGCCCGCTTCCGAGGCACCCGCTCGAGGATCTCGGCGGTGACGAGCCGGTGCTCCGTCTCGGCCGGCTCGAGCCCGATGTCCGCGACGACCACCTCACCCGCGTGGAAGCGTCCCGGCGCGACCTCGAGCCCGACCTTGCGCCCGTGCATGGTCACCGTCACGGTCGCGTCGACGCAGGCGCCTGCAACCTCGCCGGTCGAGGAGTCCACGCCGGAGGGCAGGTCGACCGAGACCACCGGCGCCCCGGCCGCGTTGATCGCCTCGATCTTGCGCGCGGCGTCCTCGCGCGGCTCGCCGTGGAAGCCCGTGCCGAAGAGCGCGTCGAGGATCACGTCGGCGCCCTCGACCTCGTCGCTCACGACCGCCTCGCGGCCCGCCGCGGCGATCACGTCGACCGCGATCCGCCCGTCGCCGCCGTTCGCGCCCTTGCCGCAGACCGCGACGAACCGCCGCGCGTCCGGGAAGCGCCGCATCGCCTCCTCGGCCACGACCCGGCCGGCCCGAGCCATCAGCTGGTCGACGTCGTGGCCCGCCTCGGCCTGCTTCATCTCCTCGGCGGTGTAGAGCGGTTCAAGCATCGGCGACGAGAGCAACCGCCTGGGCGAGCTCGCGCGAGTGGGTCATCGAGAGATCGATCTTCCCGGCGCCCACGCGCTCGGCCCACGCCTTCGTCTTGCCGCTCAGCGTCACGCCGGGCTTCGGCCGGCCGGCGATCTCGACCTCGTGCCAGTTGAAGTTCATGCCCGAGCCGAGCGCCTTGCCGACCGCCTCTTTGCCCGCAAAGCGCGCGGCGTAGTGCTGCGGCGGGTTCGGCTTGGAGTCGCAGTACGCGCGCTCCCGCTCGGTGAAGCAGCGCTCGCGGAAACCCGGGTGGCGCTCGAGCACGCGCGCGATCCGCGCGATCTCGATCAGGTCCACACCCACCCGCACAGCGTCAGCCCTGACGACCAGCGCATCGACCGGTCATTTCCGACGGACGCACGAGCAAAGCTCGAGCGTCCTGAGGACGGCGTCGCAAGCGCCGCCTCATCAGTGGTCCTCCAGCCAGGCCGGGAGCCCGGCGATCGAGTCGATCACGCCGTCGGGCTTGACGGTCGCCTCCTCGAGCGCCTCCTCGCGGAACTTGCCGGTGCGCACGAGGACGCTGCGCAGGCCGAACGCGGTGGCGCCGCCGATGTCGGCCTCGACGTCGTCGCCGACCATCCAGGTCTGCCCGGGCTCGTAGTCGAGCGCCTCGAGCGCGGCGGCGAAGTAGGCGGCGCTCGGCTTGCCGAGCACGGTCGCCTCCGTCTCGGCCGCGTACTCGAGCCCCGCGACGTAGGCGCCGGCGTCCAGCATCGCGCCGCGCGAGGTCTGCCACCAGCGGTTCTTGTGCAGGCAGTAGAGCTCGGCGCCCTCCTGCAGCTCGGCGAAGGCGCGCGCGAGGTTGTAGTAGCTGAAGACACGGTTGGTCTCGAAGCCTTCGTCGGCGCCGCCGAGGAGCACCGCGTCGGCTCCCTCGCCGACCAGCTCGATGCCCTCGAGGTCCTCGACGATCGCCGGCATCGTCAGGGCGAGGACGCGCTTGCCGGCCAGCGCGTGCGCGGCGGCGATCGGCGTCGTCTGCAGCTCCTCGTCCTCGAGCTCGACCCCGAACGAGCGGATCTCGGCGGCGAGCGCCTGCCGCGAGTG
>DASPRN010000032.1:0-5641 GCA_035624425.1 Gaiellaceae bacterium
TGGTGCTGCTCGCCGTCGCGCTCGGCCTCGTGATCTCCTACCCGCGCCTCTGAGCGGCGGCGGCGGTCCGGTGCCGCCACCGCTGCGGCGGTGCGTGCACCCCCTCCATCGGCGGCTTCCTGTCGCTGGGATGGGCCCGGAACCACGATGCGTACCGTCCCGTCAGCGGCCTCGACGTGAGGCCGTGCGCGTACACCGAGAGGACGACCGTGAACACGACCGCGACCGTGATGGTCGTGATGCCCGGGAGGTTCGCTTCGTCCATGACGATCACGGTGAAGACGATCGAGGCGAGGCCTCGTGGCCCGAACCACCCCATGAACGCCACCGTCTGCGGGCGCGCGTGCGTTCGTGCGAACGCGACCGTGACCGGCAGCATCCGGACTGCCGTGAGGCTGAGCAGGCCGTAGAGGACCGCGTTCCAGCTCAGGTGCGCCAGGAACGGGCCGGCGAACACCGCCCCGAAGACGATGAACGTGGCCGCGCTCGCGAGGTCGCCCAGGTCCTCGAGCAGGGAGGGCGCCTCTTCCGGGTCCCGGCGGAGCGCACCGAACGTGAATCCGGCCACGAAGGACGCGATGAAGCCGCTCCCTCCGAGCGGCGCGGCCAGGCCGTACGAGAGCGCGGCCGTCGCGACCGGCACGACCGGGATCCACGAGGCCTCCGCGAGACCACGCTCGCGAGCCAGTCGGAGCAGGATCGCGCCGGCGGCGCCGCAGACGACGCCGAAGAGCACGCCGTATCCGATGGCCTCCGCGACGAGGCGGACGGCGCCCTGCGCGCTCTTCGTGTGCGCCTCCGCGTCGCTGAGCGCAAGGGCGATGAAGAGCAGCGGCACGCAGATGCCGTCGTTCAGGCCCGACTCGACGTTCAACCCCTGCCGAATCCGTGAGGGCAGGCGCGGGTCGGTGACGACGGCCTGTCCGAGCGCTGCGTCGGTCGGAGCGAGGATGATCGCGAGCAGCAGCGCCTCTCCGAAGCTGAACGACGGGAAGAGCACGACCGCGAGCGCGCAACCTGTGACGATCGTGAGCGGCAGTCCGATCCCGAGCAGGCGCACGGGGACGAGGTATTCCTGCTTGAGCGCCGCGAGGTCGATTCGAGAGGCATCCGCGAAGAGCACGAGAGTCAGGGTCGCCTCGGCGAGCAACCGGACGGTCTCGCTGCCGGCGCCGAAATCGATCCAGCCGAGCCTGCCGAACACCAGCCCGGCGGAGAGGAAGAAGATCGCGGCGGTGACCGGCGTCCGGCCGAGACCCCGCGAGACCAGGGCGTAGGCAAGAACGATCACCGCGACGACTGCGAGCGACCACGCGGACATCTGCGGCTAGCGAGAGTGGGTCACGCCGGCGGCGCCGTGGCAGTGCTTCCACTTGCGTCCCGACCCGCAGGTGCACGGATCGTTTCGGCTGCGCCCGGAGTCCTCGGCGGCGTAGAGCTGCACGATCTCCGAGGGCGCCCGGTTCCGGGCGAGCAGGGCGCTCATGATCCGCATCGGCCGGTCGACGTGGTGGAAGAACTCCTTGTAGCCGGCGCAGAGGAAGTTGAGGCCGGGCTCGCCGTCCGGGGTCTCGATGAAACGGTCCTTCGGGCACCCGCCGTGGCAGGCGAACCGGACGTCGCACTGCAGGCAGTAGTTGGGCAGCGTCTCGCGCTTGTCGAGCCCGAACTGCCGCTGCCGCTCCGAGGCGACGAGCTCGGCCATCGGCGTCTGCAGGATGTTGCCGAGCCTGTACTCCGGCTCGACGAAGTGGTCGCAGCAGTAGAGGTCGCCGGTGTGCTCGAGCGCGAGCGCGAGGCCGCAGGTCTCGGAGTGGATGCAGAGGCCCGGCGGCTCGCCGGCCCAGTTGGCGAGCGCGACGTCGAACATTTGGACGAATACCTCGCCGACGTCCCGGCGCACCCATTCCTCGAAGACCTCGATCAGGAAGCGGCCGTACTGCTCGGCCGTGATCGAGCGCGAGGACACCGTCGAGCCCGTCTGGGTGTAGAGCGGGCGGTCGCGCCACGAGGTCCACGACTCGGTCTCTTCGACGCGCTCGATGATCGGGATGTACTGGTGGAAGCGCGAGCCGCACTCGTCACGGAGGTAGCGGTAGACCTCGACGCCCCGCCCGGCGTTCGCCGAATGCAGCGTCGTCAGCGTGTTGAACTCGACGCCGCGGGCGCGCAGGGCGTCGAGCCCGCGCAGCACGCGCTCGAAGCTTCCCTTGCCGCCCTTGTCGACGCGGAAGGCGTCGTGCACCTCGGGCGGGCCGTCGACCGAGATCCCGACGAGGAAGCCCTCCTCGGCAAGGAACGCCGCCCAGTCGTCGTCGAGCAGCGTCCCGTTCGTCTGGATCGTGAACTGGACTTGCTTCCCGTTTGCGTGCAAGCGGGCCAGCTCGACCGAGCGGCGGAAGAAGTCGAGCCCCATCAGCGTCGGCTCCCCGCCCTGCCAGTTGACGGTCACCTCCGGCGTGCGGTGGGCCTCGAGCAGCTGGCGGATGTAGGCCTCCAGCACCTCGTCCGCCATCCGGAAGCGGCTGCCCGGGTAGAGCATCTCCTTCGAGAGGAAGAAGCAGTAGGCGCAGTCGAGGTTGCAGATGGCGCCCGTCGGCTTGGCGAGCAGGTGGAAGCCGGGCGGCCCCGCGGGCACCCCGCCCGCGGGGTCAGCGGGTGTCGTCGCCATCTCAGGCGGCGCCGGCGGGCCGATCGTCCACGGAGGCCGTTACGGCCGGCGCCTCGACGATCAGCGTGAGGCCGTCACGGCCGACCACTCGCACGCGGTCGCCGGGCGACGCGCCGGCCTCGCAACGCGCCTCCCAGATCTCGCCGTTCAGCCGGATCTGGCCGACCGGCCGGCACGGCGCGCTCACGACACCCTCCGTGCCGATCAGCGTCTGTGCGCCCACCGCCTTCTTCCGGTGCTTGACCGTCCGGTTCCATGCCAGCAGCTCGATCACCCAGAGCGGTATTGCGACGAGGAAGCCGACCAGGTTCCACGGCGAGGGAAGCAGGAAGAGGAGGAGGAAGGCAACGACGATCAGCACGCGGCCGCGCTCCTATGCATCCGCGCTGACGGCCACCTGCTTCGCGGGCGCCTTCGGCTTGAACGGATGCAGCTCGTCCTGGCCTTCCTGGATGACGCCCCAGCTCGACTCCGGCACCTCGTTCCAGGCACCCGGCAGGTCGCGCAACGGCTCGGAGACGACGAGCCGCGACTCTTCGGAGACCTTGGCGAGGATCTCGACCTCGGGATGCAAAGCCCGTACGGTCGGCACGTCGGTCGAGTAGAAGAGCGACCTCGAGTCGCGCTGGCTCGAGTAACGAAACGCCCAGAGCCTGGTGCCGTCGGTCGTGGCGACCGTCATCTGGATCGGGTGCTCGACTCCGTGCTTCCGGCCGACGTCCTCGATCACGCCGACCGCTGCCGCCACGGCCGCGGGGGGATCGTCCTCGAGCCCGAACGTCAGCGCCAGGTAGAAGAAGACTTCGGTGTCGGCGGAGCCCTCGATCGACGGGTACAGCGACGGGTCGACCGCAAGCACGAGGTCGCGCTTCACCTTGTGGAAGTCGCCGATGAACCCGTTGTGCATGAACAGCCAGTTCCCGTAGCAGAACGGGTGGCAGTTCGTCTCCTGCACCGCCGACCCGATCGCGGCCCGGACGTGCGCGAGGACGAGCGGCGACCGGATGTGGGCCGCCAGGTTGCGGAGGTTGCGGTCGTTCCAGGCCGGCTCGACACTGCGGTAGACGCCCGGGGTGTGCTGGTCGCCGTACCAGCCGACGCCGAAGCCGTCTCCGTTCGTCGTCTCCGCGCCGAGGTGCGAGTGGAGGCTCTGGTCGATGAGCGAGTTCACAGGCCGGTAGAGCAGGTCCTCGAGGCTGAGCGGCGACCCTGAATATGCGATCCAGCGGCACATCGGTCAGGCCGCGGCTGTTCTCGGAGGGATCAGCGCGCCGATGATCCAGAAGATCGGGAGCACGATGCCGAGCAGGAACATCACCCAGTGCCCCTTCCTCAGGGTCATCAGGCCTAGCGTGAACAAGATCAGCAAGTAGAGAAACGCGCCGAAGCCGATCCCCCACCACATGGTTGCCTCCTTTGATTGGACTACGCCATTGACGCTCCTACGCTGCCGCGCGGCATCATCCGTTCGGGACGAGGCGTCCAACGCCGCCTGCTGCCTGCGCGGATGACTTCTTTCGTCCCGTACGGATGACGCGTCCACGGGCGACGGTGAGAACAATCGGCCCGGGGATGGCGAACACCGCTGCGCAGCCAGAGTACGGCGAGCGGCCGACCTGGGGCGCAGGACGGCCGCGTTTCAACGTCTTCCGCCTGCTGCTCGCCTGGGCGCTCTCGGCGGTGGCGCTGCTCGTGGCCGCCGGGCTGGTTCCGGGCGCCGCCGTAAACGACTACCGCGGCGCGGTGGTCGCGGCCGCCGCGATCGCTGTCCTGAACGCGATCCTGCCTCCGCTCGTCGCCGCGATCGAGCTGCCGTTCATGGCCTTGCTGGGCTTCCTCGTCGTGCTCGCGCTCGACGCGGCGATCCTGCTCGCGGTCGACAGCATCACGAACGGCGACCTGGCCGTCAGCTCGTTCTGGTCTGCGCTCGGGGTCGCGCTGGCGGCTGCGGCGGTCGGCGTCGTGCTGAACGTCGTGCTCGGCACGAACGACGACGACACCTATTCCTTGCGGGTGATCCAGCGCATCGCGCGCCGCTCGAAGGATCGAGAGGAGACGGACGTGCCGGGGATCCTCTTCCTGGAGATCGACGGCCTCGCGCTGCCGGTTCTCCAGCGGGCAATCCGCAACGGCAGCGCCCCGACGATGGGGCGCTGGCTCGAGGAGGGCTCTCACCGTCTCGCCGAGTGGGAAACCGACCTCTCGTCCCAGACCGGCGCGAGCCAGGCGGGAATTCTGCTCGGCTCGAACGACGACATCCCGGCCTTCCGCTGGGTCGAGAAGGAGACCGCGACGATCATGGTGTGCTCGGCGCCCGCCGACTGCGCCGAGATCGAGCGGCGCCACCTGTGCGGGCGAGGGCTCCTGGCGAACGGCGGAGCCAGCCGCGGCAACCTCCTCTCCGGCGAGGCCGACCACGTGATCCTGACCGCCAGCCGGAGCGAGGCCGAGCGGCACGCCAACCCCGGCTACCGCGCCTTCTTCGCCAACGGCTTCAACGTCCTGCGCTCGCTCGTGCTCTTCGGGTGGGAGGTGATCATCGAGGTGGTCTCGGCGGCGAAGGAACGGCGGCGCGACGTGGAGCCGCGCGGCCACCGGGGCGGCATCTATCCGTTCCTGCGCGCGGCGTTGTGCGTGGTTGTCCGCGACCTGATCGTCTACGGCGTCCTCACGGACATGATGAAGGGCCGGCCGGCGGTCTACGCCACGTTCTCGAGCTACGACGAGGTCGCCCACCACTCGGGCCTCGAGCGCAGCGACACGATGGAGGCGCTGCGCAAGCTCGACCAGCAGTTCGGCCGCATCGACCGCGCCCGCCGGTACGCATCGCGGCCGTATGTGATCGTGGTTCTGTCCGACCACGGCCAGACGCAGGGCGCGACGTTCAAGCAGCGGAACGGCTACGACCTCTAGGAGCTGGTGCGCCGCTCGGTCGACAGCGCGGACGTCGCCCGCGTCGAGGCAGGCGAC